>JAKAHJ010000063.1 GCA_021815055.1 Pseudomonadota bacterium | reverse complement strand
CGGCGTGCTCGTCCAAATCAACTTCGCGCACGCCGACATCGTCACGATCGGGGCTTTCGCCGCATACTTCGTGACGCCCCTGCTGGGGGGCAGCTATTTCGCCGGAATCGCCGCCGCCGTGATCGTCGGCGGGTTCCTGGGATGGCTGTTCAATGCTGCCATCTTCTCGCCACTGAGAAAGCGCGGGGGTGAACTGCTCCCGCTGATCGCCACGATCGGCGTGTCGATCATGCTTCAAAATCTGATGCTGACCGTGCTGGGGCCAATCCCCTACGCATTCAGTACGTCGTACAGCAACAGCGTCGTGCGCTTCGGTGGGATTTTCGTAACCGTACAGAATTTGCTGATTATCGTTGTGTCCACGCTGACGATCGGCCTTCTGTATGCGTTCATGAAGTTTACCTACACCGGAAAGGCGCTTCGGGCGGTTTCGCAAGACAGGGAAACCGCCGGCCTGATGGGCATCGATCCGAATTTCGTGGTCATGCTCACCTTCGTGATCGCCTCGGCGCTCGCCGGCATGGGGGGCGCCCTGCTGGCGCCGGTTCTAGTGCTCACGCCGTTTGCCGGGACCTCGGTCATCGTCAAGGCGTTCGCAATCGTGATTATCGGCGGGTTCGGCAATATCGAAGGCGCCATTATCGCCGGCTTCATCGTTGGCTTTATCGAGAGTTTCACTACCCAGTTCCTCGATCCCGGTCTGATCGACATTGTCGTATTCGGCCTGCTGCTCCTCACTCTTGCCGTGAGGCCGACTGGGTTGATTGCAGAAAGCCGAGAAGAAAATGTCTAGTCCTGCCGTGACCAATCCGGCCCGGCCGGCATCGAACACGCTATTTGCGTCGCGTCGCTTCTGGCAGCTTGTCGCCCTGATCGTGATTGCACTGCTGCCTATGGTTCTGACGGACTCGTACTGGCAGACCAACCTGATCATCTGCGCAATCAACGTCCTACTCGCAATCGGACTCGACTTCGTCCTTGGCTATGCCGGGCAACTCAACCTGGGCCAGTCGGCCTTCTACGGAATCGGAGCTTACGCTTCGACGCTATTGATCACGCAATTGGGTGTGCCGTTCTGGGCCGCATTTGCTTGCGGAGTCGTCATCTCCGGTACGGCGGGTATGCTTCTATCGCTATTCGCCGTGCGTTTGCGCGGCCACTATCTCGCCATCGCCTCGCTCGGATTCGCGGTTATCACCTATCAAATTCTCCTGAACTGGATCAGCCTTACCCAGGGCCCGCTCGGAATTTACGGCATTTCGCCGCCGCCCAGCATGAGCATTCCCGGGCTCGGCAAGATAGACTTTTCCAACCTCACCAATCTTTTCTATCTCGTCGCCGGGTTCGCTTTCCTCGTTTACCTTTTGTTCGATCAGCTGGTTCGCTCGCCGGTCGGGGAAACGTTGACTGCGATTCGGGAAGATGAAGTTTCTGCCAGTTCGCTGGGGGTCAATGGCACGAAGTGGAAGGTCTTTGCCTTCGCGATGAGCTCGGCAGTGGCCGGTGCCGCCGGTTGCTTCTATGCACCTTTCGTCGGGACGCTCGTTCCTGACGCGTTCATGATCACCGAATCTTTCACGATCCTTGCGATGGTGATCGTCGGCGGGATGGGTAGCCTCGTCGGTCCGGTATTCGGAGCGATCCTGCTGACGATCCTTCCGGAGCTGTTGCGAGGCGTCGGCGACCTGCGACTCATCGTTTACGGCGTCGCCGTTACCCTGGTCGTCATGTTCATGCCAGGCGGGATGGTCCAGGCGGGGAAAATGCTCGCGATGAAGTTGCGGGGGGAGAAGAATGTCGCCCGCAAGGAGCCGGTGCAATGACCGGCGCACTGCAGCCAGCAGCCGAGGCGGCGGAACGGCCGGTGTCGCCGGCCGCCGGAAAGCCGCTGCTCGTCGCAACGGGTCTGCAAAAGAGTTTCGGTGGCGTGCAGGCCGTCCGCGACATATCGCTTTCCGTTCCGGAAGGCACGGTGTTCGCCGTCATCGGCCCGAACGGCGCCGGCAAGTCGACCATGCTCAATCTTATGAGCGGGCACTATCAGCCTGACGCGGGCACTCTGCACTTCGACGGCATCGCCATGGTCGGCGTTCCGGCGCATGTGCGTGTCCGTCACGGAATTGCCCGCACCTTCCAGAAAATCCGCCTGTTCAAGCAATTGTCGGCGCTGGAAAACGTGTTGGCGGCCTTTCATACGCGTCACGCGATTCCGGCCTGGCAATACGTGTTCCACGCCGGTGCATTCCGCCGTGACGTCGAGCGGTGCCGAACCGAGGCGGTCGAGCTCTTGAGCTTCGTCGGCCTGAAACACCGCATCCACGTAACGGCCGGCGCGCTCTCCTATGGGGAGCAGCGCATGCTCGAGATTGCGCGAGCGCTTGCGACGGCGCCGCGCCTTTTGATGATCGATGAGCCTGCGGCGGGTCTGAACAATGCGGAGGTCGACGCCTTACTGGAGCGGATCGTGGAATTGCGCATGCGCCACATCACGATCATCCTGGTCGAGCACAATATGGACCTCGTCATGAAGGTCGCTGACCGGATCCTGGTGATGGACTACGGTCAATATCTCTTCGAAGGAACTCCGGCTGAGGTCCAGTCTCACCCGGGGGTGATTGCCGCGTATTTGGGAGACGAATCCCCGTGAGCGCCCTCCTCGCGATCGATTCCTTGGAGCTTGCCTATGGCCAGGTCCCGGCCTGTCAGGGGATAACGCTATCGGTGGAGACGGGAGAAATCGTTACCCTGATCGGGGCGAACGGCGCCGGCAAGACGACGACGCTACGGGCCATTGCGGGGGCACTGGCTCCGCGTTCGGGATCCGTCTATTTCGAAGGGCGCGACATCAGCCGGGTGCCTTCGCACGAACGGACCAATATGGGAATCGCGCTGGTGCCGGAAGGACGTCATGCCTTCCCGTTTCTGACCGTGCGAGAAAACCTCGAACTCGGAGGTTTCAAATTCCGGCGAGATGCCGCGAAAGTTCGTTCCCTTATCGAACAGATGTACACTATGTTCCCGCGGTTGCAGGAGCGCTCGGCGCAAAATGCGGGCACGCTCAGTGGCGGCGAGCAGCAGATGCTCGTGCTCGCCCGCGCGTTGATGTCCGAGCCGCGGCTCCTTTGTCTTGACGAGCCCTCGCTCGGTCTCGCTCCGATAGTCGTGCAGGAAATCTTCCGGGCGATCAAAGCCATCAATGCCAAGGGGACAAGCGTTCTGCTGGTCGAGCAGAACGCGCGCTATGCATTGGAGACGGCAAGCCGCGGCTATGTGCTGCAGACCGGATCGATCATCGCTTCCGGCCGTTGTGAGGACCTCAAACAGGACCCGCGGGTACAGGAGGCTTATCTGGGGCGCAGCGCGGCGCGGGCAGTGGCAATGAGCGGGGTTCAAGCATGAACAAAGGCGTGCTGGGCGGTCGAGCGGCCATAGTCACCGGCGCAGGTGGCGGCATCGGCCGCGCGATCGCGCTGGCCTTTGCTGGTGCCGGAGCCTCGGTCGCCTGTGTCGATCATATAAAAGCCGCGGCGGATGAAACGGCCATGCTGATCGGCGAGAAGGGCGGCCGTGCCATGGCCATCGCGTGCGATGTTACGCACGAGGACGCCACCCAGCAGGCAGTGGCGGCGGCAACCGCGAGCTTCGGTCACATCAAGGTGCTCGTGAATGGGGCAGCGTTCGACGATCCGAACGGCACCGTCGCCGAGACATCGCTCGCCGATTGGAACAAGACGTTCGCCGTCAATGTGACGGGTGCATATCTCATGAGTCGCGCCGTTCTCGCGTCGATGATCGCTTCCGGCGGCGGGAGCATCATTCACATCGCGTCGCAGCTCGGAAGCGTCGCGGCGCCGCGGCGCGCGGCTTATTGCTCGACCAAAGGCGCGGTCATCCAGCTTGCAAAGGCCATGGCTGTCGATCATGCGGCCGACAATATCCGGGTGAATTCACTCTCGCCCGGGGCGGTCGAGACGCGCCGCCTGATCTTGCGTTTCGGCGACATGGAAAAGGCCCGCCGTGAGGCCGGCCCGAAGCACGTATTGAACCGGCTTGGGCAGCCGGAAGAGGTCGCCGAAGCCGCTTTGTTCCTCGCAAGCGACGCCGCGAGCTTTGTCACGGGTGCCGACATGCTGGTCGATGGAGGCTATACCGCGATCTGACCGGTTCCTACTTGCCGAGGATCGCCGAAACGTTGGCGCGAGGATCGCGGGCCCGCCATGCGCCGACGTCCACTGTATGGAAAAACTCCGACAGATGTTGATTAAAGGCGGCCGGATCCTCGAGGTTGATCGTATGCCCTGCATTGGGCATCACCACCAGGGCGGCAGTCTGGATCATGCGCTTCATCAAGAGCGCGGGCTCGAGGCACGGCCAATCTTCGTCACCGGTTATGATCAGGGTGGGCACCTTGAGCGCCTTCATCTGGTCCACCAGATCGAACAGCGAGGGCCGGCGGCTCTGCACGCCGCGCATGGTCCGCGCCGAGCCTTCGGTCGAGTGCTCCGCCAACTGGTCGGCAAATTCGCGCCAGCCGCGCGCATCTTTGTTCTGAAATTGAACGCGGGTCGGACCGAGCGCATAGCCTTCGGCAGCCTTGGCCATGGTCTGTTTTTCGAAGTGAGCGGCGGCGGCTTCGGCTTCCGCAGCGAATTGCGCGCGCTTGTCGGGGGCCGCGCCATACCCGCACCCGGCGACGACCAGCGAGCGCGCTCGGTCAGGATAGTTGAAGCCGAAGTGAAGGGCGGCGAACCCACCCATCGACAATCCGGCGATGTGGGCCTTGTCGATCTTCAGGGCGTCGAGGACGGCGCGGATGTCGTCGCAGGCGCGCTGCTGAGAGTATTTCTCGCCGTCTACCGGGACGTCGGACGGCGGATACCCGCGCGCGTTGTAGGCGATGCAACGATAGCGTTGGCCGAAATAGCGCATCTGAAATTCGTAGGAAAGGTAGTCGCCCGCAAACTCGTGAACGAAGATGATGGGGATTCCGCCTCCGATCTCTTCGTAAAACAGTTTGACGCCATCATCAGTCGTCAGGTGCGGCATGGAGTTCCTCGCCTTGGCTGTTCAGAATTCGAAGCGGCAAGCCGAAAAGGCCCGCTTCGGGCTTTGCGTCGCAGGAGAACCAGCAAGTATGTCAATTGCACCGACGCGTCACAAGCGCGAATGGTGGAAATCAGCTTTCCCTATCGAGCATATCGGCGACCATGCGACGAATACCCTCGCGATAATCGACCTTGGGGGAAAAGCCGAAATCGCGTTGTGCGGGAGCGATATCAAGCGGTCCGCGTGATGAGAGCCGTGGGTTGTTGCTCATGCTGATGCGCCCCAGCCGCTTGCCACCGGCAGTCGCTTCCGCGGCCAATTGTTCAACCGATACCTGTTGGGGATAGGCGATGTAATAAAAAAGTTGCCGGCGCTTCGTCGAAAAACATGCCGCTATCGCGGCATCCCCGGCATCGTCAATGTAGACATAGGGCCAATCCGTGGTTGCCTCGGCGACATATGTGTCGCCGCGAACGGCGGCGCGTACGATATCGTCGACGATGAATTCGGTCTGGCGTCCGGGCCCGTAAATACTGGTAAACCGGAGAGAGCATATGTCGAGAGGAACGCGTTGCCATAGCCCGCGAAGCACCATGTCGACCGCGGCCTTTGAGCAGCCGTAGGTCGTTGTCGGCCGCAGCGGATAGTCGTCGCCGATCGGTTCACTTTCGTAGAAGTCGCCGACTGCCGAAACGGAGGAGCACTGAACGTAAGTCTGAACGCCGGCGTCGATCGACGCGTAGAGAAGGTTGAGGCTGCCGGTGACGTTGATTTCGACGATCCGGCGAGGCTGGTCGGCCAGGACCATCGGTCCCGACACGCCGCCGCAATGAAGAACGTGGCTGATTCGCCCGGCCGACAGCAGGTCGGCGAGTTTATTGGAGTCGGACAGGTCGTCGCGTATGTGCCGGTAAGAGCCCGTCTTTGCGGGTGCCGGATCGACACCCGTGACGTTGTGTCCGTCCCCGATCAGGCGCGCGACAACCGCCGAGCCGAGAAATCCACTTGCGCCGGTTACCAGCACGTTCGTCATTTTCAATCCTCATTGCGGTTATGGCGATACGCCGCATGGACCCGTGTCCACGACAGAGACGACTTCGCCCAGAGACCGCTATGAAATAGCCCGCCATTGTCGCGCTGCTTCATCAAGTATCGAGAAATTGAAAGAATGCCGGACTGGATGGTGGGCGCGACAGGGATCGAACCTGTGACCCCTACCATGTCAAGGTAGTGCTCTTCCGCTGAGCTACGCGCCCTATTCCGGCTGTGGTCTTATCGGCTCCGCAACGGCGAGGCAAGGCCGTGCCGGGGGCGGGTCTTTACGCTGCCGCCAGCATCTTCTGCACTTCGCTGACCAGTTCGCGCAGATGGATCGGCTTCGACAGCACCTTGGCCTGCTTGGGTGCATTGGAATCGGCGTTGAGGGCGACGGCGGCGAAGCCGGTGATGAACATGATCTTCATGTCGGGATCGAGTTCCGACGCCCGGCGGGCGAGCTCGATACCGTCCATCTCCGGCATCACGATATCGGTCAAAAGGAGCTCGAACGGTTCCTCGCGCAGCCGTTGATAGGCCGACAGGCCGTTATCGTAGGACGTGACGTCAAACCCGGCGTTTTGCAGCGCTTTGACCAAAAAACGCCGCATGTCGGTGTCGTCTTCGGCCAGCAGGATTTTCGACATTGAAAACAACACCCCTCCGGCCGTCTCGAGAACCGGTCCGAGAATCGGTCCGAGAAACCGGCCCTAAACGGAGCCATAAGACTTGTACCCGGTAAACAACGAGTGAACCCGGCGCAAGGCTTGGAATTGTCCCCAGTCCGTGACCAAATGACGGCCTTAACGCCGCCTCAACCGCAACGGTATCGACCTTTGCCAACCGGCCGTGTCCCATGAGCCACAACCGCGACGAGCTCGACCCGCCGTTCGAGATCATCGAGCCCGCGGCGCTGCGGGGGCCGGTCCTGTTCAATTCCCCGCATTCCGGCTCGACCTATCCGCGCGCATTCCTGGCCTCCTCGCGGCTCGAAGTCGCCACCTTGCGCCGCTCGGAGGACAGCTTCGTCGACGAGCTGGTGGCCGGGGTGGTGGCGCAGGGTTATCCGTTGATGCGCGCCCACTTCCCGCGCTGCTTCGTCGACGTGAACCGCGAGCCCTACGAGCTCGATCCGCGCATGTTCGACGGCCGCCTCCCCTCCTTCGCCAATACCCGCTCCATGCGGGTGGCGGGGGGGCTCGGCACCGTCCCGCGCGTGGTGGGCGACGCCCAGGAAATCTACGACCGCCGCATCCCGGTCGACGATGCGCTCAGCCGTATCGAGACGCTCTACAAGCCCTATCATCGCGCCCTGCGCCGGCTTTTTACCCGGCTGCAGCAGGACTTCGGCGCCGCCATCCTGATCGACTGCCACTCCATGCCATCGACCGGTGGCAACCGCGAGGAACGGCCGCGCCCGGAATTCGTGCTGGGCGACCGCTATGGGACGAGTTGCATCGGCGTCGTCTCGGAAACCGTGGAACAGACGCTGCGCTCGCTCGGCTATACGCTCAGCCGCAACAAGCCCTATGCCGGCGGCTTCATCACCGAACACTATGGCAATCCAGCCGCCGGCCTGCACGCCATCCAGCTCGAGATCAACCGCGCCCTCTATATGGATGAGCGCCGCTACGAGCGCGCGCCCGGCTTTGCCCGCCTGGCCGCGGACATGGATACGCTGGCCAGGCGCCTCGGCGAAATCCCGCTAGAAGAGCTGCGGCCTTACAGGGCGGCGGCTGCGGAGTAGCCCGTCCATAATGGCGCGCAAAAAAAGGACCGCTCGCGGGTGCAAGCGGCCCAAGTCTAGGGAGGAAACGCCCAAGGAGGGCAGCGGTATCGCTACCGCATTGCAATAACCTACACCGCGACGCACAAAAATCAAGTGCGTATTTGCTAAAACCCATGATTTAACTGCATACCTGAGAATCGTCGATGTCCGGGAATAATCCAATATTTTGGCAGGAATGTATCAAACTTGCCACATTCTAAAAGCCTGAACGCGTCCGCGTGCGCTCTGAGGGTTGCAACTTTCGCGGCCCTGAAATTGCTGTGTCGCACACAAGACATTGAGTGGACGGTATCATGCTCTATTCCTGCCGTCTGACCCCTGCCCCCGACGCGCAGTTTTCAGCCCTTCGCCAAAGCTGGCGATTAAGGGTGGTGCTGGCTTTTTCCCGGGCTTGCGCTAGGCAGAAACCATGACAGCCGTGGATTTCACCAGCTTCGTCGACCGGCTCGCCGACGCTTCGGGCGAGACGATCCTGCCCTTTTTCCGCACGGCGTTGGCGGTCGAGAACAAGAAGGCCGGCGGCTTCGATCCCGTCACCGCCGCCGACCGCGCCGCGGAGAACGCGATGCGCACGCTCATCCGCAAAAGCTTCCCCGCGCACGGTATCCTGGGCGAGGAATACGGCTCCGAGCATACCGACGCCGAATACGTCTGGGTGCTCGATCCGATCGACGGCACCAAGTCATTCATCGCCGGCATGGTGGCCTGGGGCACGCTGATCGGCCTCATGCGCTTCGGCGAACCGGTCTTCGGCATGATGCACCAGCCCTTCACGCGCGAACGCTTTTCCGGCGACAACGGCGCGGCGCGCTATCGCGGGCCGGCCGGCAATCGCGATCTGCGCGTACGCGCCTGCGCGGCCTTGAGCGATGCGCTGCTGTTCACCACCAGTCCGCTGCTGATGAACGAGGCCGACCGCGCGGCCTTCCGCAAGGTCGAGGACGCGGTGAAGCTCTCGCGCTACGGCGGCGATTGCTATGCCTATTGCATGCTGGCGGCCGGCCAGATCGACCTCATCGTCGAGACCGAGATCAAGCCGCACGACATTGTGCCGCTGATCCCGATCGTCGCCGGCGCCGGCGGCATCGTCACCACCTGGGACAACGGTCCGGCGCAGGCGGGCGGCCGCATCGTGGTAGCGGGCGACCGGCGCGTGCACCAAGCGGCGCTCGCCATGCTTAATGGCTAAGTGGCTGTTTCTTGTGTATTTTCCGACCCCGCCTCACGCCGTCCTCACCATAATTTGTCCATGGTTTGCGGGCCATCTTGACTCCTGCGCCGCGCGGGACAGGAATTAGCTAACGGCGCATTAACGGGGACGTCAGCCGCCAGTAATGTCCGACTTTACGATAGTGCCTGGATTGCGGATCCGCAGTTTCCCGGCCGTGCCAGATCTGCGGTTTTTGCGCAGACTCACGCCGTTCAGCCTGCGGGCCATATTGAGCGCGACCGCTGCTGCGGCGGCCGTCGCTGCCGTACTGACATGGGCGCAAGACGCCTATCTGCGCAAAGAAGCCAAGCCCTCCGCTGCGGTATCGGCAGCCACCGAGCCACCGGCACGGCCGGCACAGCCGGCGCCAAGTTCAACGGTGGCCGAGACCCCCAAGCGGACAGCACCGCCCGTCGCGTCGATCGGCAATCGAGCCTTGTATCGCGATCTATCCTCCGCCTGGCGGCCGGCCGGCGGGCTTGCGATTTTGATGGCGCCGTCGGTTTGGCCGATGGTGGCCACGGCACCCGCGCCGCAAACCGTTCCCACTGAAGTGACCGGCGTGCCGCTGCCGCGCTCCCAGCCGGAGATGCTTGCCGACATTCCGGTGCAGCCCACGAAGCCTGCATCGAATACGAAAGCGCCTGCGGCGGTTGCGACCGCGCCCGCCGCGGTCGAGAGCGCGCCCGCCGGGAACGGCTTTTTCGCTATGCTCCGCCAGTTCTTCACGCCGCACGACAAGCAGGCCGCCGCCGCGGTGTTCGCCGCCAATCCGCGCACCGCGATCTACGACATCAGCGCGCGCGCCGTGTATATGCCGAACGGCGAGACGCTCGAGGCGCATTCGGGTCTGGGCGAATGGCTCGACGATCCGTCCTCGTTCCAGCGCAAGAGCCGCGGCGTGACGCCGCCGAACACCTACAAGATCTCGCTGCGTGAAAAACTTTTCCATGGCGTGAAGGCGCTGCGCCTGACGCCCGTCGACGGCAGCAAGATGTACGGGCGCGACGGCATGCTCGCCCACACTTACATGCTCGGGCCGAACGGCCAATCGAATGGCTGCGTCTCGTTCAAGGAATACGAAAAATTCCTGCAGGCTTATAACAATGGCCAGGTCGATCGCCTGATCGTGGTGCCGCGCATGACCTCAGCCATGGCCTACGCCGAGGCGAATTGAGCGGCTCGGCAAGCACGCAATTGCCTGTAGGATAGGGAAAGGCGCGTCAGCGCCGTGCCCGCCGACGGGGATGTTCTTCGCGTCAGGCTTTATGCGCTCGCCCGAGCGGCAGAAAATATTCCAATATGCCTTGACTTTCATCCTATAGCATATTATTCCTACGTCGTCCAGTTCGGTGAGGGGCGTCTTCCGGAGACGTGCCGAAGGCGGAGCAGGACGCGGCGCCCGCGGGCGAGGCTCGTAACCTCAGCACTCGGGCGGCGCCGGGGCTCCGCTCGCGGGCACTATGACCCGCCGCCAGGAGCTGGCTGACGATGCGAGCGCTTCGCGCTCCTTCGGAAGCGCGGCCCGGACGCCGGCAAGACGCCGCTGGTGGAGCGCCGGGAGGCGCGCTTTCGCATCGCAAGCGAAAGCGACGCGCCTCGTAAAGCGCGTCAGGGCGGCTTCGCCGGCCGTCCAAGGGGCACGATCGCAAGTGTCCCGCGTTTCCCGGCGCTCCGCTCCCCTCGGGGAGCGAAGTCTTGCCGCGCCGAAGCCCGAAGGGCGAAGGCGGGAGGACGACGGCGTACCCGGCGCCGCAAAGAACACGGTGGCGGAGCTTTGGCTTCTTTCTTATCCCTCCCCTGCAAGGGGAGGGAGAAGGAAGAGCGGCCGCCACACTCTCAATAGCGCGGCGTGCCCGGTACGAAGGCGTCGAAGGCGGCCCAGAACTGATCGCGATAATGATCCTGCTCCTGCAGGATTTCGTGTTTCGCGCCGGGCAGGATGAGGTGGCGCCCGGCAAGAAGGTGCATCCCGAAGCTTTCGATCGCGGCGGTCGACACGATCTCGTCGCGGCCGGCCGCCACCATCAGGATCGGCTGACGCAATTGCGTAGAGTAGCCGGGCTCGGCGAAGCGTTTCATGGCGCGAAGCGCGGCGTCCGCCCAGGCGATCGTCGGCGAGCCGAGGCCGAGATCGGGCGCTTCCTGCAGCACCGCGATATTGCGCGCATAGCGCACCGGATCGGAGGTGAGCGGGTTGCCGAGGAAATCCTCCGATCCGGTCACGGCCGGCCCGCCGCCCGGTATATAGGCCGAGCCGCGTCCCACCAGCCGCATCGTGAGCGCGAGCGGACCCGCGACGCGGGTCATCGGGCCCGGCGGCAAAGCGATCATCGGGGCGGAGAGTACGATTCGCTCGAACCAGCGGCTGCCGTCGTGACAGGCGCGCAGCGCGATGGCGCCGCCCATGGAATGGGCGAGCGCGAATATGGGCGGCGGGCAATCCGGCAGCACCACCTGCTCCATGATCGCTTCCAGATCGGTGGCGTATTCGGCGAAATTCCGCACATGCCCTTTGTGGCGATCGGAGAGCGCGCGGTCCGACAGGCCCTGCCCGCGCCAGTCGAAGGTCGCCACCGCGAAGCCGCGGGCACGCAGGTCGCGCACGGTCTCGTAATATTTCTCGATGAATTCGGCGCGGCCCTGCAACAGCACTACCGTCCCCCTGCGGCCGGGCGGCGGCGCGAAGCGCGCAAAACGCAGCGAAACCCCATCCGGGGTTTTGACGGCGCCGGTCACGACGTGATCGGGCACGGGATTGGCGGGGATGGAGACGAGTTTCATGGCGCCGGTCAAAGGCAGCCCGCAAACCGGGCCCCCGGCCTTATAGCAGGGTAAGGGACGCGCTCAATCACGGCGCCGATACGATCGTTAATTCTTTTTATTTCAATAGGTTAACTGCGGCTCCCCGGTCGCTCTTGCACGTCCGGAACGGCCTTCCCATATCCAAGCTTGCGCAGGCCATGACGGCTGCGCACCGGTCTGGTCCGGCCATCAGGCGGACCGCCGCATGTCGCTCAACCTCGAGGAGGATATGCTATGCGTACGTTCGATCTTGCTCCCCTTTATCGCTCCACCGTCGGTTTCGACCGGCTTTTCTCGATGCTGGACGGATTCGAATCCGCTCCGGGTTACCCGCCCTATAACATCGAGCGCACGGGCGAGAACAATTACCGAATTTCCGTCGCGGTCGCCGGCTTCGCCGAGAACGAGCTGTCGATCGAGGCGAAGGAAAACACGCTGACGATCAAGGGCGCCAAGCAGGCCAAGCAGGAGTCGGCCGGCGAGGTCCTTTATCAGGGCATCGCGGCGCGCACCTTCGAGCGCGTATTCCAGCTCGCCGACTATGTCGTCGTGAAAGGCGCGAAACTCGAGAACGGTTTGCTGCACGTCGATCTCGCTCGCGAGATCCCCGAGGCCAAGAAGCCGCGCCAGATCCCGATCGGCAACGGCCAGCCGAAGATCGTCGAGGCGCAAGCCGCCTGACGCACATGACGTCGATCTGAAACGAGCAGCGCCCTGGACGGACCCTCGTCCGGGGCGTTTGCGTTCTAAGGCGTGTTCTTCGGCGGCAGAGCCTCGAAGCGCGGCGTGGGAGGGGCCGGCGCCGCGCCCATGTCGGCGGGCGGCGGCGGCGCGCTCAAGACCGCGCGATGCGGCTCCGGCGCGGCTTCCGCGCGCTTGCGCGGCTTCGACTTCGGCTTCGGTTGAAGCTCCGACCGGTCCGGCTCGGCCTCTCGATCGTCGGCCGCGTCGCCCTCGCGCGGCGGAACGTGGATGATGCGCGGCGCGCGTTGGTAAAGCGGCGCAAAGACGGCGTTCAACGGGCGCGCCGGCACCACCGAGATGACATCGCCGAATTGCGCATCGACGAGAACCCGCATTTCGATGCCGTACGGATCGTAGGCGTGCGTCACGAAATAAGGCCCGCGCTGCACCGGTTCGCCGATCGGCGTCAGCCCCAACTGCCGCAGACCGGCGAGCAAGTCGCCGGCCGACAGTGCCGTGGCGATCGGCGCGGGCTCGAGCGCGCGCGATCCGGCCACGGCCACGAGACTTGCGCCGGCGAGAACGACGCCGGCGCAGGCGGCCGTGAGAACTGTTTGCCTGACGAAAGAGTGCACGACGCTCACCGCCGGGCAAAGGAGCGGATGATGTGGTCGATCGAGATTTGCCCGGGCCCCAGCGACAGCAGCACGAGCGCGATCGACGCCCAATAGATGTGAGCGGTCCACAAGGCCTGCGGCGCCACATAGACCTGGATCAGCGCCGTCGCGATCAGCAGCGCCAGGGCGCTGAAGCGGGTGGCGAAGCCGAGCACGAGCAGGATCGGCAGGACGAATTCGCCGTAGCTTACCAGATAGGCGGCGAGCGTCGGCGGCATCGGCAGCGGCGGGGACTGAGTGAGGAAACCGGTGACGGTCTCGGGCCTGATCTGCTGCGGCAGCACCACGGAGAAGCTGAAGTCATGCAGCGTGAGGGGGACGCTCGGCCCCTCGATGCGGGTCTGGCCGTCGAGGAACAAGAGGCGCGCCATCACGAGCCGCAAGGCGAGCGCGACCAGCGCATAGGGAACGAAGGCGCAGGCAGCGACAAAACTCGCGACCACCGCGCCGATAAGCGAACGCGCGCGCCGCGGCGCGGGCTGGGCGGCCGGCGCAGCCGCCGGTTCTTTCGCCTCCGGCGCAGGTTGCAGCGATGGCGCCGGCGCCAGCGCGGTAAGACGTTCGGCCAGGCTGGAAATGGCCGCTTGACCGCCTGCTTGGCCATTTCCGCGGTCCGCCGATCCCTGCACCGTTGCGATTTCGTCGCTCATGACGTCTCCCTCCTTTACTCGGCGCTCACCATAACCAAACCGGGCTCCCCCGCTGCGTTTTCCCGCAACCACGGTTAAACGGTTAATGGGGTCGCGCGTTGACAACGATGGACCGCGCAACGCCATTGCGTCCGAGGCGGGCTCGTGGTCCTGTTCTTGCTCGCCGAGGAAGCGGTGCCGCAACAAAACGCAAGAATTCGTGCTTGCAGGCGTGGACCGCCCTTGTGCAGCGGTGCAAAATTTGGCATGGTCCATTAGGACAGTATTGCTGTCCTAATGGCGGCGCCTGCAGTGGCGGCCCGGTTGGACCGGCCGAGACCGGCGGCGCCCAATGGGAGCAGTCGCTGCGGCCGGTCGGGCCGCGCAAGGCTGCCCTTCTCGGGATCGGTTGCATCTTGAGCGCGGCGCCCATTGAGGCGCAGCGGACAAGGCAAGTACGCCGGGGGCGGCCTGAGCGGCTGCCAACCGGCGGGGCAGGGCAAGATGAGCGAACGAACGAACGACGCAGACTTCATCGATGGCGGGACCGCGGCGCGCGTTTCCGACGCGGCGCCTTCGCGCAATGCCATGCTCGATCCGGGCATGCCGGAGGCCGTCGGCCTATACGATCCCGCTTTGACCAAAGATTCCTGCGGCGTCGGCTTTGTCGCCGACATCAAGGGCCGCAAGTCGCACCGGATCGTCGAAGACGGCCTGCGCATTCTCTGCAACCTCGAGCATCGCGGCGCGGTCGGCGCAGACCCGCGCATGGGCGACGGCGCGGGCATCCTGGTGCAGATGCCGCACAAGTTCTTCGCCAAGGAAGCGACGCGGCTCGGCTTCGCGCTGCCTTCGCCGGGTGAATATGCGGTCGGCTATCTGTTCATGCCGACGGACAAGAACTGGCGGCAGATCATCCGCGACATCTATGCCGAGGTGATCGAGCGCGAAGGGCTCACGCTCATCGGCTGGCGCAACGTACCAACCGACAATTCGACGCTCGGCGAGTCGGTCAAGCCGACCGAGCCCAAGCACATGCAGGTGTTCATCGGCAAGGGCAAGCGGAAGCTCGGCGAAGACGCCTTCGAACGCCGGCTCTATGTGCTGCGCAAGGCGATCTCCAACGCCATCTACAAGCGGCGCGAACGGCGCGTGTCCGGCTATTACCCGGTGTCGATCTCGTGCCGCACGGTGATCTACAAGGGCATGTTCCTGGCCGACCAGCTCGGCACCTATTATCCCGATCTGCACGACCCGGATTTCGAGAGCGCGGTCGCGCTCGTGCACCAGCGCTTCTCGACCAACACCTTCCCGACCTGGTCGCTGGCGCATCCTTACCGCTACATCGCGCACAACGGCGAGATCAACACGCTGCGCGGCAACGTCAACTGGATGGCGGCGCGCCAGGCTTCCGTCGCTTCGCCGCTGTTCGGCAAGG
>JAKAHJ010000062.1 GCA_021815055.1 Pseudomonadota bacterium | reverse complement strand
TTCCGATCTTGGCATCCTGCGGCACATAGGCGTCGGCGTCGGCGAGCGTCTCGATCAAAGTGACGCTGCCCGCCGGCAATTGCCCCATGGTGCCGATCACTTCCGGGTGGCCGGCATGGCCGATCAGCACGATTTCCCGCCCGCGCCGATGGTGGATTTCCGCCTCGCGGTGGACCTTGGTCACCAGCGGACAGGTGGCGTCGAGTGCAAACAGCTTGCGCCGCTCCGCCTCCTCGGGAACCGAGCGCGGCACGCCATGGGCGGAAAAGATCACCGGTGCCTCGCCGTCGGGAACCTCGGCCAGTTCCTCGACGAAAATCGCGCCCTTGGCGCGCAGATCGTTCACCACATAGCGGTTATGGACGATCTCGTGCCGGACATAGACCGGCGGCCCATAGAGGGCGAGCGCCCGCTCGACCGACTCGATAGCGCGCACGACGCCGGCGCAAAAACCGCGCGGCGAGCACAGCAGCACCCTCAGCGCAGGCTTCGGCGGGCTGGAAAGCATGAATGTCCTCGAAAGCGGCGCATTTAAAGTGCATCCCCGTATCGTGGTTCAGAAATTCGTTTCATTTTCGCCGCGAGTCATTCAAGCGAATTTCTGAACCAAACGACACTAGAGTGTTGAGTTTGCTAGTGTCCTTCGGTTCCGAAGTTCGCACCTAAGAGTGCTGCAACGTATTGCGAACTTCGGAACCGGGACACTAGCCCCCGACATGGGGCGCGTCGCCCTTCCCTGTCAAGCGACACCTGTCAAGCGGGACGGTTGCATGGCTTCGGATCAGCCCCTATATTCCGCGCACTTTCCGATCATCGCTGATGATCCAACTGGCTTCGCCCGGCGGGCGGGCGAAGCTTAGAGGAGATTTTGCCATGGCGACCGCAGCTCCGCTGATGCCGAAGGCCACTGCCGTCTGGCTCCTGGACAATACCGCCCTGTCGTTCGACCAGATCGCCGAATTCTGCAAGCTGCACCCGCTCGAAGTGAAGGCGATCGCCGACGGCGACGCCGCCCAGGGCATCAAGGGGCTCGATCCGATCGTCACCGGCCAGCTCACCCGCGAGCAGATTGCCGAGGCCGAGGTCAATCCGGGGATTCGCCTGGCGCTCACCCCGCCGAAAGTGGCCGTCCATACCCCCGACCGCAGCCGCAAGGGTCCGCGCTACACCCCGGTCTCGCGCCGGCAGGACCGCCCCAATGCCATCCTCTGGCTGGTGCGCAACCATCCCGAGCTCAAGGACAGCCAGATCATGCGGCTGGTCGGCACCACGAAATCGACCATCGCCTCGATCCGCGACCGTACCCACTGGAATTCGGCCAACCTGACGCCGATGGATCCGGTGACGCTCGGCCTGTGCTCGCAGATCGACCTCGACCTCGAAGTGTCCCGCGCCAACAAGGAAAAGCCGGCGCCGGTCGATACCGGCGCGACCCTGCTGCCGGCTTCGGAAACCACGCGCAAGGAAGCTGAAACCGCTCCCACTACGGCCGAAGCAGAGGAAAAGGCGGGCGAGCTCGACGTCAGCGCGGTGTTCGCCAAGCTCAAGCAGCTCGGCGGCAAGAGCAGCCGCGCCGACGAAGACGACGAGTAGGCGCGACCGCGCTTGTTCTCCGCTCGCATGCGCATTTCTCCCGAGCCGCGCGCGCCATCCGTAGCAATGCGCAGGCGCGCGCGAATTTAAGGTCCTCTTCAGCAGGCGCCGCCACCATCGTCGCGCATTCGGCACCGGCGGGCGGGCCATCGTCGCCACGCACGCGCTCCGATCCCGGATCGAGGCGCTCGCTCCGCAACGAAGCGGCGCGCCTCAGGCGACCGCGCGGCAAGCTGCTCCCACCCGGCTTCCGCGCGGCCGCTTTGCCGCCAGCGAGAACGGCGCGTAGGCACTGCCGTCAATAGCCGCGCGTTCCGGTAATCGCGCCGACATAACGCGCGATGGATTTCTCCAGCACCTGCTTGCCGTCTTTCGGGATCACCCGGTCGAAATAATGGCCGTAGATCGCGTCGAAAGCGTAAGGCGCGAGTGCCGCTCCGATATGTTCGACCTCGCGCTGCGAAAGCGGAATGAAATTCGGATAGCTGCGCATGAACGACAGCCATTTCCGGTCGGTGGTGACGCTCAGGATGTCGCCGGCGCAGACGATGCCAAGCCCATCCGCGCCGCCGGCCCAATGCATCACGGTGCCGCCGGGGAAATGGCCGCCGCAGCGGATGAGCGTCACGCCGTCCCACAGCCGGTGACTGTCGCCATCCCACAATTGAATGGCCGGGTCCGGCCGCATGATCCATTGGCGGTCGGCGGCGCTCAGATAGACCGGGCACTCGAAAGCGCGCGCCCATTCCACCATGGTCGTGTAGAAATGCGGATGCGAGATCGCAATCGCCCGGATACCGCCGAGCGCCTTGATGAGCGTGACGGTCGCGGCATCGAGCGTGGCCACGCAGTCCCACAGCAGGTTTCCGCCCTCGGTGCGCACCAGCAGCGCGCGCTGGCCGATGGCGAAACCGGCGCCGATGCCGATCAAGCCGGTGTCGTATTCGCGGAAGCCGTTCATGTGGTTCTGCGCAAGCGCTTCGAGCGTCGTCCAGCCTTGGCCGCGCGGCGGGACATATTGCCGCTCCTCTTCGCAGATGACGCAGTGCGCGGGCGGCGCGGCGCTCTCGGGATATTGCGTGCCGCAGGCAGTGCAGATGAAGAAAGTCATGACAATGACCTATGAATTCGCGACCGAGGCATTCTGTTTGTGGGCGGCGACTTTGCAAGATGTCCTGGAGCGCGTCGCAGGACGTAGACCGACGCCGGCGGATCCGCCGCTTGCGGACGGTTACCCACCGGATTCAAAATGCGGCACTTCGCCGCGCTCATTCACTCACAACCTGCATCTCGCCGACGGCATTCGAAGACATTGCCCAGTGCGTATGAAATCCTTGCCGAATTGCCCGCCACCGCAATTGAACGCGCGATGCATGCACGGAAAATTCAATAAGCACATAGTATTGTCATGTTTGATTTATACGAATGACACATCGCCCGACCAGTTTGCCGCCTCTCTAACCTATCAGTCACGAGGGGCGACCAATGTCGGAACACGATACGCCGGCGCACAGCCGGAACACTCTCACTTTGCTCGAAGCTATGGACCAGGAAGGCAACGGCATCGACCGGCCCGGCCTCCATGCGAGCCAAGGCGAGCTTCCGGAAAACGAAACCTTCGGCGACGTGCTCGCGCGCAGCATGGCCCGCCGCGCGTTCCTGCTGGGTGCGGCGGCGAGCGTGCCGGTGCTGATGGCCGGCGCCACACTGCTGCCGTCGGCAGCCGAGGCCGCCACCAAGGACGGACTCAACTTCAAGCCGATCAGCCCGTCGACGCTCGACGAGGTCGTGGTGCCCGTGGACTACTTCCACGAAGTTGTTGTGAAATGGGGCGACCCGCTGTTTCCCGGCGCGCCGGCGTTCAACTTCAAAAATCAGACGGCCGCCGCTCAGAAACAACAATTCGGCTATAACAGCGACTTCCTGGGCTATTTCCAGCTCAACGGTAGCAACCGTGCCTTGCTCGCGGTCAATCACGAATACACGAGCGGCACCGAAATGTTCCGGAACTACGTTCCCGGGGCGAAAAAGGAAGAGACCGACATCGAAATCGCGGCGCATGGCGGCTCGGTCGTCGAGCTCGTGCGCGACTATAGCGGCTGGCGCTACGTCAAGAACTCGAAATACAACCGCCGCATCACCGGCGATACGCCGATGATCATCACCGGTCCGGCGGCCGGCCACAAGCTGATGAAGACGAAGGCCGATCGCTCGGGCAAGCACGTCCTCGGCATGCTGAACAACTGCTCCGGCGGCAAGACGCCGTGGGGCACCTGGCTGACCTGCGAGGAGAACTTCAATCAATATTTCGCCAACAACGACCAGACTGCCGATGCCGACGTGAAGGCCGCGCACGCCCGCTACGGCGTGTCCGGCGGCGCGACCTTCCGGTTGTGGGAAAAGTTCTACGACCGGTTCGACTGCAGCAAGGAGCCGAACGAGGCGTTCCGCTTCGGCTGGGTGGTCGAGATCGATCCCTACAATCCGAACTTCGTGCCGCGCAAGCGCACCGCGCTCGGCCGCTGCAAGCACGAAGCCGCGACCATGGCTCTGGCGAATGACGGGCGTGCGGTCGTCTATTCGGGCGACGACGAGCGGTTCGACTATGTCTATAAATTCGTCAGCAGGGACCGCTACAATCCCGGCAATCGTGCGGACAATTTCGATCTGCTCGATCACGGCACGCTCTATGTCGCCAAATTCAGGGACGACAATACCGGCGTCTGGATCCCTCTCACGATCACGCATCCGAAGCTGCAAGGCAAATTCGCCGACCAGGGCGAGATCCTGATGAAGACCCGTCTCGCGGCCGACGCGGTCGGGGCCACCGCCATGGACCGGCCGGAGGACTGCCAGCCCAATCCGGTCAACGGCAAGGTCTACTTGACCATGACCAACAACTCGAAGCGCACGAGCGTGGTGCCCGATGCCGGCAGCGCGCTGGCCAACCCGCGGGTGCCGAACTACAACGGCCACATCATCGAGTTGACGGAAGGCGGCAACGATCACGGTTCGACCAAGTTCAGGTGGGAGATTTTCCTGCTGGCCGGCGATCCCAAGGTCGACCTCAAGACCAACAAGGCCGATCTGACGCCGGGCCTGCCCTCGAATACGACGTTCTTTGCCGGCTATGCCGACGCCGATAAGCTCGGCAAGGTGTCGTGCCCGGACAACATCGCCTTCGACAGCCGCGGCAATCTGTGGATCGCGACCGACGGGCAGCCGGAAAGCGTGGACATCGGCATGCCGAACGATGCGATCCATGCGGTGCCCACGGCCGGTCCCGACCGGGGCTATCTGCGCCAGTTCCTGAGTGGGCCGAAGGGCTGCGAAATCTGCGGTCCGGAATTCTCGTCGGACGAAACCACGCTGTTCTGCGCGGTCCAGCATCCCGGCGAAGGCGGCGGCGTTCCGAACCAGATCAGCAACTGGCCGGATCGCGGCATCTTCACGCGGCCGGGCGTGGTCGCCGTGCGGCACCGCGACAGCCGTAAGATCGGCGGCTGAACCGCCGCGCGCCGCCTGACTTGTTGCGGGCCGCCCCTTTTTGGGGCGGTCTTTTTTCGACTTGCGCGGGCGCGCCGCGGCTTTCTCGCGCGATGCCGCGCTTGTTGTGGAAATAAGGCGGTAACACCGCATTGACCTCCCCGTGTTCCCGGTCACAATAATACGTAACAAGATCGCCCGGGGGGAAACGTGAAGCCGGCGCCGTTCGCATATCGAAAAGCGCACTCGCTCGACGAGGCGGTCGCGCTCATGGGCCAGCACAAGGACGCCCGGCTCCTCGCCGGCGGCCAGAGCCTGATCGCCACGCTCAACATGCGGCTCTCGAGCCCCAGCCTGCTCGTCGACATCAACGGCATCAGTGGGCTCGACCGCATCGAGGTCAAGGACGGCATGGTGGAGATCGGCGCGCTCGTGCGGCACGTGCAAGCCGAGCGCTCCGAAACGATCGCGACAGTCGCACCCTTGATCGCACGCGCGATGCCGCACATCGCGCATGCCGCCATCCGCAATCGCGGCACCGTGGGCGGATCGATCGCCTTCGCCGATCCGGCGGCGGAATTACCGGCCTGTCTGCTCGCCCTCGGTGGCGACGTGCTGGCGGCCGGGCCGGCAGGCCGACGCACCATCAAGGCGGACGATTTTTTCAAAGGCCTGTTCGAGACGGCGCTGGAGCCCGATGACGTGCTCACGGGCATCCGTGTGCCGGCGGCGGACGCCAATACGCGCATCGGCTTTGCCGAGCTTGCGCGCCGCCACGGCGACTATGCCATCGTCGGGCTTGCAGCCAGCGCGCGGGCGGACGGCCCAAAGCTCAAGGATGTGCGGCTCGCCTTTTTCGGCGTCGGCGACACCCCGCTGCGCGCGCGCGCGGCCGAGGCGGCGCTGGCGGGCGGCGATGTCGAGGCCGCGGTCGCCGCGCTCGATCTCGCGCCGCATGACGACGTGCAGGCGAGCGCCGATGTGAAAAAGCATCTCGCGGGCGTGCTGCTCAAGCGCGTGGCGCAGCAGTTGATGGAGCCGCGCGCATGAGCGACACCGCCCTTTCCATCACCCTCATAGTCAACGGCGAGACCGTCAGCGAGCGCGTCGATGCGCGCAAGACGCTGGTCGATTTCCTGCGCGAAGACCTCGCGCTCACCGGCAGCCATGTCGGCTGCGAACACGGCGTCTGCGGCACCTGCACCGTGCGCGTGAACGGCGAGATCGTGCGCGGCTGCCTGATGCTGGCGGTGCAATGCGATGGCGCGACGGTCGAGACCGTCGAAGGCCTGTCCGATTCCGGCGAGATCGCCGACCTGCAGGCCGCCTTCGAGCAGCGCAATGCCCTGCAATGCGGCTATTGCACGCCTGGGATGCTGGCGACCGCACAGGACTTGCTCAAGCGCGCGCAGACTTCCGGCCGGGTGCCGAGCCGCGACGAGATCCGCGAGCAGCTTTCCGGCAACTACTGCCGCTGCACCGGCTACCACGCCATCGTCGACGCGGTGGAAGCGGTGGCAATCGCACGCGCGGAAGCAAAGTAATGAAAATCACCGACGACTCACCATCCGTGCTGAGCGCGCTCGACCGGCCGAACTCCTATATCGGCCGGTCGGTGCCGCGCCCGAACTTGAAGCGCCTCACACAGGGGCGCGGACAATATGTCAGCGACGTTGCGCTGCCGCGCATGGCGCATGTCGCCTTCGTGCGCTCACCGCACGCGCATGCGCGCATCGTGTCGATCGCGACCGAGACGGCGAAGAAATCGCCGGGCGTGATCGCGGTGGTCACCGGCGCCGAGCTGGCCAAAGTGATGACGCCCTGGGTCGGCGTGCTCACGCATCTGAAGGGGCTGAAATCGGCGCCGCAACACGCGATCGCCGTCGAGCGTGCCTGCTGGCAGGGCGAAGCGGTCTGCGCCGTGGTGGCGCGTACACGCGCGGAAGCCGAGGACGGCTGCGAACTGGTCGAGGTGAGCTACGATCCCCTGCCGGCGGTGGTCGATCCGGAAACCGCGCTCGATCCCACAACGCCGGTGATCCAGCCCGATCTGGGCGACAATCTGTGCTTCGAGCGCAAGCTCGATGCCGGCGCGGTCGACAAGGCTTTCGCCGAGTCCGACGCCGTCGTGGAGACGACTTTCGTTTGCGGCCGCCACACCGGCGTGACCAACGAGCCGCGCGCCTGCGTCGCCGACTGGAACGAAGGCGAGCAGCGCATGACAGTCTATCACGGCACGCAGGCGCCGCACATGATGCAGGACCTGTTCGCCAAGCATTTGGGCCTCGCGCACCAACAAGTGCGCGTGCTGACCAAGGATGTCGGCGGCTCGTTCGGCATCAAGGTGCACACTTACGCCGACGAGATGGCGACGGTGGCGCTCTCGAAAATGCTCAAGCGGCCGGTGAAGTTCGTCGCCGACCGGCTGGAGAGCTTCGTCACCGACATTCACGCGCGCGACCACCGCATCAAGGCGAAGATCGGTGTCAAAAGCGACGGCACCATCACCGCCTTCGAGATCGACGATCTGACCGGCATCGGCCCCTATTCCGTTTATCCCCGCACCTCGGGCATCGAGGCCAACCAGGTGGTCAACCTGGTCGGCGGGCCTTACTCATGCCCGAACTACCGCGCGCAGACGCGCGTGGTGTTCACCAATAAGAATGTCATGTGCCAGTACCGCGCGGTCGGCCATCCGATCGCGGTGGCGGTGACGGAAGGACTGGTCGAGCAGGCGGCGGCCAAGATCGGCATGGACCCGCTCGAATTGCGCCGGCGCAACCTGATCGCCGACGACGCCTATCCGTGTACGTCGGCGGCGGGGCTGAAATTCGAGAAGCTTTCGCACCATGAGGCGCTCGCCCATCTCGACGCCATGATGAATTACGCCGGCCTGCGCGCCGAGCAGGCAAAGCTGCGCCAGCAAGGCATTTACCGGGGGATCGGATTCGCCTCCTTCATCGAGGTGACCAATCCTTCCGCCGCCTTCTACGGCGTTGGCGGCGCGCGCATCACTTCGCAGGACGGCGCCACCGTGCGGCTCGACGCTCAAGGCGCGGTCGTGGTGCAGACCGGCGTCACCGAGCAAGGCCAAGGCGCCGAAGCGGTGGTGGCGCAATGCGTCGCGAGTTCATTCGGCGTGCCGCTCGACAGGGTGCGCGTAATCACCGGCGACACCGACGTGACGCCCTATGGCGGCGGCACCTGGGCCTCGCGTGCGGCCGGCATCGGCGGCGAAGCGTCATGGCAGGCCGGCAAGGCTTTGCGCGCCAACGTGCTGGCGGTCGCCGGCAGCATGTTGCAGACGACCCCGGAAACCCTGGATATTCGCAACGGCGTAGTGGTCGACAAGACCACCGGCAATGAACGGCTGCCGCTCGAGGAATTGGCGCGCGTCGCCTATTTCCGGCCCGATACTTTGCCCGCCGGCATCCAGGCCGAATTGATGGTCACGCGCCATTACGTGCCGCGGGCCTGGCCCTTCGCCTTCACCAATGGCATCCAGGCGAGCTATCTCGAGGTCGACACCGACAGCGGCTTCGTCAAGCTGTTGAAGCATTGGTGCGTGGAAGACTGCGGCACCATCATCAATCCGCAGCTCGTCGACGAGCAGATCCGCGGCGGCGTGGTGCAGGGCATCGGCGCCGCGCTTTTCGAGCAATGCCTCTATGACGAGCGCGGGCAGATGCTCAACGGCACCATGGCCGATTACCTGGTGCCGATGGCGGTGGAAATGCCCGACATCGAATGCGGCCACGTGGTGTCGCCCACCGCCGATAGCGAACTCGGCGCCAAGGGCGCGGGCGAGGCCGGCACCGCCGGCGCGCCCGCTTCGGTGATGAACGCGATCAACGACGCGCTACGCCCGCTCGGCGCCGCGCCGCTCACCGACATGCCCTTCACGCCGGAGAAGATTCTGAGGGCGCTGGGGAAGGTGTGAGCCTTTTCCTCATCTCTCCCCAATTGCAGCCCCCCGCCTGCTTCAAGGGAGGGATGACAAACGATCGCTTGATGCAGCCCCGCGCTCCGTCGCAATATCCGGCCAGACCGCACTTCCAAGCCAAAGGAAACGCTCAATGAACATCAAGGTCGGCAAAGAGGCGATCGCCGAGGCTTCGAAAAAGCTCTCGAACTGGGGCCGCTGGGGCAAGGAAGACCAGATCGGCACGCTCAATCACGTCACGCCGGAGGACATCGTCAAGGCGGCGAGCCTGATCCGCACCGGCAAGGTGTTCGCGCTCGGAATCCCGCTCGACAAGACCGGTCCGCAGACCGGCCTGTTCGGCGGCCGCTTCAACCCGATCCACCAGATGCTCGCTACCGGGACCGACGCCATTGCCGGCCAGCAGGACTGGAACAAGATCCGCTACGCCGACGACACGCTGATGTTGTGCGTTCAGGGCGCCACCCATTGGGACGCGCTCGGCCACATCTTCTACGAGGACAAGACCTATAATGGCCACGACGCCAAGCTGATCGACTCGCGCGGCCTCTCGGTGCTCGGCATCGAGCATTCCAAGAACAAGATGGTCGGCCGCGGCGTGCTGCTCGACATCGCGCGTTTTCGCGGGGTGAAATGGATGCAGGACGGCGAGAGCATCTCCAATGACGAACTCGACAAATGCGCCAAGCAGCAGAATGTCGAAATCCGCAAAGGCGACTTCGTCATCATCCGCACCGGGCAGATGGAGCGTTGCCACGAGGAGGGCGACTGGGGCGGCTATGCCGGCGGCGACGCGCCTGGCGTCAAGTTCGAGAACTGTTACTGGAGCCAGGAGAAGCAGATTGCCGCGATCTGCACCGACACTTGGGGCGTCGAGGTGCGTCCGAACGAAACCGGCGACGCCAACCAGCCCTGGCATTGGGTGGTGATCCCGGCCATGGGCCTGTGCATGGGCGAGATTTTCTATCTCAAGGACTTGGCGCAGGACTGCGACGACGACGGCATCTACGAATTCTTCTTCTGCGGCCCGCCGCTGATCATCACCGGCGGCACGGGAAGCCCGATCAATCCGCAGGCGATAAAATAATTTCTTTTATCCCTCCCCCGCTTGCGGGGGAGGTGGCGAGCATCGCAGGCAAGTTTACGCAGCCTGCGTAAACTTGGCTGCGCGCGAGCCGGGTGGGGGCGACTTTGCTATAACCCCACCCGGCTGCTCGCTTCCGCTCGCAGCCACCCTCCCCTTTCATGGGAGGGATAAGAAAGAAAGAAGAAGGAAGAACAACATGCCCCGCCACCTCAAACGCGGAATGGATGCCGGCGCGATCAAGGAAGCCGACGCCAAGGTGCGCCAGACCGTGGAGGACATCCTCGCGCAGGTCGACGCGCGCAAGGACGCCGCGATCCGCGAACTGTCCGAAAGGTTCGACAAATGGTCGCCGCAGGATTTCCGCCTCACGCCGGCCGACATCGAGAAGGCCATCGCGCAGGTCGCCAAGCGCGACCTCGAGGACATCAAATTCGCGCAGGCGCAGGTGCGCAACTTCGCGCAGAAGCAGCGCGACAGCATGAAGGACATCGAGGTCGAGACGCTGCCCGGCGTCGTGCTCGGCCATCGCCACATTCCGGTTACCGCCATCGGCTGCTATGTGCCGGGCGGCCGCTACCCGATGGTGGCGTCGGCGCACATGTCGATCGTCACCGCCAAGGTGGCCGGCGTGAAACGCATCATTGCGTGTGCCCCGCCCTACAGAGGCGGCCCGCACCCGGCCATCGTCGCCGCCATGCATTTCGGCGGCGCCGACGAGATCTACGTGCTCGGCGGCGTGCAGGCGGTGGCCGCCATGGCGCTCGGCACTGAGACCATCGCACCGGTCGACATGATCGTCGGCCCGGGCAACGCCTATGTGGCGGAGGCCAAGCGGCAATTGTTCGGGCGCGTCGGCATCGACCTGCTCGCCGGCCCGACAGAGACGCTCGTCATCGCCGACGACAGCGTCGACGGCGAACTCTGCGCCACCGACCTTTTGGGTCAGGCCGAGCACGGGCCGAATTCGCCGGCCGTGCTGATCACCAATTCCGAGAAACTCGCGCGCGAAACCATGAGCGAGGTCGAACGCCTGCTCACGATCCTGCCCACCGCCGACACGGCACGTCAGGCGTGGAACGACTACGGCGAAGTAATCGTCTGCGACAACGAGGAAGAGATGGTGCAGGAGGCCGACCGCATCGCTTCCGAGCATGTGCAGGTGATGACGCGCGATCCGGATTACTTCCTCGACAACATGAAGAACTACGGCTCGCTGTTCTTGGGGCCGCGCACCAATGTCGCCTATGGCGACAAGGTGATCGGCACCAACCACACGCTGCCGACCAAGAAGAACGCGCGCTTCACCGGCGGCTTGTGGGTCGGCAAATTCCTCAAGACCTGCACCTATCAGAAAGTGCTGACCGACGAAGCCAGCGCTACGATCGGCGAATATTGCTCGCGGCTGTGCATGCTGGAAGGCTTCGTGGCGCATGCCGAGCAGGCCAATATCCGCGTGCGCCGCTACGGTGGCAGGAACGTGCCTTACGGGCAGGCGGCAGAGTGATTAACCGTCATTCCGGGACGCGGCCGAAGGCCGCGGGCCCGGAATCCATAACCCCGGCGCTGCGGAGTATAGATTCCGGGCTCCCTCGCTTCGCTCGGGCCCCGGAATGACAGAGAGCGGGGCCATGGAGCTCACAAAAACCCTCTCCTTCCGCCTCGACGGCCGGCGCGCGCTAGTGACCGGCGCGGGACGCGGTATCGGGCTCACCGCCGCGTCGGCGCTGGCCGATGCCGGCGCGCATGTGACGCTCGCCGCCCGCACCGCAAATGAGATCGAGGAAGCGGCCGAAGCGATCCGCGCGCGCGGTCAGAGCGCGGACGCGCTGGCGCTCGACGTGACCGACATCGCCACGGTGCGCGAAGCCCTCAGCCAGCGCGAGCCCTACCAGGTGCTCGTCAACAATGCCGGCATGAACCGGCCGAAGATGCTCCCCGACGTCACCATCGACGATTTCGACACGATCATGGGCCTCAATGTGCGCGCCGCCTTCTTCATGGCGCAAACGGTGGCGCTGCGGCTGGTCGAGGCCAAGCTGCCCGGCTCGATCATCAACATTTCCTCGCAGATGGGGCATGTCGGCGCCGCCCGCCGCACGGTCTATTGCACGTCCAAGCACGCCATGGAGGGCTTCACCAAGGCGATGGCGATCGAACTCGGCCCGCACAACATCCGCGTCAATTCGCTCGGCCCCACTTTCCTGGAGACGCCGATGACGCGACCGTTCTTCGAGAACAAAGCCTTCCGCGACGAGGTCTTGTCCAAGATCAAGCTCGGCCGCCTCGGCCAGCTCGAGGAATTGACAGGGGCGATCGTGTTCCTGGCGAGCGACGCTTCGTCGCTGATGACCGGCTCGGCGCTGGTGCTCGACGGCGGCTGGACGGCGGAGTGAGGGTTATCCCTCCCCTGAAAGGGGAGGGTCGGCGCGCGCGAGCGCGCCGGGGTGGGGTTAATTCTGAAAATTCGACGACCGACCCCCACTCGGCGCGGCTGACGCCGCGCCACCCTCCCCCGCAAGCGGGGAGGGATAGAGCGGCTCAGGTCTTCCTCAACACTTCCGGATTAACGCAATTCGGCGGCCGGCGGCCCGTAAGCACCGCCTCGATATTGTCGACGACGATATTTGCCATTTCCTCGCGCGTCTCAACCGCCGCGCTGCCGAGATGCGGATTGAGCACCACGTTTTTCATCTTGCGCAGATCGGCATCGACCTTCGGCTCGCGCTCGAACACATCGAGCCCAGCGCCGGCGATTTTTTTGCCCTTGAGCGCGCGCACCAGCGCGTCTTCGTCGATGATCGGCCCGCGCGCGGTGTTGATGACGAACGCCGTCTTCTTCATCAGGCCGAGCTCGCGCTTGCCGATCTGGTGCCGCGTCTGGGCATTGAGCGGCGAATGCAACGAGACGAAATCCGATTCGCGCAGCAATTCGTCGAGCGGCGCATAAGTAAGCCCTGCTTCGCGTTCCTCGCTCTCCGGCTTGCGGCGCGGCGTCCAGTACAGCACCCGCATGGAAAAGCCGTGGGCGCGGCGCGCCACTGCCTTGCCGATCAGGCCGCCGCCGCCGATCAGACCGACCGTCTTGCCGTGCACCAGGCAGCCGAGCAGATGGCGCGACTGCGCGCCCGGAAATTTGCCGGCGCGCACGAGGCGGTCGCCTTCCACCATGCGGCGGGCGACCGCGAGCATCAGGCCGAAGGTGAGATCGGCGGTCGCCTCGGTCGTCACCGGCGGCACCAGGGTCACCGGAATGCCGAGCGCCGTTGCCGTGGCGACGTCGATATTCGACGGGCTGATCGATTGCGCGGCGATATGGCGCAGCTTCGGGTTGGCGGCGACGACCGCGCGGTCGATCTTATCGTGCAACAGGCAGAACAGGATGTCGGCCTTAGCAACAGCCTCGACCAACGTGCGGTGCGGAATGATGCGGCTGTCGTCGGGGAAGATCTTGACGCTTCCCAATGCGCGCAGCCGCTTGACCGCGCTCTCCGCCACCGGCTGGGTGACGAATATGCGCGGGCGCGCGCTCACCGGACCCACCGCACGATGCCCGCAACGCCATCGACGGCGCAGGTGGCGCCGTCCGGGATCTTGCGCGTGGCATCGAGCACGCCGAGCACCATCGGAATGCCGCGCTCGCGCGCGAGCGAGGCCATATGCGAGGTGGAGCCGCCGAGCTCGGCCACCACGCCCGACACCCGCGTCAGGATATGGCTGAGCGCGGGACCGACGACTTTCGTCACCAGCACATCGCCGGGCGCCACGCGCGACAATTCGCATTCGCAGTTGACCACCACGGCGCGGCCCGAGCCCCAGCCGATGCCGGCGGGATGCCCGCGCATCGAGGGATGCGTGAGCCAGATTTCGTCGGGCACGATCGGCGCCTCGACCGTGAGCGGACGCGACTGCAAGAGCTTGAAACCGCTCTCGTCCATCGCCCATTCGATCTCTACGGGTGAGCCGGCCAACTGCTCGCATCTGCGCAGCAGGCGGCCGAGCGTGACCGCCTCGCCCGGCGTGAGACAAGGCTCGCTGACGAGATCCTTCGGCACCAGTTCGGGCGCGGCAGCGCCGTGGCCGCAGGTCTCGCGATGGTCCTTGCGGCCGGCCTCGATGGTGCGCAGGAAACCGGTGCGCGACAACATGATGCGGTCCGGCACCACCTCGCCCTGGGCGATGGCCGAGCCGAGGCCCCAGGTGGCCGAGATCAGCATGTGGCCTTCGGCCGTCTCGCTCAAACCGCCGCCGGAGGCGCGCGCATTGACGGTCGGCTGGATCAGCACGCCCATCGCCGTTTCGGCGGGCGAGAGGCCGTGATTGTCCATGTAGCGGCGCGCATGCGAGGTCCACAAAGCGGCCCAGCAGGCGCGCACGGCCACCACGAATTCGGTCTCGTCGGTGAGACCGAGGAAGCTTTCGAACTGGCCGGCGAAATTGGCGCCCTTGCGGTCCTCGATCAACGCCGAGGAACGCACCGCGCCGCTCGCGCCTTGCGCGCGCATGGCGCGCCAGGCGACGAGCAAGGGCTCGAGAATTTCGGGCGCGATCGGCTGTTCGTAAAGCGCGATGCGGATGGCGATCGAGTGCCGGCGCGTGGTCGGGATATCGCCTTCCCGGTACTCGTCCACGAGCTTGTCGATGCCGAGATGGCGGAGCTGGCGATGATAGGCCGCGGCGGTGAGCGCGAAACCGCCCGGCGTCGGCAGGCCTCCTTGCGTCAGCGACGCCAGATTGGCCGCTTTCGGTCCGACTTTTTCAGGGTCGGTGGCCGCGGGGTCGCTGAGCGGGAGGATGAAAGCGGTCATCGCGCTCCTTGTGTCCCGGATGCGGTGCAGCGCGTAGTGCAACGAAGCGGTGCACCGCTGATCCGGGACCGTTCCAAACTGTGGCGGTCCCGGGTCTGCAGCGCACCACTAACGTGCTGCGCTGCGCCCGGGACACGAGGGCTAACGAACATGATCCCCGTAGCCCGGCAGCGGATCGACCACCGTGATCTGCTTGACCGGGAAGTTCGAGACGATCTCGATCTCGTTCTTCTTCACGATCAGCATTTCCTCGATGCGCACGCCGTAGCGGAAGCGCTTGCCGTGCTGGGTCTCGAGCGCGAAGGTCATGCCTTCCTGGATCTCGATCGGATGGTCGAGCGACCAGATGCGCGAGATCACCGGCGGGTCGTATTGCGCGAGGCCGAGGCCGTGGCCCCAGAGATTCGCCGCCGCCTGGTCTTCGTCCTCGTAGCCCCAGGTCTCCTGCGCCGACGGCCACTTCGAGGCGATGTCGCGCGTGGTGGCGCC
>JAKAHJ010000192.1 GCA_021815055.1 Pseudomonadota bacterium | reverse complement strand
TTCCACGACGTGGCCAAGCTGTTGGAGGTGCTGCACGAGCTCACCGACCAGGGCAACACCGTGGTGGTGATCGAGCACAATCTCGAAGTGATCAAGACCGCGGACTGGGTGATCGACCTGGGGCCCGAAGGCGGCGACGGCGGCGGCGAGATCGTCGCGAGCGGCACGCCGGAGGATATCGTGAAGGCGAAGCGGAGCTATACGGGGCAGTTTTTGAAGCCGGTGTTGGAACGCGAGGCGCCGGGGCGGAGGAAGAAGAAAGGGATGGAAGCGGCGGAGTAACTCTCGTCATTCCGCGGCGCGCCGACGGCGCGAACCCGGGATCCAGATCCAGGCGCCGCAGCTTTTCTTCACCCTCCCCTTTGCGGAGAGAGTCGGCGCGCTGAAAGCGCGCCGGGTGGGGGTGACTGGGGCATGAGCGAGACCTTGCGCTGCGTGCAGACGCTCGTGCTGGCGGGCGATTATCGCGTATCCCGTCACGGCTTTCGTGAATTGGCCGCCGATGATATTGTGCTCGACGACGTGCTTGCGGGCATCGGCGCTGCGGTCCTGGTCGAGGACTATCCGAGCAACCGCATGGAGCCGTCAGTGTTGGTCTTGCAGCGCGACCGGAACGGCCAGCCGGTTCACGTGATGTGGGGCGTCCCGAAAGCGAGTGGGCGGCCTGCGGTTCTGGTCACGGCCTATCGGCCTGCGCTGCATCGATGGTCGCCGGATTTCACGAGGCGGATATGACACGCACACGAAAATCGAAAGAACTCATCCACGAAGGCAAATACGCCGCCGAGGTCGACATCGACCTCGAGTACACCGACGAGAGCTGGTCGCCGACCATGTCGGGTGACGATGCGCGCAAGCTGGAAACTGTGATGCTGGCGCTACGCCGCGGCGATGTGGCCGAGGCGGCGAAGCACGGTCGCGTGTTTGAATTGACGCCAGTGTCGGCGAAGTGATCGACGGCAACACCGCGGTGATGATCGAGCACAATCTCGAAGTGATCAAGACCGCGGACTGGATGATCGACTTAGACCCCCCAAAGGTGGCGACGACGGCGGCGAGATCGTCGCGGCGCGGACACCGGAGGATATTGTGAAGGCGAAGCGGTCTTATACCGGCGCATTTTTGAAGCCGGTGCTGGAGCGGGAGGCAAAGCCGAACAAGCGGATCGAATCGGCGGAGAAATGAGCAACTGTAGCCCGGATGAGCGCAGCAAAATCCGGGATCGGCATTCGCGCTAGGCACGCCCCGCATTCCGCTTCGTTACTCCATACGCACACGGCGCTCATGCGGCCTGAGAGGCTGCTTTTGCCGCAATATCGTCGTAGTCCGCGCGCCTTCCGTTACCACGACGCCCTTCAACAAATGGTTGCAAACCGCCCGCGTGCCACGCTAGTCTTTTCCGACAGTCGTCCAATGCGGTGGGGACGCGGGCAGCAGCATTGAAAATACTTTCACACATTTGAAGCGGTCGCGCGCTGCGCGGGGACATACGGGGGGAACGCATGCGTTTACATTCCGTCTCTGTCAATTTGAAAAAGGGAGGCGCTGCACAGATGATCGCCTCCGTAGCCATGGACACGCCTCATCCCGTCTATGTGCTGATCAGGAACGTCGGCGAAGGAAACGCCGAGGTCAAATTTGCCGGAGCTTCGGGCCCGCCGGAAGCGACGATGGAGCCGCACACGGCGCGCCTCGTCGTTCTAAACAAGGGCGGCGGGATCATCGCCAAATGCACATCACCCGACACCTATACGGTTCTTCTGCTCGATATGCAGGCCGCGGCTCAACTCGAGCCGGTGTGAGAGCAAGCCAGCGCGTCTCGAAGCATCTTCTCGCCGATCTCGCGTAAACCCGAGATCGGTTGGCCGCCCCATCCTTCGAGACGCATCGCTGACGCGATGCTCCTCAGGATGAGGCGGAGCGCGACCCGGCCATGACGACCCAAAATATGTTTGCGCCCAATATTTAATAGGACCACAATCACATTTTTGTGAGAACTTATCCCCACCCCTCCAAACACGACTATAATCCTCCCCGTCCGCTCCCATGAGGGACGCGAACCGGTTGCGCCGGCTCGTGTGGAGCAGATCGGCGCCCGCGGGTGTGCTCTCGCAAAGCATACGCTCGGGCGGCGCCGGGGCTCCGCCCGGGGGCAATACGACCCCCCGCCAGGAGCTGGCTGACGATGCGAGCCTTTAAGGCTCCTTCGGAAGCGCGGCCCGGCGCCGCAAAGACGCCGTGACGGCGCGCCGGGAGGCGCCGCACCTTGGCGACAAGGTGCGTACATAAAGAATGTCGCGCCGCCTGGCGCGCCGTCCCCTCGCTTCGTTCGAAGCGGGGGCAAAGCTGGACCAACTCGGGCGCTTTCGCGCGCCGAGAACGATGGAGCTTGCCCGCATGTCATATCCGAATGTCGACACCCCCACCCCGCTCGCAGAGCTAATCGTCGGGTTGCGTTTGGCGCGGACGCGTTGGCTCGCTTCACCCTCCCCTGGAAGGCCGATCGGGGTGGGATGCGCGGCCTCGACACAAAGTTCACCCTCTCCCGACCGCGCTCGCTTTCGCGCGCGCAGTCGACCTCCCCCCTCCAGGGGGAGGTGAAGAAAGGCCGCCTTGCCAATCCGCCCCCTCCCATGCGACGGAACCGCCATGAGCGCAGAGGTTTCCATCGGCACAGGCGACGGCGGCAGGCTCGCCCCCCATCCCTTGCGCGCGGCGGTCTTGAGCGAGGTGCATGCGCGGCCCTTCACTCCGCTCGCGACCCCGCGCCGCATCCTGCACTTCGCCTTCGATACCGCCGGCGAGGGGGCGCGCGCCGACCGCGCCGCGCTTGCCGATTTCTGCCTCCGCCGCGGGCTCGATCCGCTGCGCGACGGCGCCAGGCACCACCGCGTCGCCCTCGGCGGCGCCGTGCTGCGCTGGGAGCAGCATTCCGAATTCACCACCTATAGCTGGGAGCTTCCCGCCGAGGGCGAGACGCCGTTCCACCCCGCCGCCGCCTCGCTCGCGAGCGCGATGGGCGCGCTGCCGCAGCCGGGGCCGCTCTTGGTCGCGCTCGACCTTCATCTGATGAAGGGTGAGCCGGGCGGCATCGGCTTCACGCGGCTGTTCGACCGCGCCAGCCTTGCGGTCGCCGAGAACACCGACGGCGACGCGCTGTTCGCCACCGATTTCCAGGCCGATCCGTCCGGCTTCGTGCGCATCCTCGTCATCGACCGCGGGCTGGGCCCCGAGCGCGCCGGCGCGCTGGCGCAGCGCCTCGTCGAGATCGAGACCTACCGCACGCTGGCGCTGCTCGGCCTGCCCGAGGCGCAGCGGCTCGCGCCCTCGATCAGC
>JAKAHJ010000061.1 GCA_021815055.1 Pseudomonadota bacterium | reverse complement strand
ATCGGCTTCGCCAATTTGCTCGGCGATCCGGCCTTCGGGGCGCTCAACGACAAGCAGCGCGAATATCTCGGCTACATCACCGTCTCGACCAATGCGCTGCTGGCTATTATTAATAATATTCTTGATCTTGCCACCATCGATGCCGGCGCCATGGCCTTGAACCTCTCGGAAGTCGACATCCGTGCCTGCATGGATGAGGCGGCCGAAGGGGTTCAGGATCGCCTGGCGAAGAACGATCTCACGCTCGATATCCGCACCCTGCCGGGCATCGGCAGTTTCACCGCCGACGGGCGCCGCCTGCGGCAGATTCTGTTCAATCTCCTGTCGAACGCGGTCGGCTTTTCGCCGGCGGGCGAGACCGTCACGCTCGAAGCCGAGCGGAGGCCGGACGCAGTCGCCTTCGCGGTCACCGACCGCGGGCCGGGCATCCCGCCGGAGGCCAAGGACAAGGTGTTCGATTGGTTCGAATCCGATCCGCGCGGCTCGCTGCATCGCGGGCCCGGGCTCGGCCTGTCGCTCGTGCGCTCATTCGTGGAATTGCACGGCGGAACGGTGACGATCGCGTCCGCACCCGGGCGCGGCACGACCGTCACCTGCGTTTTTCCTACGACGCGGCAGGCTACGCAGACCGCCGCCTAGGGACAGCCGTCGCGTCTGCGCTAACGCCGCCAGCCGCGCGGCGGCGGCGGGGGTGCATAACCGACATAATGACCGTCGGCGCAGGCCCCGCGGTTAAGCCCGAACACCGCGTGGAAACCGCGGCAGGGCTGCAGCAGGGCGTCGGTGAAAGCGACGGCGCCGATGGCGGCGGTGCCGCCGATAGCGGCGGCGCCGGCGGTGGCGGCGGCGCTAGTGCCGGCGAATTGACCCGCGAACCAGCCGTTATAAGCGCCGAGCGCCATCGTGGTGCCGACCGCGGCGCCGGCCACCCACGGCGCAGCCGCCACGTAAGGCTCGTACGCATAAGCCCCGTCGGGACCGTAAGCCGGCTGCGCCATGGCCGGCGTCGCGAAGGCCGCGGCGGCGGCAATAGGAAGGGCGTAAAGCGCTTTGCGCATGGCATGACTCCTCTTGCATCGTTTGAATTTCGAGCGGATTTCTGCATCGCCCGTGATCTGCCAACGTGCTGCACTCGCGCGCGTTCCGGATGCATTGCGATAGTGCAGGGGCGCGGACGGCAAACCTGTCATTGTTGTGGCGGGGCACGCGAACCGCGGCGGCGTAAGGGTGAAACCATGTCATCCCGATGGCGGCGGAAACGCGGCGTTTGCGCGTTTGCCGCTGGCCGGCGTGACACACGGTTGTTTTGTCATCTCAACATCGACGCCGGCTCGCTGCGGGCCCGCCGCATCATCGACGACATGATCGCCGCGGCGCAGCAGGCCAAGGTGGCGTGAGATCAAGGCGCGGCACGCGGCACTGCGCCGGGGACATGGGCCTATTCCAATTTCTTACGGAATTCATTAGTGCAGAAACGCTCGAAGCACATTAAGAACTGAAAGCCATGCCTCGATACAAAATCCTCATCGCCGGCGCCGGACTCGGCGGGCTCGCCGCCGCGTCCTTCCTGATGAAGGAAGGCCACGACGTCGAAATCTACGAGCAGGCCTCGCAGCTCGAAGAAGTGGGCGCCGGCATCCAGGTCAGCGCCAATGCCATGCACGCGCTGCGCGGCATCGGCGTCGAGGAAGCCATCGCCAAGGTTGGCGTGCGGCCGGGCGCCTATGTGTTCCGGCTGCACGACACCGGGGCGGAGATCCAACGCTTCGCGCTGTCGGACGAGCACGAGCGGCTGCACGGCGCGCCCTATACGCAACTGCATCGCGCCGATTTCCATGCCATCCTCGCGAACCGGGCGCGCGAATTCAAAGCCGACATCGTGCATCTCAACCGCCGCGTCACGGGTTTTGCCGAGGACGCCGACGGCGTCACCCTGAATTTCGCCGACGGCACCTCGACCCGCGGCGACCTGCTGATCGGCGCGGATGGATTGAAATCGGTGGTGCGCCGGCAGATCGTCGGCGAGGTGCCTGCGACCTATACCGGCGACGCCGCCTGGCGCATCACCATTCCGGTGGAACGGCTGCCGAAGAATTTCCTCGAACCGGTGATGTCCGTGTTCATGGGGCCGGGCGGGCACGTCGTCTGCTACTACTTGCGCGCCGGCGCATTGCTGAATTTCGTAGGCATCGTCGAAACCGACGATATTCGCGAGGAATCATGGACGGTCAAGCTGCCGTGGGAGCGGCTGAAGGCCGACTATGCCGGCTGGCATTCGATCATCCAGACCATCATCGACACGGCCGATCACGACAAATGCTATCGCTGGTCGCTGCACAACAGGCTGCCGATCGACAATTGGAGCACCGCGCGCGCGACGCTGTTGGGCGATTCCGCGCATGCAACGCTCCCCTATCTCGCGCAAGGCGCCGTGATGGCGATCGAGGACGGCGCGGTTCTGGCCCGCGCCCTCACTATGGAAGGCAGCATTCCGGCCGCGCTGCAACTCTATCAGCGCAACCGCATCGACCGCACCGCGCGCATCGTCACGCAATCGAGCGAGAACCGCCGTCTGTTCCATCCGCGCACGAAGGAAGAAGTACTCGCCAATTTCGCCAAGCGCAACGAAGGCGCCGACCGCAACAAATGGCTGTATTCGTATAATCCGCTGACGGTGGAGTTGAGATAGATCGTACAGGAATAGACCGCCCCGGGACGCTTGCGCATCCCGGGCGACCGCACCGCGGGAGGGGCGTTATCCGGCCCTGTATTCCGCCGACTTGAACGACAATCGCTTGGTCGTCTCCGACGCGGAGGCGATTTTCCGAATGTCCGCCCAGGTCTGCTTGTAGTTCGGGATGATCAATTCGTTGACGCCGGCATTGACGACATTGCCCTGCACCCCGGTCGGGAAGCCGAACAGCATGAAAGTCTGGTTGCGTTTCGCCGATGGCGCCGGCTGCGCCATCGCCTGCGTCGAGCCGGCGTCGTTGTGGACCTCGACGAGATCGCCAGCGGCCAGACCTAGCTCCTTCATGTCGTCCGGATTCATTTCGATGAAGGGATAGGGCATCCGGTCCATTACGAAGTCGTTGTTCTGGTCCATGAAGGCGTTCTGCCAGATGACGTTGGTTCGTCCGTTGTTGACGAGGAACTTGTACTTGGCCTTCTGCTCGGCCTTGCCCGGCGCCTGCAGGCCCCGCCATGGCGTTGCCATGAAGAATGCCTTGCCGTCCTTGGTCGAGAACTTGCCGTCGGAATAGAGACGCTTGGTGCCGACGATCCGACCGTTGGCGAAACCGGTCGCCGGCTCCTGGAAGCCGTTGTTGCCCATCGTCTTGAGCCGGGCATAGGTGACGTTTGTGCCGCCCTTCTCATGCTTGTGGTAGCCGTCCATGAAGGCGTCTTCTTCCGTTTTCCAGTCGAAACCTTTGAACTGGTCGGCATAGGCGCTCTTTCCCTGCTCGCGCAGGACACGCTCCACGGCGTTGGCGAGCCGCGCCGCAATCAGACAGTCCGGCATGGCGTTGCCGGGCGGGTCCATGTAGCGCTCTGTGAGCCGCATGCGCCGCTCGCCGTTCATCGATGTCAGGTTCATCTCGCCCGAAATCGCCGCGGGGAGCCAGACATGCGAGGCCTGCCCGATCTGCGACGGGACGATATCTACATCGACCGAGAACAGGCCGCCCTGGCGAATGGCCACCATGATGGCATCGACCATCGCCTTGCGGTCGCCCCACGGCACCGTGCTCATGGCGTCCTTCACCATGTCGGTGCGGCGCTTGTAGATCTGCTTCAGCTTGAAGGCGTTGAGCGTGGTCTTGTAGTGATCGCAGGCCCAGATGTGGTGGATGCCGCCGCGGCCTTCGATCAGCAGCTTGTCGACATAGGCCGCCGGCCGGCCGACATGTGCATCGGACGGCCGCGAGTAGCCCTCCTGGTGCCCGCCGAGACGGACCACGCCGCCGCCCGGGCGCCCGACATTGCCGGTCGCCAGCGCCAGATTCACGATGGCGCCGTTGGTGCGGTAATTGTCGTTGCCCCAGATGATGCCCTTCTCATAGCCGAACATCGCACGGCGGCGTTTTCCGCCGGCCTTCGGCTCGGCAATCCAGTGCGCCGCCTTGACGATGTCTTCCGCCTTGAGGCCGGTGATCTTCGCCGCGTGCTCGATCGATGTACGGTTCGCCGCCAGCGCCGAGGCAAAGTCGGTCAGCGGCTGATCAGCCAGCGTTCCGCCCGGACGCGGCAAAAGCGCCGTGGCCTGGCCGGCCGGCAGCGTGCTGGCTGCAATGAACGCCTTATCAATCCAACCTTTGTCTGCGATGTAGGTCAGGAACGCGTTGAACAGGACGAGGTCGGTGCCAGATTCGAGTGCAAGATGCAGAACCTTGTCCTTGCCGGCCTCGGCCTCGCACGCGGCGATCGTCACTGTCCGGCGCGGATCGATGATGACGATACGGCCCGGCTCGACCGCCTCGCCGGGAAATTCCTTCTTCTTCTTGTCGAGCGAGGTGCCGCGCAGATTCGGTATCCAATGATTGAGGAAGTAGTTCGTCTGCGTTTCGAGCGGGTTGGTGCCGATCGCTACGATCGTGTCCGCGAGTTCAGCGTCCTCGTAGCAGTTGTTCAACTCTCCGACGCCCATGTCGCGCGTGGCATGGACCTCGGAATTGTAGGCCGGCCGATTGTGGATGCGCACGTTCTTGATCTTCATGGCGCCGAAATAGAGCTTTCCGGTGCCCCAGGTGTTCTCGTATCCGCCGGCCGAACCGCCGTGATCGAACATCGAGACGAACAGCCCATCTTCGCCTTGTTCATTGATCACTGCCGTGGTCACGCGCGCGACGAGATCGAGCGCGTCGTCCCAATTGGTTGGCTGCATCGAGCCGTAGCGCCACACCATCGGGTCGGTCAGCCGCTGCAACTGGGTGTTGCGCTGCTGGGAGGTATGGTTCTCGGCCATCCGCGCGCCGCGGATCGAGCCGAGGCCGGAATTCACCACGCAATTGACATCCGGCTTGATGACGAGCTGGACGTCCTGGCCGTTCTGCTTGACGATATTGTACATTGACGGAGCGTACCAGGCGGCCGTCTCGGCCTCTTGCTGCTTCGAGAGGTCAACGCCGAACTTGTTCGACTTTGCACCGTAGCCGCCCTGCTTGTTGATCGGCCACGTATAGGCTTTGTAGCCGCAACCAACGATGCAGTAATGGCAGGTGACATTGTGTTCCTTGGCATCCGCCGGAACGATCGGCAGGCGATCGGTTTGCCGCTTGTAGGTCATGTTTCCCTCCCGTCAGAGCACGTTGGACAGTCGGCCATAGAGGAGTTCGTCCACGCCTTCGGCGTAAATGTCCCCCTTGGCATCGATACGTAACGCGTACTGCGCGAGGTTCTGGGTGGCATGACCCCAGATCTGTTGGCCGCCCTTCTCGCAGTCGTAGCGGCCGTAGTGGCCGGGGCAGCTCAGGGTCTTGTCTTCCTTGGAGTAGCTCAGGGGAAACCCCTTGTGCGGGCAGACCGTTGAGAAACCGACGATATCGCCGTTCGGTCCGACGCCGCCCGGCACACGCGCCCCGAGCTTTATCAGAACTCCGGGAGCATCCTTGTCCGGATAGGCAACGTCGACAGGCTCATTGAGTTTGAGCTGCGAAACATTCGCCAGCCGGTTCGACGGGTAGTTCACGCGCGCCGGTGTGGGCGCGGCATCTGCTTTGGCAGGCAGCATGGTCGCAGCGGCAGCTCCTGCCGCCGCCACACCGGCGCCGCTCAAAAAGCGGCGGCGGCCGGCGTCGACCATTCGCTCACAGCGTTTCATGGAAGCACTCCCTCGGTCTGGAGCCGATACGCCTATCGCTCCGGTTTCCTCAATCCGGCAGATCCGACGGTCTGCCGATGAGCGTCTTTTTTCGCCGTCACAAAACCTTCACTTGGCCATGCGACAAGGCATCATTACATTATGTCGAGACGTCTCGACATAAACGATAATGGAAACCGGATACCGTGTCACCTGGAGAAATGACGAACAGAACAGCTAGAGTGGCGGCCGGAGAGGTGATTCCGATGCCCCAGCCCGCGCTCGCCGCTATGAGCCATGCCCGTCGTGTCCCGGCGGATAGCCCCCTATCGCCTACCGACGCGATCGCGGTGCTGGCCGCGCTCGCGCAGCCCACACGCCTGGAAATCTTCCGGCTGCTGCTCAAGCACGAACCGATCGGGATTACGGCCGGGGTGATCGCCGATACCGTGGGTGCGCCGCACAATTCGATTTCCACGCACCTCGCCATTCTGGTGCGCGCCGGCCTCCTGTGCAGCGCGCGCGACGGGCGCTCGATCGTCTATCGCGCCGACATCGAGGGCATGCGTGCGCTCATCGGATTCCTCGTGAACGACTGCTGCGACGGTCACCCCGAACTTTGCAACCTCGTCGGCGCGGCGACCGCCAAGGACTGCGGCTGCGCGCCATCCCGCACCTGTGTCCCGCCGGCGAAGGCGAAGAGCAAGAAGAAGAGATAACGGCGATGCAAGCCCCCCAACACCGCCCCTACAATGTGCTGTTCCTCTGCACCGGCAATTCCGCCCGCTCGATCATCGCGGAGGCGGTACTCAACCGCGCGGGCCAAGACAAATTCCGCACCTTCTCGGCCGGCAGCCAGCCAAAGGGCGAGGTGCATCCCTACACGCTCGATCTCTTGCGCAAGCTGCATTTCGACGTGAAGGACTTGCGCTCGAAGAGCTGGCTCGAATTCTCGCAACCGGATTCGCCCAAACTCGATTTCGTGTTCACGGTCTGCGACAATGCCGCCGGCGAAGCCTGCCCCTACTGGCCCGGCCAGCCGATGACCGCGCATTGGGGCGTGCCCGATCCGGCGGCGGCGACCGGCACCGAGGCGGAAATCCGCTTCGCCTTCGCCGATACGCTGCGCATGCTGGCGAACCGCATCAACATCTTCGTCAGCCTGCCGTTCGAAAAGCTCGACCGGCTGAGCCTGCAGGCGCAGCTCGAGGCCATCGGCAAGACGAAGGACGCCAAAGCCCCGGCGAGCGCCGCCGAATGAGCGAAGCCGTTCCCCTGGCGCGGCGTCTGGCGGCCGAAGGCCTCGGCACCGCGCTTTTGGTCGCGACCGTGGTCGGCTCCGGCATCATGGCCGAGCGGCTCGCCGGCGGAAACGATGCGATCGCGCTCATCGGCAACACCATTCCGACCGGCGCGATTCTCGTGGTGCTGATCACCATTCTGGGGCCGGTATCCGGTGCGCATTTCAATCCGGCGGTGACGCTGGTGTTCGCGACGCGCGGCGAGACGCCATGGCGCGCGGCCGTGCCTTATGTGGTCGTGCAGTGCCTCGGCGGCATCGCCGGCACCATGATCGCGCATCTGATGTTCGACCTCGCGCCGCTCATGATCGGCGTGAAAGTCCGCACCGGCCCCGCGCAATGGCTGGGCGAAGCGGTCGCCACCTTCACGCTGGTGCTGACCATCCTCGGCGGCTTGCGCTGTGCGCCGCAGTCGATCCCGTGGCTGGTCGGGCTGACCATCACCGCCGCCTACTGGTTCACCTCCTCGACCTCCTTCGCCAATCCGGCGGTGACGCTGGCGCGCGGCTTCACGACCAGCTTCTCCGGCATCGCCATCGCAAATGTCCCGGGCTTCGTCGCTGCGCAGCTTATCGGTGCGGCCGTGGGCGCGTCGGTATCGCTGCTGTTGTTCCCGGTGCAGCGGCGTGCCGCGGCGGCTGAAGTCATGGCGCCGGGGGAGTAAGCGGCGCCGCAATCCCTCCGCTGGCGCGGGGCTTCCCGGCCCGTCTATAAGGTCATCCGACCTTGCGACGGATGATTCGATGTTCCTTTCCTCACCCGGCGCCTACAGCTTCACGGTGGCGCTCGAAGACGAGCAGGCGACCCGCCGGCTGATGGTGGACGTGGCCGGCATGCTGGAGCCCGGCGACCTCGTCACGCTTTCGGGCGACCTCGGCGCCGGCAAAACCACCTTCGCGCGCGCACTCATCCGCCATCTTTCCGGCGACGACACCATCGAGGTGCCGAGTCCGACCTTCACGCTGATGCAGACCTACGAGCTGCCGCGCTTCTCGGTCGTCCATGCCGACCTCTACCGGCTGTCGGGGCCAGGCGAACTCGCCGAGCTCGGCTTCGAGGAATTCGGCGACACCGCGGTGACGCTGATCGAATGGCCCGACCGCGCCGGCAATTCCCTTCCGGCCAACAGGCTCGACATCGCGCTCACGCTGTCGCCGCCGCAGGGTCCCGGCTTCCGCAATGCGCGGGTGACCGGCTACGGGACATTCGCGGCGCGCGCCGAGCGCATCGCCAGGATCCGCGGCTTCCTCGAGCGCAGCGGCTTCGGCAGTGCCGAACGCCGGCGCATCCAGGGCGACGCCTCCACCCGCTCCTACGAGCGGCTCAGCCTCGACGGCGCCACCTATATCCTGATGAATTCGCCGAAACGGCCGGACGGCCCGCCGGTACGCGACGGCAAGCCCTACAGCGCCATCGCGCACTTGGCCGAGAGCGTGACGCCCTTCATCGCCATGGCGCGCGCGCTCGCCGAACGCGGCTTCTCCGCGCCCGCGATCTTCGCCGCCGATCGCGAGGCGGGACTCCTGGTGCTGGAAGACCTCGGCAACGAACTGGTGGTCGACGGCGAGCCGCCGAAGCCGATCGAGGCGCGCTACGAGGTGGCGGCCGATGTCCTGGCCGCGCTGCATCGCGAGCCGCTGCCGGAGGTGCTGCCGGTGGAACCGGGCGTCGACTACCGGCTGCCGCGCTACGACCTGGACGCGATGCTGATCGAAGCGGAGCTTCTGCCCGATTGGTACCTGCCCAAGATGCGCGCCGAGATTTCCGATGCGGCGCGCGCGGAGTACCTTGCGCTCTGGCGCGAAGCGCTGACGCCCGCGGTGGAAGCGCCCATGACCTGGGTGCTGCGCGACTATCATTCGCCCAACCTATTATGGCTGCCGGAGCGCGAAGGCATCCAGCGCATCGGCCTCTTGGATTTCCAGGACGCGGTGATGGGCCCGGCTGCCTACGACGTCGCGTCGCTGCTGCAGGACGCACGCGTCGACGTGCCGGAAATGATGGAGATCGCGCTGCTGTCGCGCTACACGCGCGCACGTATGAAGGCCGACGCCACATTCGATGCGCCCGCCTTCGTGCGGCTCTATGCCACTTTGGCGGCGCAGCGCGCCACCAAGATCCTCGGCATCTTCGCGCGGCTGGAACGGCGCGACGGCAAGCCGCAATACCTGCGTCACATGCCGCGGGTATGGGCCTATCTCCAGCGCTCGCTGGCGCATCCGGCGCTCGCTGCGCTGGCGGCGTGGTATCGCGCCAATGTGCCGGCCCTCAACGCATGAACCGAGCGACCATGAACCAAGCCCCGCGCCGCGCCATGGTGCTCGCCGCCGGCCTCGGCACGCGCATGCGTCCGCTCACCGACACCATGCCGAAGCCGATGGTGAAAGTGGCCGGCCGCGCGCTGATCGATCACGTGCTCGACCGGCTCGGCGCGGCCGGCGTCGAGCGCGCGGTAGTCAATGTGCACTACATGGCGGAGCAATTGCGGCAGCATCTTGCCGGCCGCATGCAGCCGCGGATCGTGATCTCCGACGAGCGCGGGCTTCTGCTCGGCACCGGCGGCGGCGTCGCGAAGGCGCTGCCCGAACTGGGCGACGCGCCGTTCTTTCACATCAACAGCGACACGATCTGGATCGACGGCGTCAAGCCCAATCTCGCGCGGCTGGCGGAGGCCTTCGATCCCGCCATGATGGACGCGCTGCTCCTGCTCGCCCCGGTCAGCGGCAGCATCGGCTATGACGGACGCGGCGACTACGGCATGCGGCCCGACGGCAGCCTCGTCCGGCGCGGCGAGCGCGAGGTGGCGCCCTTCGTCTATGCCGGCGCGGCGATCCTTGCCCCCGCACTGTTCGCCGATGCGCCGCAGGGCGAATTCACGCTCACCGCACTGTTCGACCGCGCGGCGGGTCGAGGCCGCCTGCACGGGCTGCGGCTCGAGGGCCTTTGGATGCATGTCGGCACGCCCGAGGCCATCGCTGAGGCTGAAGCCGCGATCAGGGCAAGCGCGAATTAGCCCTTGTCCCGGGCGCAGCGCAGCACGAAGTGGTGCGCTGCAGAACCGGGACCGTCATAAATTCGGCATCTGGAACGGTCCCGGGTCTGCGGCGCGTCGTTTCATGACGCGCTGCGCCCGGGACACGCCGCAACTATTCCCGTGTATGCTTCAGCCATGCCCGCGAGTCGCCCCCGCCTCTTCAACATCCCCGCCTCGGCGCCATTTCTGCGCACGCTGATCGATGCGCTGCTCGGCGACCGTCTCGGCCTCGGCTTTCCGGCAAGCCGCGATCCGCTCGAGCTCGCACGCGCCACGCTCTATCTGCCGACGCGGCGCGCCTGCCGGCTGGCGCGCGACGTGTTCCTCGAGGCCATGCCGGGCGAGGCCGCGATCCTGCCGCGCATCGTGCCGCTCGGCGACATCGACGAGGACGAGATCGCTTTCGCCGAGGCGGCGACGGCCGAACTCGCCGCTGAAGCGCTGGCTCTGCCGCCGACGATTGCGCCGCTCGAACGCCGGCTGCTGCTGGCGGAACTGATCTTGAAATGGGCCAATTCGCCCGAGGTGCGCGGTGCGCAAGGCTCGCCGCTGGTCGCCAATACGCCCTCGGCCGCGCTGGCCTTGGCCGACGATCTCGCGCGGCTGATGGACGACATGACCACGCGGCAGGTTGCCTGGGAGAAGCTCGACGGGCTGGTACCGACCGACCTCGACAATTACTGGCAGCTCTCGCTGCGCTTTCTCAAGATCGCACGCGAAATCTGGCCCTTGGTGCGCGCCGAACGCGGCGCGATCGAGGCGGCCGAGCGGCGCGACAGACTGATCGCGGCGGAAGCCAAACGGCTCGCTGGCAGCGACGCACCGGTGATCGCCGCCGGCTCCACCGGGTCGATGCCGGCGACCGCCGCGCTGCTCGCGACCATCGCCAAATTGCCGCACGGCGCCGTGGTTCTGCCCGGCCTCGACAGGGATCTCGACGAGGCCTCCTGGCAACTCATCGCCGGCAGCGAGGACGACAAGACGCATGACGGCGCGCCCGCCGCAAGCCACGCGCAATTCGCCATGCAGGCGCTGCTCGAGCGCATCGGCGTCGTGCGCGGCGAGGTAGAAGACCTCGCGCCGCCCGCCCGCTATGGCCGCGAAGCGCTGGTGTCGGAAGCGCTGCGGCCGGCGGCCACCACCGAGCATTGGCAACTGAGCCGCGCCCAATCCGGTTTCGACAGCGCCGCCGATGCCGCGCTGGCTTCCGTTTGCATGATCGAAGCCGCTCACGCCGAAGAGGAAGCGCTCGCCATCGCCGTCTGCATACGCGAAATGGTCGAGCACAAGGACAAGACGGTCGCGCTGGTCACACCCGACCGCGCGCTCGCGCGCCGCGTGGTCGCCGCGCTGGAGCGCTGGCAGGTCGCGGTCGACGATTCCGGCGGCGATGCGCTCATCGACACGCAAGCCGGCCGCTTCGCGCGGCTCGCCGCCGAGGCTGCGCTCGCCGGCTGCAGGCCGGTGACGCTGCTCGCACTGCTGAAACATCCTTTGCTGCGGCTCGGCGCGGAGGCAGGCGCATACGCGGCGGCGATTTCCATCCTCGAACGCGCGCTGCTGCGCGGTCCGCGCCCGCGCCCCGGCACGGATGCGCTCGCGCATGCGCTGACCGCCTTCCGCGCCAGCCGCGACACACTGCACGGAAGCGATCCGCGCAAGACGATCAATGACGGTGAACTCGATGCCACCGCCGGTCTGATCGCGCGGCTCATGGCCGCCTTGGCGCCGCTGGAAACCTTGCCGCGCGGCGATCACCCGCTGGCGACGCTGGCGGCGCGCCATCGCGAGGTCATCGCAAAACTGGGCGGCGACGCCTCGGACGAAATCGACGCCTTCGCCGGCCATGACGGCAATGCGCTCGCGCAAGCCTTGGAAGACATCGCGGACAACAGCCTGTGCGCCAAGGGCCTCGCCGTCGCACGCAACGACTACCCGGAAGTGTTTGTGGCGAGCATCGGCGATCGCGTGGTGCGGCGGCCGGAAACGCGCGACGTGCGCGCACATATCTACGGGCCGCTCGAAGCGCGCCTGCAACGGGTCGATCGCATCGTGCTCGGCGGCCTCAACGAAGGCACCTGGCCCGCCGAGACGCGCAGCGACCCCTGGCTGTCGCGGCCGATGCGGCGCGATCTCGGCCTCGATCCGCCCGAGCGCCGCATCGGCTTGGCCGCGCACGATTTCGCGCAGGCGCTCGGCGCGCCGGAAGTCGTGCTGACCCGTGCCGCCAAGCTCGCGGGCGCGCCGACGGTGACCTCGCGTTTCGTGCAGCGCATCGCCGCGCTCGCGGGCACGGATCGCTGGAAAGAAGCGGTCGAACGCGGCAACACATTTCTCGAATACGCCCGCGCGCTCGATCGGCCTGCCGGCGCGCCGAAACCGGCCTTGCGGCCGGCGCCCGCTCCACCAATCGAAGCGCGCCCGGTGCGGCTTTCCGTCACCGCCATCGAAGACTGGCTGCGCGATCCCTACACCATCTACGCCAAATACATCCTGCGCCTCGCGCCGCTCGATGCGGTCGACACGCCGCCGGGCGCGCGCGACCGCGGCACCGTCATCCACGGCGCCATCGGCGACTATACCGAGCGCTTTGCAAACGGCACGCCGGCCGATCCGCTGAAGGAATTGCGCGCGCTCGGCGAAAAACACTTCGCTCCGCTCGCCGACTATCCGGAAGCGCGCGCCTTCTGGTGGCCGCGCTTCGAGCGCATCGCGCAGTGGTTCGCGCAATGGGACCGCGAGCGGCGCGCGAACATTGCAATGCTGCATGCGGAAATCCGCGGCAAACTGGATTTTTCGGTCGGGGCCCGCACGTTCACGCTTTCAGGCGTCGCCGACCGCATCGAGCAGCGCAAGGACGGCACTTACGCCATCCTCGACTACAAGACCGGCGCGGCACGCACCGAACGGCAGGTGCGTACCGGGCTCGCCCCGCAATTGACGCTGGAAGCCGCGATCCTGCGCGGCGGGGGGTTTGAAAAGATCGCGCCCGGTTCGGTTTCGGAAATCACCTATGTCACGCTGAAAGGCGGCGAGCCGCCGGGCGACCCGAAGATCATCGATTTCAAGGAAGGCACCCCCGACACGCAGGCCGACCATGCGCTTGCGCGGCTGGAAGCGCTGGCGGCCGAATTCGAAAAGCCCGAAACGCCTTACCTCTCGCTCGTGCATCCGATGTGGACGACGCATTACGGCGACTACGACCACCTCGCGCGCGTGCAGGAATGGTCGCTCTCCGGCGGCAGCGGCGAGGAGGGCGAGGGATGAGAGAGATGCCTTGCATAGCCCCGTGTCCCGGGCGCAGCGCAGCGCGTCTTCGCGGTGCGCTGCAGACCCGGGACCACCAAATTGCACCGCATCGCTTAGGGCGGTCCCGGGTCTGCGTCGCAGCATTGCATGCTGCGACGCGCCCGGGACACGAGCACTGGGCCCACCCATGACCGCCCCGCGCATCATTCCGCCCGCCGTGCGGCGCAGGCAGATCGAGGCCGCCGATCCCGACGTCTCGGCCTTCGTTTCCGCCAATGCCGGCGCCGGCAAGACTCATGTGCTGGCGCAGCGCGTGATCAACCTGCTGCTGCGCGGCTGCGATCCGGCCAAGATCCTCTGCATCACTTTCACCAAGGCCGCCGCCGCCAACATGGCCAACCGCGTGTTCGGCACGCTGGCGGAATGGACGGCGCTTTCCGATGCGGCGCTCGACGAGAAGATCGCGCTCTCGACCGGCCGCGAGCCCGCTTTTGCCGACCGCGCGCGCGCGCGCCGGCTGTTCGCCTCCGCGCTGGAGACGCCGGGCGGGCTGAAAGTGCAGACCATCCACGCCTTCTGCACGCGGTTGCTGCACCAGTTTCCGTTCGAGGCCGATGTCGCCGCGCGTTTCGACGTCCTGGACGAGGCAACGACCAAGGAAATGCTCGAGCGGCTCACGCTCGAGGTGCTGCTGCAAGCCTCCGCCGCGCCGGACAGCGCGCTCGGCCGCGCGCTGGCGACCGCGATCGTGGCCGCTGCCGACACCACCTTCAAGAGCGTGATCGGAGATGCAATCAAGAAACGCGATGCGCTCACCGCCTGGATCGCGCGCGCCGGCAGCATCGATGCCGCCATGGCAGAACTGTCGCACACGCTCGGCATCGAGCCGGACCAAACACTTGCGGAAGTGGACGCCGCATTTTTCAATGAAAGCCTCATCGCCGGCTCGGAATGGAACTCCATAGCGTCGGCGCTGGAGGAAGGCTCGAAGTCCGACAAGGAGCAAGGCGCCCGCTTCCGTGCGTTGGCAACATTAAGCGGCACTGAACAGATCGAGAAATATCTCGACATTTTCTGCACCGGCAAGCGCGACAAGATCAGGGATCGGCTTGCCACAAAGTCTATTCAGGACGGCCATCCGGCTCTCTGCCAGCGCCTTACAAACGAGTGCACGCGCGTCTGGGAGCTTGTGTTGCGCAAGCGCGCGGTCGAATCCCGCGAACGCACGCGCGCGCTGGTCATGATCGCGGACGATGTGATCCGCCGCTACAAGGCCGAAAAGGAGCAGCGCGCACTGCTCGACTACGAAGATCTGATCGCCAAGACGCTACCGCTGTTGCAGGACGGCGCCTCCGCCTGGGTGCATTACAAGCTCGATCTCGGCATCGACCACATGCTGATCGACGAGGCGCAGGATACCAGCCCGCAGCAATGGGAAATCATCAAACTACTCGCCTCGGAATTCGCGCCCGGCGGCGCGCGCGATGTCCGCCGTACGATTTTCGCGGTCGGCGACGAGAAGCAATCGATCTTCTCGTTCCAGGGCGCGGCGCCGAAAGCCTTCGACGAGATGCGGCATTTGTTCGAGCGCCAGTTCAACGTCCCCGAGATGGGCTGGCGTTATGTGCGCTTCCACCATTCGTTCCGCTCCGGCGCGGCGGTGCTCGGCTCGGTCGATCAGGTGTTCGCGGCGCGCGAGATCTACCAGAGCGTCACCACCGACGCCGTCGGCATTCCGGAACATTTGTCGCTGCCAGGCGCGGCGCCCGGGCTGGTCGAGCTGTGGCCGCTAATCGCGGCGGCCGACAAGAAAGAGATGGAAGGCTGGGACGCGCCGTTCGACACCGAAAGCGAGGAAAGCCCGCGCGTCAAGCTCGCGCGCCGGATCGCGACCCATGTCGTGCGTTGGATGGAACGCGGCCTGAAAGCCGGCGAGGTGCTGGTGCTGGTGCGCCAGCGCGGACCGTTGTTCGAGGCGATCATCCGCGCGCTCAAGAACGCCGAGGTGCCGGTCGCCGGCGCCGACCGGCTGGTGCTCACCGAACATATCGCGGTGATGGATCTGCTGGCGCTCGCCGACAGTCTGCTGCTGCCCGAGGACG
>JAKAHJ010000060.1 GCA_021815055.1 Pseudomonadota bacterium | reverse complement strand
CATCACCGAACACTCTCTCCACGGCATCAACACCTCCCGCCAAATGGCGAAAAGTGTTACCCATGTGTCCGGTACGATCTGTCACCTATCTCTCAGGTCGGGCACGTGTCCGACGCGCCGAGGTAAATCTCATGCGATGAGCCGGCCGACTTAAACTGCGTTGCGCAACTGCCTGGTGAAAAGACCAAAGGCATCGTTTTTCCGCATTGCCGCCGTAGTAAACTGCCGAATCGGCGCGATGTGTCGCGCCTCAGCGCAAACCCGGCAGGCTCCATCATGGCCAGACCCGCAGTGATCCTCGTCGGCGCCGACAAAGGCGGTGTCGGCAAGACCACCGTCGCTCGCACGCTGCTCGACTATTTCGGCGCCCACCAGATCCCGACGCGCGCCTTCGACACCGAATCGCCGCGCGGAACGCTCAAGCGCTTCCATCCCGCCGCCACCGAAATCGTGGACGTGACGGCGGTCGGCGACCAGATGAAAATCTTCGACACGCTCGGCAGCGCCGCCGCGCGCGTGACGGTGATCGACGTGCGTGCCGGACTGTTGTCGCCGACCTTGCAGGCGCTCAACGACATCGGCTTCCTGGAGTCGGCGAAGAAGGGCCAGATCGCCTTCGCGGTGTTCCATATCCTGGGGCCGTCGATCGCCTCGCTGCAGGAAATCGCCGAGACCTCGCGCTTCGTCGGCGACGCCAGCTATTTCCTGGTGAAGAATTTCATCAACAACACAACGTTCTTCGAATGGGATCCGGCGACCTACAATTCCTATTTCAAGGAGATCAAGGGCGCGCAGGAGATCACCATCCCCAAGCTCAACGAGATGGCCTGCGAGCAGGTGGAAGTGGCGAGCGTGCCCTATGTGTCTTTCGTCGCGAGCAAGAATGCCAAGGGCGAGGCGGCCAACTATTCCTTCGTGCTGCGCGGCTATGTGCGCCACTGGCTCGGCCAGGTCTGGAGCGAATACGACCGCGTCAAGCTCATCGACCTGGTCGCGCCGCGCATGGAAAGCAGCTACCGTCAGGCCGCGGGCTAGGCAGCGTCATTCCGGGGCGCGCACGCATGTGCGCGAACCCGGAATCCAGAAGCGAGCATGGCCTGGATGTCTGGATTCCGGGTTCGCGAGCTTCGCTCGCGCCCCGGAATGACGAGGCATAGCGCAGCCGGTAAGTCGATGACGTTCCGCACTTCCGTCACCATCGTCGCCTCGCCGCGGCCGCGCGTCGGCAAGACTCTGGCGGCGCGGCTCGTGACCGATTACCACCTGCATGCCGGCCGCGTTCCGGCCGCTTTCGATCTCAATGACGGCGAGCGCCGGCTGGCCGAATTCCTGCCCGCGCAGGCCGTGACCGCATCGATCGACGGCATTGAAGGACAGATGGCGCTGTTCGACGCGCTGGTTTCAGGCGACGAGCGCCCCAGGATCGTCGATCTCGGCGCGGACAAGTTCGAGCGCTTTTTCGCGCTCGCCGAGCAGTTCGGCTTCGGCGAGGAAACGCGCGCGCGCGGCCTCGCCTGCGCCGTGCTGTTCGTGCTCACGCCCGACCGCACCTCGGTCGAGGCCTGGCGCGGCCTGCACCGTCGCTTTCCGCGCATGATGCTGACGCCGGTGCACAACGAAATGTTCGGCCCGATGCCGCCGCGCGAGCGCTACGCGCTCAATCCGGGCGATCCGGTGGTGCGCTTGCCGATGCTGGCGCCGGCGCTGCGCCGCATGATCGAAACGCCACCTTATTCCTTTGCCGCCGTCGAGCACGCCGGCATGCCCGCCGACGCGCAGGCGGAACTGCGCCGCTGGTTGCGGCGAATCTATCTCGAGTTTCGCGAGCTCGACCTGCGTCTTTTGATCGCCGATCTGGAATCCTCGATCCGCTTCGGGGCGTCATGACGGAACAGTCCATTCCGCCGCTGCTGCTGTCGAGGCGCTTCGCGCCGCTGTTCTGGTGCCAGTTCTTCGCCGCCTTCAACGACAATTTCCTCAAGACCTCGCTGGTCTTCGCCATCCTGTTTCATTCGGCGGCCGGCGATGCCGGTCCGCTGGTGACGCTGGCGAGCGCGGTGTTCATCGCGCCGTTTTTCATCCTGTCGGGGCTCGGCGGCGAGTTCGCCGACCGCTACGACAAGGCGCGCGTCGCGCAACGGGTGAAATTCGCCGAGATATTCGTGGCCGCGCTCGCGGTCGCCGGCAGCCTCAGCCAGTCGTTGCCCGTGCTGTTCTTGGCGCTCGCGGGGTTCGGCATGCTGGCCGCGCTGTTCGGGCCGGTCAAATACGGCATCCTGCCCGACCATCTGCGCCGCGAACAACTACCGGCCGCCAATGCGCTGATCGAAGGCGCCACCTTCGTCGCGATCCTGCTCGGCACCATCGCCGGCGGGCTCGCGGCGCGCGGCGGCGGCGATGTGTGGGTCTTCGCCGTGCTGGTCGTGGGCTTCTCGCTGCTGAGCTGGTTCGCGGCGCTGCTCATTCCGCCGAGCGGCGAGAGCGCGCCGCATTTGCGCGTCACCGCCAATATCGCCAAATCGACCGCCGCCATGATCCGACATCTTTCCGCCGACAAGCGGCTATGGTGGGGTGCACTGGTGACGAGCTGGTTCTGGCTGGTCGGCATCGTGGTGCTGTCGTTGCAGCCCACGCTCGTCAAGCAGATCGTCGGCGGCGACGAGGACACGGTGACGGCCTATCTCGCGCTGTTCTCGGTAGCGGTCGGGCTCGGCTCGTGGCTGGCCGCCGCGATCGCGCGCGGCCGCATAAGGCTCGGCACCACGGTGGCGGGCGCGGTGCTGATCGGCGCCTTCGCGCTCGATCTCGGTTTTGCGACTTTTGGGGCGGTTGGAACGAGCGCCGCGTCCGGGCCGGCCGCGGTGCTTTCCTCGACGCTTGGTTTGCGGGTGGCGGTCGGGTTCGCCGGGCTCGCGATTGCCGGCGGGCTGTTCATCGTGCCGGCCTTCGCCGCGGTGCAGGCCTGGTCCGATCCCGATTACCGCGCGCGCACCGTCGCCGCGGTCAATGTGCTCAACGCCGCCTTCATGACCGTCGCGACGCTCGCTGTGGCGCTGTTGCAGCAGGCGGGAGTCACGGTACCCGTGTTGTTCATGGGCGTCGGGGTGACGACGCTGGTAGTCGCATTCGCGATCTGGAAAACGATGCCGAAAGCGGAGTAAGTGCGCACCGCCTCTCTCCGCCCTCATCCTTCGAGACGCCTCGCTACGCGCGGCTCCTCAGCATGAGCCTTCACTTCCCCCTTAACGCCAGCACGCGGTCGACCATCTCGCCGGCGACGCCCAGATAATTGGCGGGGTCGACCAGTTTCTCCAGCGTCTTGCGGTCGGCGTATTGGCGGATTTCCTCGTTCTCTTCCAAAAGATCGACCAGCGGCCGCCCGGTCTTCACCACTTCACGGCAGATGTCGTAGACGACATCGTGTGCGTAGTTGCGGCCCATCTTGTCGCCGAGGCCCATCATCACCGCTTCCGACATGATCAGGCCCTTGGTGATGTCGAGATTCTCGCGCATCTTCTTTTCGTTCACCTGCAACCCGTCGAGCACGAAGCGCGTCTGCGCCAGCGCGCCGGCCGACAGCATGAAGATCTCCGGCAGCGCGATCCATTCGATTTCCCACGGGCCGGTCGAGCGCTCGTGGTCCTCGATCATGGCTTCGAGCAGCGCGGCGGCGAGTTGCTTCACCATCGCGGTCTGCGCGGTGATGTAGACCGAGGAGATCGGGTTGCGCTTCTGCGGCATGGTCGAGGAGGAGCCGCGGCCGGCGTGGAACGGCTCCTGCACTTCCTCCACTTCGGTCTGCATCAACAGCTTCACGTCGAAGGCGATCTTGCCGCAGCTTCCGGTGACGAGGCCGAGGAAGCAGCCGACCTCGGCGATGCAGTCGCGCACCGTGTGCCAGGAGATCGCCGGCTGGCCGAGCTTCAATTCCTTCATTAGCTCGGCCTGGCACTTCAGCCCGTCCTTGCCGAGCGAGGACAGCGTGCCGGCGGCGCCGCCGAATTCGCCCACCAACACGCGCGCCTTGAGCTGCTTGAGCCGTTCGCTATGCCGCTCGAAACCGGCGAGCATGGTCGCCATCTTGTAGCCGAAGGTGATCGGCACCGCCTGCTGCAAGTTGGAGCGCCCGGCCATCGGCGTATCGCGGTATTTTTTGGCGAGCGCGCCAAGCGCGTCGCAGATCGCTTCGATCTCGGTGCCGACGATGTCGAGCGCCTCGCGCATCTGCATCACGGTGGCGGTGTCGGTGATGTCCTGCGTGGTGGCGCCCCAATGGCTCCATTCGCCGAGCTTGTCCTTGCACAGCTTCACGAGCTGCTGCACCGCCGGCAGCACCGGATAGCCGATGCGCTCGGTCGCTTCCTTGAGCTTCGCCATGTCGATCTTGTCGGCCGAGCAGTGCTTGACGATCTCGTCGCAGGCCTCCTGCGGGATGATCTCGAGCCGCGCCTGGGCGCGCGCCAGCGCGGCCTCGAAGTCGAGATATTTCTGCACGCGGTTCTCGTCCGACCATACCTGGCGCATGGCCGGCGTGGTGAAGATGTCGCGGAACACGGCGGAATCGAGGATGGTCGAGGGCATTCGGGGCTCCTGTGTCGTCTATGCACGCGAAGGCGGACTCGTGCGGTTCCTATAGACCGCGCCTTCGAGGCTAACTACCCCAACTGCTCCCGCATCCAGTCCGCGCTCTGCGAGCGCCAGCGGTAGGCGCGGTTGTTGGCGATGTGGTTGCCGTCCTCGACGATCATCAGTTCGACCGGTCCTTTGACCTCGCGCGCCAGCCTTTCGGCATCGGCGGCCGGGATGACGCGATCGTTGCGCCCATTCACGATGAAGATCGGGCAAGTGATGTTGCCCGCAATGCCTTCGAGCGAGAGCGTGTCGGCATTCTTGCGCGCGTCCTCGCGCGTCTTGCAGTGGCTGCGGATGCGGAAGGTCTCGCGCGTGAGGTCGGGCAGCGCGTCGAAGGCCGCGCCCATGTTGAACGGACCGCCGAGCGCGATGCAGGCCTTGATGCGCTTTTCGAAGGCGGTGGCGCGCGGCGCGTAATAGCCGCCCAGGCTGACGCCCCACATGCCGATGCGCGCGGAATCGAGATCGTGCCGCGTCTCGACATAGTCGATCACGGCCCTGACCGGAAGTTCGTAGTCGCCGCGGATGGCGAAGTCGTATTGCGCCTCGCCCTGGCCCGGGCCTTCGAATACCAGCGTCGCCAGGCCGCGTGCCAGGAACGGCATTTCATAGGCGTCGGTTTCTTCCTTGGTCGAATCGAGCCCGACCGCCATCACCACCACCGGCGGCCGGTCGATCCCGGCGGGTCTGCGCAGGATGCCGGCAAGCTGCTTGCCTTCGTAGGGGATTTCGACGCGTTCGCCGGGCGGGCTGAGATAAGGCAGCGCCAACTGGCGGCACTCGATCTGCTTCCTGTGCGCCGCCATCATCTGCGCCGGATCGTGCGCGAACAGGAACGAAGCGAAGTGATAATAGACGCCGGCGCGCTGCAGGCATTCGCCGGCGGTGAAATAATGTTTCCGGGCCAGCGCCGCGCGCCCGATCTCTTCGTGCAGCGCCGCGCGCTTCGACCAGGCCGCGCACCATTCATCATAGGATTTCATCGAGGTAGTGACGTCCTCGAAGTCGGAGAGGTTCACGCCATTGGCGACGAAGCGCGCGCCCCAGTGCGCGATCGCAGCCTTGAGCATGGGATCGGATGACATGATGGGAGGTCCTCGTGAGGAATGGAGAGAAGTCAGCCTCTGTCGCCGCGCCGGTACCAGGGCATGAAGCGCTGCGTCGTCCAGCCCACCAGTACTTCGAAGCCGACACCGAACGCCGCGAGCAGCAGCACGCCGACGAAGGCCTCCGCGTGGTGATAGGAACGCGAATTGTAGAGGATGTAATAGCCGACGCCGCCGACCGAGAGGAAGAACTCGGCCACCACTGCGCCGATCAGCGCGCGGCCGGCAGCGAGCCGGATGCCGGCGAGCAGATAGGGCATCGACGACGGCAGCACGATGCCGAAAAGCGTGCTCAGCCGGCTGGAGCGGAACGACCGCGCCACTTCCATATATTCGCGCGGCACCGAACGGGCACCGTCGGACACGTTGAGAATGATGGAGAAGACCGCCGCGAAAATGATGGTGGCGAGGCGCGTGGCGCCGGAATAGCCGAACCAGAGCGAGAACAGCGGCAGCACCACGATCATCGGCAGCGCATAGAAGCCGTTGACGTAGTGCCGGATGGCGCGCTCGAACATCACGCTGCGGCCGAGCAGGAGACCGATGATGGTGCCGAACACCAGCGCGATGCCGAGGCCCTCGGCCACGGCCGCGAGCGTGGCGCCGGTGGCCTTGAGGAAGGCGGGATCGGTGATGACATGCGGAAAGGCCATCACCACGGTACTCGGCTTGGCGACATAAGCCGGCGCCAGCGCGCGCACCACGAATTCCCACGCCCCCAGGATGGCGACGCCGGTGACGAGGCGCGGCCCGAAGGTGCCGGGCGCGCGGGTTTCGCGCGCCGCCGGCTTGGCGGCCGGCTGCGCCGGCGCGGAGGAAACGGTGACGGTCTGTTCGCTCATTTCTTGTCCTTGCGCACGAGCTTGTCCCAGCTTTTCGGGGTCATGCGCTACTGCCTCCAGCGTGCGAAATGCTGCTCGATCTTCAGGCCGAGCCGCATCAGCCCGACGCCGATCAACCCGATCAGGAAGATCGAGGCGAAGACGCCGGCGGTGTCGAAATTCTGCGAGGCGCCCATGATGAGCTGGCCGAGGCCGGTCGCCGACAGGAAGAATTCGGCCGCGATCATGCCGACCAGCGCGCGGCCGATCGACTGGCGCACGCCGGTCATGATGAAGGGCAGGGTGTAAGGCAGCATCACCTCGCGCCAGAGCGCCCATTCGCTCGAGCGGTAGGACTTCGCCACCTCGATCAGTTCCGGCTTGATGCTGCGTGCGCCTTCAACCGTGTTGTAGAGCACCGGGAACACGGCGAACAGGAACACCACCAGCACCTTGGGTGCGAAGCCGAAGCCCATCATCGACAGGATGAAAGGGATCAGCGCCACCATCGGCGTGGCATAGAGGATCATGATGTAGGGCTCGACGCCGACGCGCAATGCCCGCACCCGCGCGAACAGGAGCCCGAGCGGCGCGCCGACGACCAGCGCCAATACGAATCCGGTCAGGAAAAGCTCGGCCGAATCGAGAAACTGTTCGATGAATTCGCGGCTCCACATGAACAGCCAGAGCTGGCGTACGGTTTCCGAGAACGGCACCATGAAGGCCGCGCTGGTCGAACGCCCGGCGATCTCCCAGATGGCGATGCCGGCGAGGATGCTGATCCAGAACGGCGTGTGGCGGCGGAGGTAGGTCGTTAGCAAATGAGGAAGTCCCCGTTGACATAACCCGTCATTCCGGGGCCGGCCGAAGGCCGGAGCCCGGAATCCAGGGCCAGGCATGAGCGTGTTGCTCTGGATTCCGGGCTCGCTCGCTTGCGCGAGCGCCCCGGAATGACAGTGAATTACTTCACCATCGCGTTGGCGTCTTTCCAGACGCTGCCGTCGACGAGCTGGTCGTAGGTCACCGGCTCCTTGTCGGCCTTGATGGCGCCGATCTTCTTCATCAACTTGGCAACCGCTTCCAGCTTGTTGCGCGGCAGACCGTCGTCCTTGACCGCCCAGAAGTTGATGGCGAGGAATTCCTTGAGCGCGGCCTTATTGACTTCCTTGTTGTGCCCGGTGACGGCGGCGGCGTCCGCTACGGCATCGGCATTCTTGGGATCCTGCATGAAGCGTGCGGCGTCGACCACGGCGGCAACCGCACGAACGAAACCGTCGCGGTTCTTGGCCAGATTGTCCTTGCGCGCCACCAGCATCAGATAGTGGCTGGTCGGGTTGGTGTTCTTCATCGCGAGCAGAATGTTGAGCTTCTTGCCCTGGTGCTGGATCTCGGCGAGGTCGTCGAGATGCAGCACGGCATAATGCAGGCGGCCGGCCACCATGGCCTGGCCCGAGGTGGAGCCGAGCGCGACCTGCTTGATCTGGTCGAGCTTCACCTCCGGGCAGCCGACCAGCATCGAACGCAACGCCACCGAGCGCGCGCCGCCGATCGAATCGACGCCGACTTCCTGGCCGGCGAGATCCTTGCAGGCCTTGCCGCTCTCGGTTGTGCCAATCACCCAGTCGGGATTCGGCATGCCGTAGATGGCGACCAGCGGCACGCCGGCATTGGAGATCTGGTTGATGACCGGCGGGGTCGGCGACCACGACATATCGATGTCGCCGGCGACCACCGCACGGGCGGCCGCGGTGCCGTTGTCGAACTGCTTGATCTCGACGTCGGCGCCGTACTTCTTGAAGAAGCCCTGCTTCTCCGCGACATAGGCGATGGTCGCCGAATAGATCGGCGGAACGCCGGGGACCGCCATTACGAGCTTCTTGCCGGCCGCCAGAGCCGGTGCGGCCCCCATGAGCGCACCAGCGAGTGCCGCGCCCGCCATCAGCGTAAACGTTCTGCGAAGCATCGAATCCTCCCTTTGGTTTGTTTTGACCGACTCTTATTACGTCAACTACGTCAACGTTCGAGCACGAACTCCGCCTCGCGCGCCTCGCGCATCAGCGTGCTCCATACCCGTTCGCGCAATTCGGCGAAACGGGGTTTGCGCAAAGTGTCGCGCGTGCGCGGGTGCGGCAGGTCGATATCAATGATCTCGTGGATGCCGGAGGGGCGGCCCTTGAGCACGATCACCCGGTGCCCGAGCAGCACCGCTTCCTCGATCGAGTGGGTGACGAAGATCATCGCGGTCGGCCGCTCTTCCCAGATGCGCAACAGCTCAAACTGGAGAATCTCGCGCGTCTGCGCGTCCACCGCCGCGAAAGGCTCGTCCATCAGCAGCACATTGGGGCCGACCGCGAGCGCGCGCGCCAGCCCGCAGCGCTGCTGCATGCCGCCCGACATCTGGTACGGATAGGCCTGCTCGAAGCCGGCGAGTCCGACGAGCTTGATGAATTCCGGCACCCGGCGCTCGATCTCGGCTTTCGGCGCCCCGGCCATGCGCAGGCCGTAGGCGACGTTCTCGGACACCGTCTTCCAGGGGAACAGCCCGAAATGCTGGAACACCATGGCGACGCCGGCGATCGGTTCGGTGACGCGCTGGTTGCCGACCAGCACCTCGCCCGAATCGAACGGGATCAAGCCGTCGATGCAGCGCAAGAGCGTGGTCTTGCCGCAGCCGGACGGGCCGACGATAGCGACGATCTCGCGCTCGCCGACATTGAAGTCGATGTTACGGAAGACTTCGAGGCTTCCGTAATGCTTGCCGAGCCCTTTGACGCGAATGCGAGGCTCGCTGCCGGAAGCTGCCGCTGCCGTGCCCGGATTTGACGCTGCCGTCGTCTGAAGACTTGTCACTCTGCCGCCTGTTTCGTTGTTGGCTTGGGTGCCGTTCTTTTCCGTAGTCGCTCAACTTTTCGTCTATTTCGCCGCAACGGAACAACGATGTGGCGATGCCGCCTCCCTGCGCGGCGGCACATGTTGCCGCATCGGCGCGGCGCGGGCAACGGCACATCTCGATTCGGTAACCTTGCCCAAACGTTGAAAGTGCCGGCGATGTCTCCGTTGGCGACGCATCGCGTGGGCCTTTGCCCTCTTTGGCCCGGCATGCGGTGCAACAGGGGTCGTCAGGCTGAATCGATCGTTACAATTTCCGCCGTCACATGATCCAGTATTGTTAATCGACCGAAAGGTTACCCTAAAGTTCATCCGATTTCAGATACCAAGCGTAAACAATAGGAATTCAGCGCCTCTTCAGCATAGTCCGAAGTGCTTGCGCGCTTTTAGTAATTCAATACTTCCTGCTCTCTAGTGTCGCCTCGACTAGCGCAATGCAGTTTTAAAACGCGTCAAACGGAACAAACATCGTGCGCGCCAGCACCATCGTCATGACCGGGTTCGCCGTCGTGTTCGGCCTGCTCGCCGTCTTCATCGCCAATGTCTGGCTCAAGAACCAGGCCAACAAGCAGGCGAAGACCTACGAGGTCCAGAAGCCGGTGGCGACCCGCACCGTCGTCGTCGCCAAGCAGGCGCTGCGCTTCGGCACCGAGCTCAATGCGTCGATGCTGCAGGAAGTGCCATGGCCCACCGATACGGCGCCGGCCGGCGCCTTCGCCAAGATCGACGACATTCTCTCGAAGGGCCGCCGCGTGGTGCTGGCCGCGATCGAGCCGAACGAGCCGGTGCTCGCGCTCAAGATCACCGGCCCCGGCCAGCGTGCGACGCTCTCGGCGCTGGTGCGGCCGGGCATGAAAGCCGTGACCATTCGCGTCAACGACGTCGAAGGCGTCGGCGGCTTCGTACTGCCGGGCGATCACGTCGATGTCGTGCTTACGCGCCAGGTCGACAAGGGCCAGGCGACGTCGGAAGTCGTGCTGCAGAACACGCGCGTGCTGGCAGTCGATCAGAGCGCCGACCAGCGAAGCTTCAAAGCCGCGGTGGCGAAGTCGGTCACGCTCGAGGTCGACACGGTGCAGGCGCAGAAAGTATGGCTGGCCGCCTCGGTCGGCAGCCTGTCGCTGCTCTTGCGCAAGGCCGGCGAAACCGCGGAAACGCGCACGCGCAAGGTCACGCTGAAGGATCTCTTGTTCGGCGATTCGGGCGCGGACTCGCACGGCACCGCCACGGTGGTCGTCACGCGCGCCTCGGCGAAACAGGAATACACCGTCCCGATCGAGAGCCAGCGCACTGCTGCGGGGAGCAGTGCGGCTCTCGCCGGGACGGAGCGGTGAGAGGTCGCCCGATAGGGACCGGGCGGGACTAAAGGTAAATCAAACGGGTGGGGAGTGTCGTGCGTAACAATAACGAATGTGCAGCCGGCTTCGACTGGCAGCGATCGGACAGGATGCCGCGGCCCGAGGGCCGCTGGTTGCGCGATGTGGCGGTTGCGCTGAGCATTGCGCTGATGGCGGCGCTGCTGCTGATGGCGGGCGATGCGCGCGCGCAGGCGCGCATGGTCCAGATCGCCGGCAACAACCGTACCGTGATGGTCGACGTGGCGATCGGCAAGTCGCAGGACGTGCGCACCGACCGGAGCTTCGTCGACCTCATGGTCGGCGATCCGGAGGTGGCCGACGTCAATCCGCTGACCGACCATTCGCTGTCGATCCTGGCCAAGAAAATCGGCACCACGCGCGTGTCGGTCTATGCCGAAGGCAAGAAGCTGATCGGCATCTTCGACGTCGAGGTGACCTACGACATCTCGCGCCTCACCAACGAGCTCAAGCGCCGGTTCCCGGGATCGTCGATCCAGGCGTCCACGGTGAACGGCCGCATCATGCTGTCGGGGCAGGTCGCCGACGCGGCCACGCTCGACAAGGCCGTCACCATCGCCCGGCAGTTCGGCCCTGAGATCATCAATACGGTCTCGGTGATGTCGCCGCAGCAGGTCATGCTCGAAGTCCGTTTCGTCGAGATTTCGCGCACCGCCAGCCGCGAGCTGGGCGTGCAATGGAACCGCTTCGGCCAGCACAGCGTCACGAATATCGGCAACCGAACGAAAAACCTGCCGATCACGGCGCCCAACAAATTGAGCCAGATCACGGAAACGAGCGCCGGTATGCTCTCCGGCGCGGCGCCCTTCGGCTTCCTGCTCGGCCGCATCGTGGCCGGCGGCGCCACCACCGACATCCTGATCAACGCGCTCGAGCAGAAGGGCATCGCCCGCAGCCTCGCCGAGCCGAACCTGGTTGCGCTCTCGGGCGATACCGCGAGCTTTCTGGCCGGCGGCGAATTTCCGATCCCGGTGTCGTCCAACAACGGCCAGATCACGGTCGACTACAAGAAATACGGCGTCGGGCTCGCCTTCACGCCGACGGTGCTCGGCCAGGGTCTGATCAATATGAAGATCGAGCCCGAGGTGAGCCAGATCGACACCACGCATGCGGTTGCGGTGTCGAAGGACATTGCGGTGCCGGCGCTGACCGTGCGGCGCGCCTCGACCACGGTCGAATTGCGCGACGGCCAGAGCTTCGCGATCGGCGGCCTGCTGCAGAGCGACAACCGTAACCAGATCGAACAATTGCCCTGGCTCGGCAACGTGCCGATCCTCGGCGCGCTGTTCGCGAGCCGGTCCTACATGAAGAACGAGACCGACCTCGTCATCATTGTCACGCCGCATCTGGTGCGCCCGGCGCGGCCCGGCGACGGCCTGCGCACGCCGGCCGACGACTCGCTGTCGCCGAACGACCTCGACTTCTTCCTGATGGGCAAGACCGAGATGCCGCCCCGGCAGGCGCGCGCGCTGACGCCCGCCGCGGCACGCATCGCCGCGGCCGGCGCCTTGCCGTTCACCGGCCACATGCTCGACCTCCCGAGGAGGGTTTCCGATGCCGCCATTCAGTAAGGCCCTGCGGGCGCTCGCGCTCGGCACGGCGCTCGTCGTGCTCGCCGGCTGCTCGGAATATTTCGACCGGCGCGACCCGATCGCGGTGCAGGGCGGCAACGCCGTGCAGACCAACAAGGTGGTGCAGATGGTCGATCCCTGGCCGCGCGAAAGCGCCAACCGCACCATCGCCTATAATGGCATCGTGATGCAGACAGCGGTGGAGCGCTATCGGACCGGCCGCGTGATCCCGCCGAACGGCGTCAACACGGGCACGACCTATCAGAGTCGGAACTCGCAACAGAACAACTTGCAGCCGATCGGGCCCACCGTGACCCAGCCGGCGGCGCCGGTGAAGTAGACCGGAACCGGCCAAAAGTCGGACAAAGAATCGAAGCAAGAGTCATGCGCCTCGGCCGTACATCTTCATCGAATCGCACCTGCGTGGCGGTCCTCACCGCCGACGCAGCGTTCGAAGAGTCGATTCGCGCCACCTTCGGCGCCTCCTCCGCGATCGATCTCACGATCGTCTCGGGCAGCGTTGCCGAGCAGGTCGACAGCCTGGACGTCGCCGGCGCCACCGTCGTGGTGCTCGATCTCGACGCCGGCCGCGCCGATGAAATGGCGGCGCTCGCGCGGTTGATGACGCGCATCGGCCAGTGGCCGCCGGTGATCGCGGTGACGCAAAGCTTCGACGAAACCGTGGCCCGCACGCTCTTGCAGATGCGGATCGCCGACTTCCTGGTGAAGCCGGTCGCCCCGATCGATCTCGTGCGCGCCTGCGCGCGCGTCGCTCAGGGCTCCTCCAACGTTGCCGAACCGACCGACGCGCAGATCTTCACCTTCCTGCCGGCGGTCGGCGGGGCGGGCGTGAGCACGCTCGCGGTGCAGACCGCCATGCTCCTGCTCAACAGCGGCGGCCCGCGCGAGAAGCCGTCGACTTGCCTGGTCGACCTCGATTTCCAGCATGGCGCGGTCGCGGACTATCTCGACCTCGAGCCGCGGCTCAATCTGGTGGAAATCGAGCCGCGCCCGGACCGGCTCGACCGGCAATTGCTCGAGGTGATGCTGTCCTACCACGCCTCCGGGCTCGCCGTGATCGCGGCGCCCAATCGCCCGGCCGAGATGCGTTCGTTCGATCCCGACGTGGTAACGCGGCTGCTCGATCTCGTCTCCACCAATTTCCAATATGTCGTGTTCGACATGCCGCGCACCTGGTTCTCGTGGACCGACAGCGTGCTGCTCGGCTCCAACAAGCTCTACATCGTGAGCGAAACCACGGTGCCGGGCCTGCGCCATGCCAAGCAACTGGTGACCGCGATCAAGGAGCGGCTGGGCGACGGACCGCAGCCGCAGGTGATCATCAACCGCTTCCAGCAGGGCCTGTTCTCCTCAGGTTTGCGGCTTTCCGACGTGCAGCAGACCTTGGGCGATGCCTTCGCGAGCGCGATCCCCAACGATTACGCGCTGGTGCGCGAGGCGATCGACCGCGGCGTGCCGCTCGACGAGGTGAAGGCCGGCAACAAGATCACCGCCCAGCTCAAGCGGCTGGTGCTGGACAAGCCCGCAAAGGCGGCGCCGGAGGCGACTTCACTGCCGCTGATCAAGAAGCTCAAGCACGCCATCGCGGGTTAGACGAGAAGAACAACAATGGCCACGCCCTCCTTCGTCATTCCGGGACGCGCTGAAAGCGCGGACCCGGAATCCATGCTCCGCAGCGCTGCGGGTTATGGATTCCGGGTTCGCCCGTCTACGCCCTGCGGGCTTCGACGGGCGCCCCGGAATGACGACGAAAATATCCTCGGAAGCTGACCATGGCCGGCCGTTTCACAGCCCGACGCGTCACGACGCCGGACATGGCGGCGATCGACGAGCCGCCGCCTTCCGCGCTCGAAGGCATTGCCTGGACGGTGTTTCCCGATGCGTCGCCGGAGCCGCCGCCGTCCGCCCCCGCCGCGTCGGCTGCCGCGCCCGCCCCGGCGGCGCCGCCGCCGTCCGGCAATCCGCTGCTCACCGAGAAGCTGCTCGACGCCAAAGTGCGCCTGCACCGGCGGCTGATCGAGGAGATCAATCTTTCGGCGCTGGAAAAGCTGCCGGAGGACGAAATCCGCCGCCACGTCCAGCAGCTCGTCTCGCAATATGTGCTGGTCGAGCGGCTGGCGCTCAACGCGCAGGAGCTTGCCGAATTCGTCTCGGAAATCCTCGACGAGATGACCGGGCTCGGGCCGCTCGAGCCGTTGCTCAAGGATCCGACCATCAGCGACATCCTGATCAACGGGCACGAATGCGTCTATGTCGAACGCGGCGGCGTGCTGGAGCCGCTGTCGGTTCGCTTCAAGGACGAGCAGCACCTGTTGCGCATCATCAACAAGATCGTGTCGGCGGTCGGCCGCCGCGTCGACGAATCGCATCCGCTCTGCGACGCGCGCCTCTTGGACGGCTCGCGCGTCAACGTGGCGGTGCGGCCGATCGGCGTCGACGGCCCGCTGGTCTCCATTCGTAAGTTTTCCAAGAAGAAGCTGGACCTCAGCAAGCTGGTCGAGGTCAATGCGCTACGTCCGCAAATGGCCGAGGTGCTCGCGGCGGCGGTGCGCGCACGCATCTCGACCATCATCTCCGGCGGCACCGGCTCCGGCAAGACCACCATGCTCAACGCGCTGTCGGCGTTTATTTCCGAGAAGGAGCGCCTGCTCACCATCGAGGACGCGGCCGAACTGCAATTGCAGCAGCCGCATGTCGGCCGTATGGAGACGCGGCCGCCCAACATCGAAGGCAAGGGCGAAATCCGCCAGCGCGACCTCGTCAAGAACGCGCTGCGTATGCGGCCCGACCGCATCATCCTCGGCGAGTGCCGCGGCGAGGAAGCCTTCGACATGCTGCAGGCGATGAACACCGGCCACGAAGGCTCGATGGCCACCATTCACGCCAATACGCCGCGCGACGCCATCACCCGCCTCGAGCAGATGATCGGCATGGCCGGCCTGCCGATGACGGTGGCCTCGATCCGCGGCCAGATCGCCAATGCGGTGCAGCTCGTGGTGCAGCTTTCGCGCCAGTCGGACGGCAAGCGCAAGGTCACCTCGATCGCGGAGGTGACCGGGCTCGAAGGCGACATCATCCAGATGCAGGAAATCTTCAAATATGTGCGCACCGGCACCAAGCCGGACGGCACCGTGGAGGGACATTTCCAGGCGACCGGCGTGCGTCCGCGCTTCCTCGCGCATCTCGTGACCCAGGGCATCAAGATCCCGGGCAGCTATTTCGACCCCTCGCAGCCGCTATGAGTGAATTTGGTATCGCATCGCATGCCGCTCGCTTTACCTCC
>JAKAHJ010000059.1 GCA_021815055.1 Pseudomonadota bacterium | reverse complement strand
GAGCGTACCGCATCCACGATCTCGGCGCCGGCCGCGATGTAGCCGCCGAGGCAGCCGAAGGCCTTGGCCAGCGTGCCCTCGATGACATCGACGCGGGCCATCGCATTTTCGCGGTCGCAGATGCCGCCGCCGCGCGGGCCGTACATGCCGACCGCATGTACTTCGTCGACATAGGTCATGGCGTTGTAGCGTTCGGCAAGGTCGCAGATCGCGTGCACCGGCGCGACGTCGCCGTCCATCGAATACAGGCTCTCGAACACGATCAGCTTGGGCCGATCGGGATCAACGGCCTTCAGAAGCTCTTCAAGATGGTCGAGGTCGTTATGGCGCCAGATCTGCTTCTCGCAGCCGGCCTGGCGCACACCCTCGATCATGGAATTGTGATTGAGCGCGTCCGACAGGATCAGGCAGTTCGGGAGCAGCCGGGCGATTGTCGGGATACCGGTCTGGTTGGAGACGTAACCGGACGTGAACACGAGGGCAGCCTGCTTGCCGTGCAGGTCGGCAAGCTCGCGCTCGAGCTCGACCAGGGGATGATTGGTACCGGCAATATTGCGGGTGCCGCCGGCGCCGGTGCCCATGCGCGTCGCGGTCTCGACCATGGCGCCGATCACCTTCGGGTGCTGGGCCATGCCAAGATAGTCGTTGGAACACCAGATCACGACTTCGCGCGCGCCCTGGGGGGAGTGCCACAAGGCATGCGGGAACCGGCCGGCGATGCGTTCGAGATCGGCAAAGACGCGGTACCGGCGCTCATCCCGCAAAGTATCGAGGGAGGCCGCAAAAAAGTCGTTGTATTTCATGCCGTTCTCTTTCCCGCCCCCTTGCCGGACCTCTTTTTAGAAGCCTTCCAGGGGGTTTGTCGAGGCGAGATTCGTCACATTTGGGGCGGCGCCTTTGACCGGGATCAATCGGCGCCGGATTTTCTCTTCAGCGGGCCGGTCCTGCAAAAAATCTGCGAGCGCAGGAGGGCCCGATTCGGGCCGTCCGGTCGCTAAACTGGATTTGTCCGAACGGATTGCAAATCGCCGCCGGGCACGGCAGCTTGCGCCCCTTGCCAACCTCTCTTCGGAAACCATCGGAATGAACGACAAGCCCACCGGCATTGCCAACGGCCTCACCAATTACGGCGATCGCGATTTCTCCCTCTATCTGCGCCGCTCGTTCGCGCAGTCGATGGGATATTCGCGGGAAATGCTGAAAAAGCCGGTGGTCGGCATCGCCTATACGCCGTCCGGCTTCAATAATTGCCACCGCCATTTCCCCGAAATGCTGGAGGCGGTCAAACGCGGCGTGCTGGCGGCCGGCGCGCTGCCGATCGAATTTCCCACCATTTCGCTCGGCGAGGTCTTCCTCAACCCGACCAGCCTGAAGTTCCGCAATCTGATGTCCATGGACACGGAGGAAATGGTGCGGTCGCAGCCCATGGACTCCGTGGTGCTGATGGGCGGCTGTGACAAGACCGTGCCGGCTCAGCTCATGGGCGCCGTTTCCGCCGCCAAGCCGTCGATCATGCTCATCGCCGGCCCGATGATGACCGGGCGCTATCGCGGCGAGCGCCTCGGCGCCTGCACCGACTGCCGGCGCTTCTGGGCGCAGTATCGCGCCGGCAAGGTCAGCGACGCCGAAATCAACCAGGTCGAAGGTAACCTTGCCACCACCGCCGGAACCTGCGCGGTGATGGGCACCGCCTCGACCATGGCCTGCATCACCGAAGCCCTGGGCATGTGCCTGCCCGGCACCGCCGCCATTCCCGCCGTGCATGCCGACCGGTTGCGCGCGGCGGAGGCGACCGGCGCCGCCGCGGTCCGGATGATCGGCAGCACGCTCACGCCCGACCGCATCGTCAACCAGAAGTCGGTCGAGAATGCGCTACGCGTGCTGCTCGCCATCGGCGGCTCGACCAATGCGGTGATCCATCTTGCGGCGATTGCCGGCCGCGCCGGCTTTCCGATTTCGCTCGAGCGTCTCAATGCGCTGTCGGACACCACGCCGGTGCTGGTAAACCTGAAGCCGGTCGGCAACGGCTACATGGAGGACTTCTTCGCCGGCGGCGGCGTCGGCGCGCTGCTGCGCGAACTGAAAGACCTCCTCCATCTCGACTGCATGACGGTGACCGGCGAGACGCTGGGCGAACGGCTTGCCGCCGAAGGGGAAAGTTGGGTCGACCGCACCATCATCGCCGAGCGCGCGAAGCCGCTCGAGCCGCAGGGCGGCCTGGTCGCGCTGTTCGGCAATCTGGCGCCGCAGGGCGCCATCCTCAAGCGCTCGGCCGCCGACGCCAATTTGTTCGAGCACGAAGGCCGCGCGGTGGTGTTCTCCTCGCTCGAAGATCTCGCCGGGCGCATCGACGATCCCGCGCTCGATGTCGAAGCGCACGACATTCTGGTCCTGCAGAATGCCGGGCCGCACTCGGCCTCGGCTATGCCGGAGGCCGGCTATCTGCCGATCCCGAAGAAGCTCGCGACCAAGGGCGTCAAGGACATGGTGCGCGTGTCCGACGCGCGCATGAGCGGCACCGCCTTCGGCACCATCGTGCTGCATGTGACACCGGACGCGGCCTCCGGCGGTCCGCTCGCGCTGGTACGCAATGGCGACCGCATCAAGTTGTCGGTGAAGGAGCGGCGTATCGATCTTCTGGTCGGCGAGGCCGAGTTGCAGCGCCGTGCGTCGGAAGTGAAGCCTGCTGTCGAGGCGCCCGCGCGCGGCTATGCGCGACTTTACGCGCAGGAGATTCTCGGCGCCGACCAGGGCTGCGATTTCGCGTTCCTGAAGCCGCGCGGTTGACGCGGTCTGACGAGCAACGCCCCACCATAGGAGCAACGAGCGCTGTTTCAACGGCCTCGGATCAGTTTCAGCCAAGGCGATAAATGGAAGACGCTCATCAGCAGATACATGATCGTCATTCCTCCTGCCGGCGATAAATCTTGCATCGCCGTGCAGAGCATGTCCGGCTGGCCGGTGAAGAAGGCGTTCCACAGCGCCATGATTGCGAAAGTGGGCGCGGCGGCGAGGCCGAGCCACTTGGCCACGCCGGGAGCGGCATGGCCGCTCCCGGCACGCTCGCCAATCGGAATCTTGCGCGTGTGAGCCTTGAGCATGGCGGGCCGCCTTACGCGCGCCCGCTACAGCATGCGCCGGTTGCCGGTGCAGCCTTCGGCGGCCGCTGCGGCTCGTAGCTATCGTGGTAGCGTACCCAGCTCATGTTCTTGCCCCCCTCGTCGCGCCCCTTCGGCGTGAGGTCGAGCATCCGATAGGTGCCCATCATCACTTCGACGCCGCGGCCGTAGGTCGAATAGGTGTGGAACACATCGCCCGCTTCATCCTTGGCGAATACGCTGACTCCGGGCAACTCCTCGACGCCACGCGGGAAACTGCCGTAGTTGTAATTGATCTTGCCCTTGGCCCTTTCTTCCGGCGTGAAGCTGACGCCGAAGTCGTAGTTGAAGTCGGTGCCGAACGACGACACCCATTTGAACTGCCAGCCCATGCGCCGGCGGAAGCGCTCGATCTCGGCGAACAGGGCGCGCGAGATCGCCACCATCGTGACATCGCGATGCTCCAGGTGAATAGTCATGCTGTCGGTATGGTCAGCCATATAGGAGCAGCTCTTGCAGCCCGCCTCCCAGCCGGGGGCCAGCATGAATTGCTGGACGATGAGCTGCGAGCGGCCTTCGAACAGATCGGCGAGCGTCACCGGGCCGTCGGGTCCCTCGAAGACGTACTTCTTGTCGACCCGGACCCAGGGTAACTGCTGGCGCAGCCGCGCCACCTCGTCGCTGCGCCGCGTCAGGTCCTTCTCGGCGGCGAGCAGATCGAGCCGCGCTTCCAGCCACTTGTCACGTGTTGCGATCGTATGAGCCGTCATCTTCTCTCTCCTTTCGTTGCCCGAGGCGCCGACCGCGTTTCTGCTGCGGCTTGCCGGGCGTTGGCCGTGAGGTAGATTTACGGCTGGCCAACGGATGGCCGGGAGTGACAAGTGTGTCGGGATTTCATGCGTCGAGATTTCGATGGACTCGCTGATCACCGCCGCGGCGCGCGCGCTCGCAACGGGTAATCCGCTCAGCGCATTGAACTTTATCGCCCTGCGCGACGACGCGCCGGCGCTGGCGCTGCGCGGCATCGCGATGGCGCAGCTTGGCGACCTCAGCCGTGCCAAGATCCTGCTGCGCCGCGCGGCACGCGCGTTCGGATCACGGGAAGCGGTCGCGCGCGCACGTTGCGTGGTCGCCGAAGCCGAGATCGCCCTGGTGTCACGTGACCTTGGCTGGCCGGCAAAGCCGCTCGATTCAGCACGGATCGTGCTCGAACGGCACGGCGACCGCGCCAATGCCGCGCACGCGCATTATCTCGCGATCCGGCGCCTGCTCCTGATCGGCCGACTTGAACAGGCCGAGCGGTTGATCAAAGACTTTGATCCCGCGCCGTTGCCGACCGCCTCGCGCGCCGCATACGAACTGGCTGTTGCAGGGATCGCAATCCGGCGCCTGAGAATTAAGAGCGCGCGCGCCGCGCTGGCGCGGGCGCAGCGGGTCGCTCGCGAATCCGGCATCCCCTCGCTCGCGGCTGAAGTTGAAAATACCGCCCGCGTCCTCGATATGCCGGCGGCGCGGCTCATTGCGCAGGGCAATGCGCGGCTTCTGCGGCTCGACGACATCGAAACAATACTGGCGTCGAAGGTCCTCGTCGTCGATGCCTGCCGCCACATTGTCTGCCACGGCGGCAAGGCGATTTCGCTGGAGACGCGCCCGGTGCTGTTCGCTCTCGCCCGTGCGCTTGCCGAAGCCTGGCCCGGCGACGTATCGCGGGCGGCGCTGCTCGCGCGCGCGTTCCGCGCCAAACACGCCGATGAGTCGCATCGGGCACGATTGCGCGTCGAGATCGGTCGGCTGCGCAAGACGCTGTGGGGCATCGCGGGCATCAACGCGACCACGGCCGGATTCGCGCTCGTGCCGCGCCGCGCGCGCGCCGTGGCGGTGCTCGCGCCACCGACCGATGAAGCGCATGCGACCGTGCTCGCCCTGCTGGCCGACGGAGAGACATGGTCGAGTTCGGCACTGGCGCTGGCGCTCGGCGCAAGTCAGCGCACCGTGCAGCGCGCACTCGACGATCTCATGGCGGATGGCAGGGTGCAGGCGATCGGCCGCGGCCGGACACGCCGCTGGATGACGCCGCCGGTGCCGGGTTTCCCGACAAACTTGTTACTCCCGGCTGCGCTGCCCGGCGGCTAGGGTGGGCGCATCAGGCAAAAGGCAGCAAAAAGGTCAACCATGACACGAGCGGCAGCAACGATCGTCCGCGAATACGGCCCCTTTCCGGACGTCACCCATGTGCATGGGGTCAGCTATGACGGTACCAATGTCTGGATTGCTGCCGGCGACACGCTGAACGCGATCGACCCGGAGAGCGGGAAAACGGTGCGCGCGCTCGATGTCCCCGCGCACGCGGGAACCGCGTTCGACGGCGAACACCTGTACCAGATCTCCGGGGGTCGCATTCAAAAGATCGACCCGAATTCGGGCCGCGTGGTCGCGACCATCCCGACACCCGAAGGCGGCGCCTCCGGAATGGCATGGGCGGAAGGTACGCTCTGGGTGGGGCAGCATCGCAGGCGCAGGATTCATCAGGTCGATCCGCAGACCGGCGCGATCCTTCGCACCATCGAATCGAACCGCTTCGTCACCGGCGTCACCTGGGTGGACGGCGAACTCTGGCACGGCACCTGGGAAGGCGAGGAAAGCGAACTGCGTCGAATCGATCCGCAAAGCGGCGAAGTCCTTGAGCAGCTCGACATGCCGGCCGGCATCGCCGTTTCGGGGATCGAGTCAAACGGCAGCGACATCTTCTTCTGCGGCGGTGGAAACAGCGGGAAAGTGAGAGCCGTCCGTCGACCCGCGCGAGGTTCCACAGGCAAGCCGCAGAAGTAGCGAGCGTGTGCAAGGCGGCATGACGAGTGGAGAGCACGCGCCACTCGTCGCAGCATCGATTCGAATAGTTTTTTCGAATAGTCCTGGCGATCTTGCGGCCGACGGCCGGTTCATGCGCGAGCGCCGCGGGGCCGCAGGACCGCCAGGCTCTTCTCCGTGCGGAACGCAGCCGCTTCCGTCAGGTTATTGCACTTTGATATTGGCCGCGCGGATGATCGGCCACCATTTCTCGATCTCGGCCTTCTGGAAGCTCGCAAGCCCGTCCGGCGTCTGCTGCTCGAGCGGCGGGATAGCCTGTCCCAGTTCGGCGAGGCGCTTGCGCACGGCCGGATCGGCCAATGTTTCCTTCACCGCGGCATCGAGCTTTGCAATCACGTCCTTCGGCGTGTTTTTCGGGGCCCACAGGCCGTGCCACACCGAGACGTAGAATCCGGGCAATCCCGCCTCATCCGTAGTCGGAATGTCGGGCGCGATAGCCAGGCGAGTCTTCGCGGTCACCGCATAGGCTTTGATGGTGCCGCCGCGAACGTGCCCGATCGAATTCGACGCCTGGTCCAGATACAAATCGATATTGCCCGCAATCAGATCCTGTATCGCCGGTCCGGCACCGCGATAGGGAACGAACCGCACATGCGCGCCGATCTGATTCTGAAAATAGACGCCGCTGACATGCGCCGGCGTCCCGGCGCCGGCCGTACCGATGATGACCTTGTCCTGATTGGCTTTCACCCAGGCGATCAATTCTTTCAGGTTATTGGCCGGGACAGCTTTCTTGCTGACGATCATCTGCGGATTGCTGGCGAGCAAGGCGATCGGCTCGAGGTCGGTTAACAGATTATACGGCAGCGAATAAATGGCGCCGTTGAGGCAATGCGTCCCGAGCTGGCCGATGCTCAGCGTATAGCCATCGTTGGCCGCGCGCACCACGCGCCCGACGGCGATGCTTCCGCCCGCTCCCGTGACGTTTTCGACGACGACCGTTTGGCCCAATGACGTCGACATGCGCTGCGCCAAGATGCGCGCTAATGTGTCGGTCGGCCCGCCTGCGGCGAACGGAACGACGATCGAGACCGGACGTGTTGGAAAATCTTTCGCGGATGCGTAGCCTAGGCTGGTCGCGATAATGCAGGCGATAACGACAAAGAGCCTTTTCATTTTCTTTTTCATTTTCTTTTTCCTTCCTCCCTAGAATTACCGAGTGCGTGATCGGCACTTGGGACAAGGCATTGCATCACCTCACTATAGCATCGTCAAGGTATGCGACACGCATGCAATGCGACACGCATACCGGCGCGACAATTCCCATCGATGCAGGGAACGAATGGGCCGAGACGGCACCCCGCCCTGATGGCAACTGCAAGGAGTGGACTCTAAGCGGCAATTTCGAACGTGCGAAGCGCCGCGAGATCCGGCACGACGCCGAGTCCCGGTCCTTGCGGCATGTCCATGTGCCCATCGGCGAGCATGGGCAAGGGCACGGCCATCAATTCCCGCAACGGATTGGGATTGGAATCGACTTCGACGAGGCCGTCCCCGCCCACCGCGGCGAGCAAGTGGAAAGAGGCAATGAGGCCGATGCCGCCGCCGAGCCAATGCGGACAAAAGCGGGTCTTGGCGGCAAGCGCGCCGCGGGCAACGGCAACACAGCCGGAGAAGCCACCCCATTTGCCCAGGTCGGGTTGCAGCACCTTCACCCAGCCGGCGGCGATGGCGGTCGGGAATTCATCGCCGCGCATGTTCTCGCCGGCCGCGAGCGGGATCGGTGAGGATCGGGCGAGTTGCCGCCAAGCCTCGACCGGCGCATCGGCGCGCAGCGGTTCTTCCAGCCACAGCGGTCGGAACGGCGCGATCGCGCGGCTCATGGACGACGCCGTCTCGAGGTCCCAGCCCTGATTGGCGTCGACCATCAGCGCGGCGTCTTCGCCCAACGTCATGCGCAGCGCGGCGAGATTGGCGAGGTCGCGCTCGCGGCCGAATCCCACCTTGAGCTTGAAAGCGCGATGGCCTTCGGCTTTTTTCGCTGCGGCAAGCTCTTCCGGCCGATCCGGATTGAGACCGCTGGCATAGACCGGAAGCCGTTGCACGGCGGCGCTGGCACCAAGACAACGATAGAGCGGCTGGCCCTGGGCTCGCGCAGCAAGATCCCACAGCGCCACGTCGACGCCCGCCAGGCATTGTGCGATCGGTCCCGGTTCGCCGCTTTGGATCGCCAAGACTTCGAGCGTCTGGCTTGCGCCGCGCCAGACCTGGTCGGGCGCGAGGAAGCGGCGCCCTTTCAGCAGCGGCGCCACGGTCTCGCGGATAAGGCGCGCGCGGTGCTCCGCGCCGACCGACGGGAAGTTGCACCAGACCTCACCCCAGCCTTCCGTGCCCTGCGTATCGACCGCCCGAACGAGGACGGCCGACCGGCTGTGCATGACGCCGAAAGAGGTTCGCACCGGGTTCGCGATCGGCACGCGAAAGACCCGCGCCTCGATGCCGGCAATTTCAAATTCTCTTGGATCGGACATCGCTTGTAAATCTTGCCCCCGCCACCTTGTGTCGGCAGCGCTAACATAATCGACCGCCGGGAGAAAGGTGACGGACAAGGCATTCGTCCCACCGCATCTTCTCATTAGACGGCCGCGTTCAATAGCTCGGCCATTGAGACGATACGGCTTTCGAACCGCGCGTGTTTTAAATAAGCTGCCCGACCCGCATTTACACCTTCGTAGCGTTAATCCGCGATTGACAATTGCGGGCTCGCGCCGATTAACGGCGCTCCAAAACGTTTCCTCCAAGGTTGTGGTTGTAGCGGCATGGCGGTCGATAGGCTTAAAAATTTCCTGCGGCTCGGCGACTGGCGCAAGATCGGCGCTGCCGGTCCGCTGGCCCTTGCCGCTGCGTCTGTTGGGATCGGCGCTGTCGCCATTTTCGTTGGGGCGTCTTCCGCGCGGTCGATCGCATTGCCGGTGGTCAGCGGCGCGTTGGCCGGAATGTTGATAGCCGGGTCGGCCTTGACTTGGCGCATGCGGCGGACGCTGCACGACCAGAACATGCGGCTCGATGCGGCGATCAGCAACATGAACCAGGGCCTGTGCATGTTCGACGCGCAGTACCGGCTGATGGTGTGGAACGAGCGATACCGGGCGATGTACAACATCGATCCGCTGCGCCTCCGGCGCGGCGTCACCATTCGCGATCTGCTCGACGCGCGCATCGCCGCCGGCACTTTCCCGCTTGATGCGGCCCGCTACGAGACCGAATTGGGCGACGCGCTCAGGCACGGGAAAACATTCACCGTCGATGTCGAACTGGCCGACGGCCGCACCATCGCCGTCGTCAGTCAGCCGATGCCAGACGGCGGCTGGGTGGCGACGCACGAAGACATTTCCGAGCGCCGTCGTGCCGAACGCGCGCTCGAGCGCACCCGATCGTTCCTCGACACGATCATCGAGAACGTGCCGACGCCGATCGTCGTGAAGGATATTCCCAGCCTGCGTTATCTGCTGATCAACCGGGCCGCCGAGGAATGTTTCGGCATCGAGCGTGCAGGCATGCTCGGCAAAACGGCGGCCGAGGTCATTCCGGCCGCTACCGCGGCCTTCGTGGAGGCCGCGGACCGAAAGCTGATCGAAACGGGACAGACCCTCGTGCTCGACGAGCACACCGTCAGCACGCCCGGCAATGGATTGCGAATCGTCACCGCCACGCGTCATCTGGTGACGGGTGCGGACGGAAACCCGCAATATCTTATCACCCTGATCCGCGACGTGACCGCGCGCAAAAGGAACGAGCAGAAGCTCGCCCACATGGCGCATCACGATCCGCTCACGGAACTTGCCAATCGCGCGGCCTTCAACCAATGCATCGCCGCCACGCTCGATCGGGCGGCGGCCGCCGGCGAGAGCTTCGCCGTGCTCAGCATCGACATCGACGGCTTCAAGACGGTAAACGACGTGCTCGGCCACACTACGGGCGACGCGCTATTGCGCGCGGTCGCGCAACGGATGGCATGGGCGAGCGAGGGGGCATTCCTTGCGCGCACCGGTGGCGATGAATTCGCGCTCATCACGCCGACCGGACCGCAGCCGGAAGGCGCCGTGGCGCTCGCCGAACGGCTCACCGCGGCGCTTGCTTCGGAGATTGAGATCGATGGCCGGTCATTGCGGGTCGGACTGACCGTCGGTGTCGGCGTTTTCCCGCGCGACGGCGCCGATGCCGCCGCGCTGGTGGCCAATGCGGATGCCGCCCTGTTCCGCGCCAAATCGGAAGCGCGCGGCTCGGTCCGCTTCTTCGAAATGTCGACCGACCGGCAGCTACGCGAGAAGCGCGCGCTCGAGCAGGACCTGCGCTCCGCGATCGGACGCGGCGAGATCGCACTGCATTATCAACCGCAGGCGCTCATCGATGGCGGCATTACCGGCTTCGAGACTCTGGTGCGCTGGCATCACCCGGGCCGCGGCCCGGTGCCACCGTCGACATTCATCCCGCTTGCCGAGGAGAGCGGCACCATCATGGCGCTTGGCGAATGGATCTTGCGCAGCGCCTGCCGCGAGGCGGCTTCGTGGCGGAAGCCGCTGCGCATCGGCATCAATTTGTCGCCGGTGCAATTCCAGCATGGCGACCTGCCGCGCCTCGTGCATCAGGTGCTGTTGGAAACCGGCCTTCCGGCGTCACGCCTCGAACTCGAGATTACCGAAGGCGTGCTGATCGGCGACTTCACCCGCGCCCTCGCGATACTACGGCGCCTGAAGAACCTGGGCGTGCGCATCGCTATGGACGATTTCGGTACCGGCTATTCGTCGCTGTCCTATCTTCAGGCATTCCCGTTCGACAAGATCAAGATCGACCGTGCTTTCATTGGCAATCTCGGACACAGCCAGCAGGCCGAGGCCATCATCCGCGCGGTGATCGCGCTCGGCCGCGGCCTCGGCCTACCGGTGCTGGCGGAGGGCGTGGAGACCGAAGAACAGGTGAGGTTCCTGGCCAGCGAGAAATGCGAAGAGATCCAGGGCTATCTGGTTGGACGGCCGCTGCCGATCGCGGATTATGCCGAGGCGGTCGGACGGCCGCCGGCACAGCGTGCGTTATCGCACGCGGCTGCGAGTTGAACCGTGGCCATGTGGGCGTTTCCCGAATAGCTGGTGCTGCCGGAGTGGATTGAACACTCGACCTCCCCCTTACCAAGGGGGTGCTCTACCACTGAGCTACGGCAGCTTGAATTGGCACACAGGCCTGGTGGCCGGCGCGAACGCGGCGGAAACTGCCACAGGCGCCCCCCGAAAAGCAAGGCAATGCTCGACCTTGCCTGTGCGGGCGCTGGGGCGATATTTAGCCCATGACGCGCAGGGCCGAGAATGACAAGAGAGGCGACAGATCCGGCAATTCCGGCGGCCGCACGGAGCGGCTGAAGGCGGCCTTGCGGGAAAATCTGCGTCGGCGCAAGGTGCAGGAGCGCGCGCGGAAAATCGCCCCAGCCGCGGACGAGAGGCCGGCTACGGACCAATCCGATCGGGATTAGCGCTGATTTGACGGGCAAGGGGTCGGACTTTCGCCGCATTCGCCCGGTGAATGGCGGGTAACCTTCCCGTTTTTTTGGCTTTGCAGGGGGGCCGCCGCATTCCATAGGATCGCGGGACGCGCGAGGAATGGCCGGCTTGGCGGCAGGGGCGACTATGGATCGGATACGCATCGTCGGCGGTCAGCGGCTTCATGGCACGATTCCGATTTCGGGGGCGAAAAATGCGACGCTTCCCCTGATGATCGCCGGCCTACTCACCGACGAGACGCTGATTTTGGAAAATGTCCCGCGGCTGGCCGACGTGGTCCAGCTTCAGCGCATCCTGGGCAATCACGGCGTCGACATCATGATCGCCGGCAAGCGCGCCGGCGAAAACGGCGACAATGGCCGCACTATCCATATCTCGGCCAAGACCATCGTCGACACCACCGCGCCCTACGAAATGGTGTCGAGGATGCGCGCGAGCTTCTGGGTGATCGCGCCGCTGGTCGCGCGCATGGGCGAGGCCAAGGTGTCGATGCCGGGCGGATGCGCCATCGGCACGCGGCCGGTCGATCTGCTCATCATGGCGCTCGAAAAGCTCGGTGCCGACATCGAGATCGAAGGCGGTTATGTGATCGCGCGCGCGCCCAAGGGCCTGCGCGGCGGCGAGATCGCGTTCCCGAAGGTCACCGTCGGCGGGACGCATACCGCGCTGATGGCGGCGGCGCTCGCCCGGGGCACCACGGTGATCGAGAACGCCGCACGCGAGCCCGAGGTCGTGGACGTCGCCGACTGCCTCAACAAGATGGGCGCCAATATCGCCGGCGCCGGGACCGCGCGTATCGTGGTGGAAGGCGTGTCGCGCTTGCACGGCACACGACACGCGGTGTTGCCCGACCGCATCGAGACCGGCACCTATGCCATGGCAGTGGCGATGACCGGCGGCGACGTGCTTTTGCAGAACGCGCGGCCCGAATTGCTGCAGGTCGCGCTCGATGTATTGGCGAAGGCCGGCACCACGGTGACGCCGACCAATGAGGGCATCCGCATCGCGCGCAACGGCGCGGGGTTGGAGCCGGTCGACGTGACCACCGCGCCGTTTCCCGGTTTCCCCACCGATCTGCAGGCGCAACTGATGGCGCTGATGACGCGCGCCAAGGGCACCTCGCACATCACCGAGACCATTTTCGAGAACCGCTTCATGCATGTGCAGGAGCTGGCGCGGCTGGGCGCCCGCATCCAGCTCGACGGCGACACCGCCACCATCGAAGGCGTCGCGCGGCTGAAAGGCGCGCCCGTGATGGCGACCGATCTGCGCGCGTCGGTCTCGCTGGTGATCGCCGGGCTCGCCGCCGAGGGCGAGACCACCGTCAACCGCGTCTATCATCTCGACCGCGGCTTCGAGCGGCTGGAGCAGAAGCTCGCCGCCTGCGGCGCGGCGATCGAGCGGATCAGCGAGTAGCGCAGCAAAGGTCGCACCTCTTACGGCGCGAAAGTGCGAGCATGGACCGCTCTCATTCGATGTAATCCGCATTGTGCGCGCCGAGCGCCGGCGCCGCGACCGGAGTATCCGTTGGCGCGCGAAAGGCGCGATCGACCGGCACCGGCAGCGCCGCAATAACCGCGCCCTGCTCATTGGCGAGCTTGTGCGCGAACAGCCCGCGCGCGGCGAAGTGCGGATCGGATATTGCTACCTGCGCAGACTTTACGATCGAGCAGCAGCAGTCCTTTCCGCGGAAGCGCGCCTCCCAATAGGCGGCATCCTGACTGCGGACGATCTCGGCGACGCGCGCGGCGGTCTCAGGCGAAAACCGGTCGGCGGCGAATCTCGGCTCGAGCGCGACGATGGCGCAAAAATTGTCCCAGAACTTCTGCTCGATCGGCGCCGCCGCCAGCACCTTTCCGTCGCGCGTCGGATAGAGCCGGTAGCAGGCGGTACCGCCGGTGACGAGGTTTTCGCCGTTCGCAGGCCATTCTACGGCAGCGAGCCCTTCGCCCAGCGCCCAATACATGAACGGGAAAAGATTGTCGGTCATCGCGACGTCGAGATAACGGCCCTTGCCGGTGCGTGCGCGCTCGGCGAGCGCGAGCAGGATGTTCATCACCGCGGGATAGGCGCCGCCGGCGATGTCGGCGATCAGCGCAGGGGGGACCACCGGCTTGTCGGCGCCGCCCATCGACAGCGCGAGCAGGCCGGCATCGCCGATATAATTGAGATCATGGCCGGCGACATCGCGCTTCGGGCCGTTTTGCCCGTAGCCGGTGATCGAGCAGTAAATAATGCGCGGATTGATCTTCACGACGCTGTCGTAATCGAGGCCGAGCCGCGCCATCACGCCTGGCCTAAATTGTTCGACAATCACATCGGCGCGCGCGCCGAGCGGGTCGAGCTTGGTGCGCTGCGCGGGGTCCTTCAGGTCGAGCGCGACGCTTTTCTTGCCGCGATTGAGCATAGCGAAGTTGACGCTGTCGGCGCCCCAGCGCGGCGCATAGGCGCGCATGTCTTCGCCGGCGCCGGGGCGCTCGATCTTGACCACCTCGGCGCCGGCTTCCGCCAGCAGCAAGGTCGCCATCGGTCCCGGCAGCAGCGTGGAGAAATCGAGAACGAAAATGCCGTCGAGCGGTCGCATGGCCGGGCTCATTTTTCGACGTAATCGGCATCGAACGAGCCCATCATCGGACCGACCTGCCGGAACACCGCGCTTTCCTTGGCGATGGTGAGATCGCACACCATTTGCAGCACGTTGCCACCGCCGACCGCGAAACCGTTGACGCTGGCGATGACCGGCTTATGCAACTTGTCGATCGCCTCGTACATTTCCAGCGTCGGCAGCGTGCCGGCATAGAGGATGGTGTCTTCCATACCGCTCTTGCGCCCGCCGATGCAGAAAAAGCGCTCGCCGGCGCCGGTGATCACCAGCACGCGCGTGCGCGTCTCGCGCCGCACCTGTTCGATGCAGTCGCGGATCTCGTGGCACATCACATGCGTGAACATGTTGCTGTCGTCGGGGCGATTCAGCGTTAGCGTCCCGATCGGCCCGTCTTCCTCGTACAATATGGTCTCGAACGCCAACACTTCCTCCTTCAGGTGATCGCCGGGGCGTCGTGCAAAGTCGCTGTGAGCAACCGATCGCGCTGCCCCGCGCCCCGGCGGCCCCGGTTCCCCCGGTGAACCTTTTCGGCGGCCGCGCATTGAGTAACACGTCCGGCGACGGAAACTGCGCAAAAGGCTCAAAAGGTCGAAAATATCCATTTTGGGGGCCTCGCTCGATGTTGGCCGCAACTGTCGCTGCGATATCGGGGTTGGCGTGGGTCTATCTCCTCGGTTTTCGCGGGCGTTTCTGGCTGGGCCATGCGCGGGATGACGGTAAGATAGAACCGTTGGAGAAGTGGCCGGTCATTGCCGCGGTGGTCCCGGCCCGCAACGAAGCCGGCGTCATTTCGTCCAGCCTCCAGTCGCTGCTGCAGCAGGATTATCCGGGCCCACTGTCTATCGTCGTCGTGGACGACGACAGCCATGACGGTACGGCGACTGTGGCCGGACGGACCGCCGAAATGCAGCCGGGGCGCGCCGTGACGATCGTGACGAGCCACGAGTTGGCGGCCGGCTGGGCTGGTAAGGTCTGGGCCCTGCGGCAGGGCATCGTGATCGCCGAAACGCGCTACCGGCCCGATTACCTGCTGCTGACCGACGCCGACATCGTGCACGCGCCCGACTCGGTGAGTCGATTGGCGGCGCGGGCGGCGAACGGCGGCTATGTGCTGACCTCGTTGATGGCGAAACTCAACTGCGAGAGCGTGGCAGAGCGCAGCCATGTACCGGCCTTCATCTTTTTTTTCCAGATGTTGTTCCCGTTCGCCTGGGTGCGCGCGCAGAGATGCACGACCGCGGCCGCGGCGGGCGGCTGCATGCTCATCCGTGCAGACGCGCTTCGCGACCTGGGAGGGATCGGCACCATCCGCAATGCGCTGATTGACGACTGCGCGCTGGCCCGCAAACTCAAAGCGCACGGGCCGATCTGGCTCGGGCTGACCGAGCGGGTCCGCAGCATCCGCCGTTACGACACATTCGCAGAAGTGCGCAGGATGGTGTCGCGCTCGGCCTATGCGCAGCTCGGCTATTCGCCGTGGCTGCTGATCGCGACGGTCCTCGCGCTTGCGCTAGTCTTCATCGCGCCGCCGCTGCTCGCGCTATTTTCGCACGGTTTGCCGCATCTTGTCGGCCTGGCGGCCTGGCTGGCCATGGCATTGTCATTCCAGCCGACGCTGCGGCAGTACCGGCTATCGCCCCTTTGGGGCCTCGCACTTCCCGCCATCACTTCTATGTATGCGCTCTACACGCTCGATTCCGCCTACCAGCATGTCCGCAAGCGCGGCGGTCAATGGAAGGGACGCGTTCACGTCGGCGCGCCGAGCCTGCGATGAG
>JAKAHJ010000191.1 GCA_021815055.1 Pseudomonadota bacterium | reverse complement strand
GGCCCGCGCGCCCGATCCGCTCGATAGCATGGCGAAGGCGCCTAATCCGGTGCCTGCGCCGCGCTGGAACGAGGCCGGCCCTGCCCGCGGGTTCTGCGTCCGCACCTGCGACGGCTTTTACTTCCCGGTGCAGGCTTATCGCAGCGCAAGCAGCGGCGATATGTGCCGCGCCTTCTGTCCCGCGGGGGCCGTGCGCGTCTACGGCAGCAGCAATATCGACTACGCGGTCGCGCGCGACGGCAGCCGCTACGCGGACCTCGACAAGGCCTATCTCTATCGCAAACGGACGGTCGCCGGCTGCACCTGCAACGGCCGCAACCAGTTCGGATTGGCGCACATCGCCATCGGCAGCGACCCGACGCTCAGGCCCGGCGACGTCGTAGCGGGCCGCAACGAACTGCTGGCGTTCACCGGCCGAAATGGCGGCACGGATTTCACGCCGGCCGCCTCGTATCCGGGTTTTCCTCCGGCCTATCGCGCGCAACTGTCTTCCATGCAGGTCTCGCGGTCGGTTCGGGACGAACCGCTGACCACATCATCCCTGGGACGTCAGGGAACGGCCGATAACAGCGCTCTGCACAACGGCCCGCCGGCGCGCTGATCGGTGCGTATGCCGGCGCGCCGATTTGCGGTTCGGAACCGCCGCTAGACCATCATTTGCACAAAAATCGATCTTAACGCTCATCGTCGATCGACCTTGACCGGGCGGGGCGCTCGGGCACATTCGACGTCATTTTGAAGAACGGGGCGGGGATATGCGCAAGAATGCATTGAAACTTGCGGTGCTCGTGGGCGGCATCCTGCTCGCCGCGCCGGCGCTCGCCGCCACCTGCCGGACCAGCGGCAGCTTCGAGCAATGGCGCGAGCAGTTCAAGAAAGACGCGATCGCGCAGGGCATATCGCCGACGGTGGTCGCCGAGGTCTCGCCCGAACTGCAATACGATCCCGCGGTCATCCGGCGCGACCACGGCCAGAGCGTGTTCCAGCAGACCTTCCTGCAATTCTCCGACCGCATGGTCGGCGGCGCACGCATTCCCAACGGCCTCAAGAAGATGAAGGAACATGCGGCGCTGTTCGCCCGCATCGAGAAGCAATACGGAGTGCCGGCGCCGGTCATCACCGCGTTCTGGGGTCTGGAAAGCGACTTCGGCGCGATGTTCGGCAAATTCAAGATCCTGCCTTCGCTCGCCACGCTCGCCTATGACTGCCGGCGCAGCGACTATTTCCGCGGCCAGCTCATGGACGCGCTGCGCCTCATCGAACGCGGCGACCGCCGGGTCGACGACATGAACGGCAATTGGGCGGGCGAGTTCGGCGGCCTGCAGATTTCCACGTCCGACTACTACAAATACGGCGTCGACTATGACGGCGACGGCCGCCGCGACGTGATCAAAAGCATTCCCGATACGCTCGCGACCGGCGCCAATTTCCTTCTGCATTTCGGCTGGCGGCGCGGCGAGCCCTGGCTACAGGAAGTGCGCGTGCCCGAGAATCTGCCGTGGGATCAGGCCGATCTCGCCATCAAGCACCCGGTCAAGCAGTGGGCGGCCTGGGGCGTGAAGCCGGCCTACGGCACGCTGCCGGCGGACGATCTGCCGGCCTCGCTCATCCTGCCGATGGGCCGGCACGGTCCGGCTTTCCTGGCCTATCCGAATTTCCAGGCCTTCCTCGGCTGGAACTCGGCCTATGTCTATTCGACCACAGTCGCCTATTTCGCCACCCGGCTCGCCGGCGCGCCGGTGGTGAACCACGATGGCGCCAAGCGCGTGACGCCGCTCACCACCGAGCAGGTCGTCGAGCTGCAACGCCTGCTGCTCAAACGCGGCTACGACATCGGAGACGCCGACGGCAAGATCGGCAACGCTACCCGTGGCGCGATCAAGCAGGCGCAATTAAAGGCCGGCCTGCCGGCCGACTCCTATCCGACCGCGGAGCTGATCGATCGCTTGCGCGCCGGCCAAAGCCGTTCGGAGCGCTGACCATGACGCTACGCCTCGTCAATTCATTGCCGGCAGACAAGAACGGATTTGAGAACATGCGCAATACCGTATCGCGTATCGCAGCAGCAATGTTCGGTCTGGTGCTGGCCGGTCAGGCGGGCGCCGCGCCGTGCCAGAAAGACATGAGCTTCGAGCGCTGGCTCGACTCCTTCAAGAAGGAGGCCGCCGCGCAAGGCATTTCGCCGGCTGCGATCGCCGCCGCTTCCCCGCAGATGACGTTCGATCCCGCCATCATAAAGCGCGATCGCGCGCAGGGCGTCTTCCAGCAGACCTTTCTGCAGTTCTCCGACCGCATGGTCGGCGGCTATCGCATGCCGACTGCCCAGAAAAAAATGAAGCAATACGCCGACCTGTTCGCGCGCGTCGAAAAGAAATATGGCGTGCCGGCGCCGGTGCTCACCGCCTTCTGGGGGCTGGAGAGCGATTTCGGCGCCGACTTCGGCAAGTACAGCATCATCCGTTCGCTCACGACACTCGCTTATGACTGCCGGCGCCCCGACTTCTTCCGCACGCAACTGTTCGACGCGCTACGCATCATCCAGCGCGGCGACCAGCCCGTCGGCGACATGGTCGGCGATTGGGCCGGCGAATTCGGCGGCATGCAGTTCACCGCCTCCGACTATTACAAGAACGCGGTCGACTTCGACGGCGACGGCCGCCGCGATCTGATCCACAGCGTGCCCGACACGCTCGCCTCCGCCGCCAATTTCCTGGTCTCGCTCGGCTGGCGGCGCGGCGAGCCCTGGCTGCAGGAAGTGCGCGTGCCGGAAAATCTGCCGTGGGATCAGGCCGACCTGAACATCAAGCACCCGGTCAAGCAGTGGGCTGCCTGGGGCGTAAAGCCCGCCCACGGCGCGCTGCCGGCGGGCGATCTGCCGGCCTCGCTCATTCTGCCCATGGGCCGGCACGGCCCGGCTTTCCTCGCCTATCCGAATTTCCAGGCCTTCCTCGGCTGGAATTCGGCCATGGTCTATTCCACCACGGTCGCTTATTTCGCCACGCGCCTCGCCGGCGCGCCGGTGGTCGACCACGAGGGGGCAAAGCGGGTTCAACCGCTTTCCACGCAGCAAGTCATGGATTTGCAGCAGCTCCTGCTCAAGCAGGGCTACGACATCGGGCCGGTCGACGGCAAAGTCGGGAACGGCACCCGCGGTGCGATCAAGCAGGCGCAGATGAAGGCCGGCCTGCCGGCGGACTCCTATCCGACCGCCGAACTGATCGAGCGGCTGCGCGGCGGCCGGGCCGAGCGCTGATTCCACGAAATGTGGCGCTTATCTTTGTGCGCGGATGGCGTAGCGGCTGCCAACCGGTAGCCAGGCCACCGCGCACACACTCTTTGTTGCAGCGCAAAAGACCGCTCCTTGCGATCGCAAGCCGCGTTTGAGCGCGCTCGATCGAAAATTTCATGGAA
>JAKAHJ010000058.1 GCA_021815055.1 Pseudomonadota bacterium | reverse complement strand
CTCAAGATCACCCATGTGTCGCCCGAGCGGGTCGCGGCCGAGCTGCCCGTGCGCGACGATCTCAACAACCGCTTCGGCATCATGCATGGCGGCGCCATCATGGCGCTGGCCGACAATCTCGGCGGCACCGCCACCACAGCCAATCTCAAGCCGGGCCAATCCACCACCACAATCGAGAGCAAGACCAATTTCTTCGCCGCCATCCCGATCGGCGACGTCGCCAGGGCCGAATGCACGCCGCTGCATCGCGGCCGCACCACCATGGTCTGGCAGACCCGCATCACGCGCGGCGACGGCAGGCTCTGCGCGATCGTGACGCAGACCCAGTTGGTGATCGACAAGCAGTAGCCGCTCAGCCTTCGCGCGGAGCCGGCTTCGCCGCGCCGCGATTGGCCAGCACCACGCCGACGGCGCAAACCAGCATTCCGGCAATCGACAGCGCGTCGAGTTTCTCGCCGAACAACAGAAACGCAAACAGCGCGGTCACCGCCGGCACCAAATAGAACAGGCTGGCAAAACCGGTCGCCGCCGAGCGGCGGATCAGCCAATACATGAGGCCGACCGCGGCGATCGAGAGCACCAGAATGAGCCAGGCGAGCGCGAAAAAGAGCTCGCCGCTCCAATGGATCGCGCGCGTCTCGAAGGCGAAGGCGCCGATCCAGAACAGCGCGGCGGCGCCGGCATATTGCACGAGATTGCCGGTGCGCCAGTCGATCGCGCCGCAATAGCGCTTCTGATAGAGCGTGCCGAGCGTGATGCCGATGAGCGAGACCACGCTCGCCGCCCATCCGAGCGGGGAGCCGGCGAACACGATCGAGCGATCGTGCAGCACCAGCACGACGCCGATGAGGCCGAGCGCCAGTCCGAGCCATTGCAGCCGCGTCACCGTCTCGCCCATGAAGCGGTTGGCGATGGTCGAGGTGAGGATCGGCTGCAGCCCCGGGATGAGCGCCGAGATTCCCGCCGGCACACCCTGGCTGATGGCGGTGAACACCCCGCCGAGATAGAGCCCGTGCACCAGCGCGCCGGCGATGAGGCTGTGGCCGATCTCCGGCCCGTCGGGCCAGCGGGCGCCGGCGATGCGCGCGATCACGAACAGGATCGCGACCACGATCACCATGCGCAGGCCGAGGAAGGTCATCGGCTCGATATAGGGCAAGCCGTAGCGCGCGCCGATGAAACCGGTGCTCCACAGCAGCACGAACAGGATCGGCGCGGCGGCGATCGCCAGGCGGGTCAGGCGCATGAATGTCTCGGACGTTTCAGCTTGTTGCGGTCGGATCGGGTGGGGCGAATGCGTATAGCATTTCCGTAAATTCGTGGCGCTTGCCCTCTCGGGGCTCGCAAGGCCCGTGCTAGCGTCCAAATGGGGAAGATATTCAAGGGGTTGCAGGACCATGCACTTGCTCGCGGTGTACATCCTATTCGTGGCGATCGGAGATGTTCTGGCCTATGCGATCGGCCGGGGCGTAGAACAAATGTCGCCGGCCACCAGCCTGCCGGTGTTCCTGGCCTGTTTCTTCCTGGTGTTCTGGGGTGCGTGGCGTTTAGCCGTCCGCTTCACCTGATCGCGCGGATCCTGCGGCCCGCTCTCAGCCGAACAGCGCGTAGATGCCGAAGCCGAGGGTGGCGCTCACGACCGCCTCCAGCGCTTGGAACTGCATGCCGTCGAGATCGGCGCTGACATAGGGAAACAGCGCACGCCCGACCGGCATCATGACGGCGGCGACCAGCGCCACGCACATGAGCTTGGTGACAAACGACCGATCGATCATGCCGGGACTCCCGCGTGCGCATTGGCGCGTTTTGACGATCTTGTCATGAGCCCGGGTCTTACCGCAATTCGCCTCAGGTCTGAAAGGCCGGATCGATGGGAACCCGGTAGCCATTGACCAAGCGGTTGGTCTCGTTGGCCATGCCGGTGACCGCCATCAATTCGCCGAACATGGCCTCCGTCATGCCTGCCTTGCGCGCGGCCGCGGTGTGGCTGGCGATACAATAGCCGCAGCCGTTGGTGACCGAAACGGCGAGATAGACCATCTCCTTGGTGAGCGGGTCGAGCGTCCCCGGCCCCATGATTTCCTTGATGCTCTCCCAGGTGCGTCTGAGCGTTGCCGGGTCGCGCGCCAGGTATTTCCAGAAATTGTTCACATCGGGCACGTTGCGCGTCTTCTTGATGTCGTCATAGACGGCGCGCACTTCCGGCGAGGCGTCGGCGTAGTCGATCGGGGCGGGCGTGGACATCGGCGGGCCTCCTGCTCAAGGCGGGTTTTCGGCAGGGGTATATATACCGCCGCGGCGGAACCCGCTAATCTCGGCCCAAGGGCACGACAGGGCGAGGGGGAATCCCGTGCAGCTCTACGACCATGCCGTCGGCGCGCTGCGCGCCATCTACGACCGCCGGATCGACACGCCGGCCACGCTCGACCCGTTGCATTATTTCCCGAACGCCGGGCGCTTTACCGCAGCCTATCCCGACATAAGGCGCGAGGCACTCGCGATCGCCGGCCGCATCGACGAGGTGCCGCGCTTCCACGAAGTGATGCCGCAGCAGGAGGACATTTCCGCCAATGACGGGCGCGACTGGCGCATGTTCATCATGAAGGCCTATGGCGTCGCCGTACCGGAAAATCTTGAGCGCGCGCCGACGGTGGCGAATCTTCTTGCCGCCGCGCCGGAAGTGGTGTCGGCGGTCTTCTCATTCCTGGCGCCGGGCAAGCATATCCCTCCCCACCGCGGGCCGTTCCGCGCCATCTTGCGCTTCCATCTGATGTTGACGATGCCGCGCGACGCGCAGGGCAGGCCCGCCTGCGAACTCATCATCGATGGCGTGCCCCACCGCCTGGAGGAAGGCGAGAGCCTGCTTTGGGACGATACCTTCCGTCACGAGGCCTGGAACCGAAGCGACGATGTACGCATCGCGCTTCTGCTCGATATCTGGCGGCGCGACATGCCCTACGACGTCGCGCTCATGTCGCGCGCGCTGATGGCGGCGGCGAAAGCCGCCATCCGCATGAAGGGCATGAGTTACGGAGGATGATGCCGCCTGCGATTCGGCGCGCCGGACGAGCGTCGGCGAAGGGCGCTTGCCTTCTCTCCAGACGCGGCCCTTGCCCGCCTAATGCTTCGTCTTCGCGGCCTTGCCGCTCTTTGCGTCCGTCTGCTGGTCCTTGTTCATGTTGAAATAGACCGGCAGCACCCAGGACGGCAGGATCAGCGGCAGCCCGTCACGCAACAGACGCAGCGTATTGGCGTGCTGCTGGGCGATTTCCTCAGCCTCGGTGAGCTTTTTTTGTTTCTGCGCCTTCGTTTTCGCCAGTGCCGGAGAAGCGGCAAGAGCCGCAATGCTTAAAACCAAAACAATCTTTTTCATGCCAGCCCTCGTTTTATCGCGCCAAATTTCCTATTTCGATATTGCCCGCCCTCTTCCCTTTCTCCGATCTCCGCCATAACGCGCGCGCGGGCGAGACCGTAATCCGCACAAGCACTTTCCAAGCCGCGCGCGCGGCGTCATAGGATGGTGGCGCTCTCGCCGCCGGCTGCCTTATTGTTGCGCGTGCCGTGCGCGGAAGCAACGGCTTCGGCTGCGGCCAACGCGTGCTCGCGGCCGAACAGGAACAGGAGCCGACAACCCATGCTCTATCTCGTCCTCAAAGCTGCGCTGTCCGGCGTCATTATCGCCGCCGCATCCGAGACATCGCGCCGCGCACCGGCTCTCGGTGGGCTCATCCTTTCGTTGCCGCTCGTGTCGGTGCTCGCCTTCGTCTGGCTCTGGTACGACGCCGGCGACAAGGCGCGCGTTGCGGCGCTCTCGCAGTCGACATTCTGGTACGTGCTGCCGACCTTGCCGCTGTTTCTCGTCCTTCCCGCGCTGCTCAGGCACGGCCTTGGCTTCTGGCCCGCGCTGATCGCGGGCTGCGCGCTGACCTTCGTTCTCTATCTCGTCACGATCTGGCTGCTGGCGAAATTCGGCATCATGCTTTGAGCGGAAAAGCGATGAGGAGGAACGCTCATCATCGTGCAGGTGGCCGCAACGCCTATACTTTGAACGAAACCGCGGCGGGCTGCGCCATGCGCCGTGCACCATGCGAGCGATTCTAACGGATGTAATGGCCCGCCCAGCCCATAAGCGCCCAAAGCTTGTCCGGGTACATCACGAAGTACATCAGCGCCGCGACGGGCGCCATCGGCAACAGCCAGTCTCGCATTGGCGACCCCCCTTGCTAAGACGTGGCATTGTTGGCGCCCGCGCCTTGAAAAGTGGCTACCCCGAACGCGACACAATGATGAAAAGTCGAGCGAGCGCGCCGCCGCAGGGCGCCCATTCCCGGACGAAACGCAGACCACGACGGCGATTGCGACATCGCTTCTTGGTCCGCGAGCAGCTTGCGGATCGACTGCCCCAGGCACTCGCCGCGATCAGGCCGAAAATGCGACCCGCACAAGAGCCAAAACCGAACCGCTTGGACCCGATCGCCGCGACCAAAGAACCAAATACCATTTTACCGTGGTCCCACGTCACTCTTCGGGCTCGGTGGTAAAATAAAGCGGGTAGCCCTTGCTCTTGCCGAGTTCGGTCGCTTCCTTGGCCTTGGTCTCGGCCACGTCCCGCGTATAGACCGCTATCACGCAGGCGCCCTTCCGGTGTGCCGTCATCATCACCCGATAGGCCATACTTTCGTTCATGCGAAAGACGGCCTTGAGCACCTGCACGACGAATCCGCGCGGCGTGAAGTCGTCGTTCAGCAAAATGACCTTGTAGAGCTTCGGCCGCTCCGTTTTCGGCTTGGCCTTCGTGCGCGGCGCAACGACCGTCTGGCTCATGCGGAGCCTCCTGCCCGCTTCGGCATCGGGACGGGCGCCATGATTCACTACCGGCCGCTGCAATGGCAAGGCAGCCGGCCGCAGGCGTCGTTCGGAGCCCCGCGCGAACTGCTCGCCGATCAGGATCCGACGGCCGGATGATTTTTCGCGTGGGCGCTGCCACCGTCGCGGATTTTCTCGCAATGGTCATTCGAATGTCGCCATGTGCGGGTAGTTACGTCAGCCTTGCTGCTTCATTACCGCTCCGATCGGGCTAGCATTTTTGCTCGAGGGAAAACGAGGGAGGAGCCGCGGCACAAGCGTCACGACCCACCACTCGGCGCCGCAAGCGTCAGGGGCAAGATCGGATGCAATGGACGTAGAGGAGTCTCGATGGAACTGGTCCGCGACTTTCCAATGATCGGTCTGGCAGCGCGCACGCACGGACGCCCGCTCATCGAGTGCCGGCAATGCGGCTTCAGTATCGACATGCCCGAATGGTCGGAAAACCTCGATGGTGATCGGGTGAGACACCTGTGGACCTGCGAGGCCTGTGGCTATTCGTTCGAAACCACGGTCCGCTTTGCGGCGGCCTAGCGCATCGATGATGCGCTTCACGCGTTCAGGAGCCGGCCAGGCGCACGCGCCCTCGCCTCAATGTGCAACAGTCGCGGCGTCCGTTGCGTTGGCCGGCTCTTGATTTGGTGCGGGCCCGCGTCTCAGTTTGCGGCCAGGCGGCCGGGGGTGGTGTCTGGGTGCCGCAGCACCGGACGACCACAATCCACCAGCATCCGTGGAAAATCAGGTCGGCACAGAGGAGCAGGCCCGCGCTGCCAATGCGCTCAGCGGAAAGCCATTGCGCGCCGGCAAAAGCGACACCCATGATTCCCGATGCGGAGGCCAGACAGTTCCAATTCTCCGAGGTGTCGTCGCCGTTACACGGCGACCACGCGCAGGCGGAATTTTCGTAAAAGTGATAAAATTCGGATTGACGAATCGACCGCGCAGGCGCCGCATTCGCTCTACGATTTAAAGCTTTCGGTCACATTCGATCACGCGGGCCGGCGGCGTTGCAATGGCCGACCCGTTGCAGGTTCCTCCCGCGTGGCGTCCTAACTGGGCGGCCGAAAGGCCGCCCATTTTAGTGCCGGTCGCCTCAGAAGCAGCGTTTACGATTCACCAGATAATAGTTGCCGTCCTTGCGCAGGACCCAGCAACGGCCGTCATACCAATAATACCCGCGTCGGCGGGGTTCCATCTGGGAACCGAGGGCGGCGCCGGCGGCCGCACCGATGATGCCGCCGGCGACGGCGCCGCCGGCCCTGCCGGTGGCGGCACCGCCGATCACGGCACCAATGCCGCCGCCGATGATGGCGCCGCCGAGGGTGTTGTTCTGCGCCACAGCCGGACGCATGGGCGTGAGCGCGGCCAGCGCGAGGGCGGCAGCCGCAATGGCGATAGTCCTGGTCATCGGAATTCCTCCGTCTCCCTTTGAATACGCCGTTTTTAGGCGACTCGGGCGCTTTTTTCAAACCGTCCGGCATCGGCGGACGGGCGCTCGTCCGCCGCCTCCGGCGCGGCCGCGGGCAGATCGATCGCCGCGACCAAATTCAGAAACGAGACTCCTGGCAAAGGCGGCGCGAATACATAGCCCTGCGCCAAGCGGATGCCGATTTCGCGCAAATGGGTGACCTGCTCGAAATTCTCCACGCCCTCGGCGACCACGTCCATGCGCATATTGCGCGCCAGGTCGACCAAAGTTTCCACGATGGTGGTGGAGTTGCGGTCGGTGCCGATGGCGTCGACGAACATCTTGTCGATCTTGATGATGTCCACGCCAAGCTTGAGCATATAGGACAATCCGTTGTGTCCGGTGCCCACATCGTCGATCGCGATCTTGACGCCGAGCCCCTGCAAGGCCGCGATGGTGCGCCGCGTTTCGGTGAAATTCTCGATCGGGTCGCGCTCGGTGACTTCCAGCACGACCTGCGACAGCTTGATCGGCGAGCCGGCGAAGATGTTGCGCACGTCCTTGACGATGGTTTCATCGCCGAACAATTGGCCGGCAAAGTTGAACGACACTTTCAGCCCCGGGCGGCGGCCGAGGGCTGGGCCCGCTTCGGCGCAGACCCGCCGCATGAGATCGTAGGTCATGGCGCGGATCATCCCGCTCGACTCCGCCAGCGGGATGAAGGCGCCCGGCAGCACGATCGTCCCGTCGCTCTTGCGCCAGCGCACCAGCACCTCCGCGCCGCGCAACCGCCCGGACCGGATATCGACGACGGGCTGGTAGTAAGGCACGAATTCGCCGGCCTTGAGCGCGCGTTGGAGCTCCGCGACCGGATCGTGCGCAGCGCGGCGCGGCATGAGCCAGGCGAAGCCGCCGGCGATCAGCACGATGACCACGGTTGCACCCAGGCCGATCCATCGCAGGCCGATATGCTCGGCCGGCAGCATCGCACGCGGGACCAGGATCGACGCCTCGAACCCAAAGCGTTCGGACCTCGCACTGGCCGCGAGCTGCCTTTCGTCGGCCCGCGGCTCCTTTCCGGCATCGCCGACGAAGGAGCCCGCGGTAGTTCGCAAGCGGGCATAGGCCGTCAGCGGATTGTCCTTGATCGTCGCCTGCGGCAACAAAAGCGTCGCGGGCACGAGCACGGCAAGCTGATTGGGGCCGCCGCCGGCCAGGCGGCGCAACCGTACCATGGCGCCCGCGCCTGGCATTTGAATGACGTCGCGGATCAAGCCGCCGGCCAGATCCAGTGTTTCGAACGATCCGATCTTGCGCGCTTCAGGCGGCAGCTCCACGTCGCTGCACAGCGTCCGCCCGTCCGGCCCGAGAATGGCAACTTCCTTGACCGGCGCAGCGTCGAATCCGGCACGCCGCATGGCAGCCGTGGCGTCGGGCCCGCAGGATTGCACGCCCTGCCCCGCCAGTTTCTCGAGCGCGCCGGCCGCCTCGCCGAGACGGTGATCGGCAAGCGCGATCGCGCGGCGCGCAGCGCTCTCGACCTCGACCCGGCTCTGCCGGTCGATCATCCCGCTCAGCCAGAAGTCGAAGGCGATCAGGGGAACGCCGGCCAGCAAGGCACCGACAGCGATTGCAATGAGATTCCAGCGCGTGAACGCGCGCACAAACATTCCGTACCGGTCCCCTGAGACGACCACTTGCTGGTGCAGGGATAGTCAGCCATGCGCCCGTAAAGGCCCCGTTAACCCCGACGGCCCGGGACTGCATAACCAGACCAACTGGTCCCAAGCGAACCGTTATGGTTAGCGACCGGTTAATCGATGCGGCCGCAGGGCACTTGACCGGTGACGGGTAGCAAGGCCGCGGGATGGGTTTTGCCGACCGCGAGACATGCCCCCGTTCCGGCGAAGCGGAGTCCGTACGACGCGCTGGTGCACGATTCGGCCTGTTGATCCCCGACGAGCCGGCCACCGGCATATTCGGATCATTCACAATCCCGGGAACCGTATTGGGTGTGACATGCGGGCGCGCTAGAGTGCCGCGCGCGCGGGTGTCCGCTTTCAACGGCCTGCGCGACTCCGTGAAGGGCCAGCAATTCGTGACGCTGGCCTGACGCGGCTGCGGCGCACGGAAAATTACGGCAGAAAAACCGGCATGAGCTTCTTTCCCGGCAAGGACCCCAATGCGGGCGATGTCTACGCCTGCGACGCCATTGCTCATGTCGTGGTACCGCGCACGGTCGATCTGGGAGACGGCTTCTCGGTTCGCCGCGCACTGCCCTCGGCGCGCTCGCGCATGGTGGGACCGTTCATCTTCTTCGATCATTTCGGTCCGGGCGAATTTCGCGCCGGGCAAGGGATCGACGTGCGCCCGCATCCGCATATCGGGCTGGCCACCGTCACCTATCTGTTCGACGGCGAAATCATGCACCGCGACTCGCTCGGCACCGCGGCGACGATCCGGCCGGGCGAGGTCAACCTGATGACGGCCGGGCGCGGCATCGTGCATTCGGAGCGCACCGGCCCCGAATTGCGCGCGACCGGCAGCCCGATCCACGGCTTGCAGATGTGGGTGGCCTTGCCGGCTGCGAAGGAGGAGATGGCGCCCGGTTTCGCGCACCACGAGGTGCAGGAATTCCCGACGGTACGCGACACCGACATGTTCGGACGCGTGGTGATCGGGTCGCTCTATGGCGAGACCTCGCCGGTCGCGACGACGCACGAGACCATGTTTGCGAACATCCTCATGCGGCCCGACGCCACGCTTCCCATCGATGCCGACCACGAGGAACGCGCGCTCTATGTCGTCGACGGCAGCATCGACATTTCAGGCGACCGTTTCGAGCCCGGGCGTCTTTTGGTGTTCAAGCCCGGCGACGAGATCACGGTGAAGGCGCTCACCGATGCGCATTTCGTGCTTTGCGGCGGGGCGCCGATGGACGGCCCGCGCCACATCTGGTGGAATTTCGTCTCCTCGCGCAAGGAACGCATCGAGCAGGCGAAAGAGGAATGGAAGGCCGGGCACTTCGGCAAGGTGCCGGGCGACGAGATCGAGTTCATTCCGCTGCCGGAAAAATAGCGCGCGGCCGCCGATTTCTGCTCCTGTCATACCGAGGGAGCGAGCCGACGGGGCTCGCGCGAAGCGGATTGAACCGCGCATCAAGTGATGCTATTTTTCGTGCCGCAAGGAACTGACAAAATGCGCACCACCGTCGCCCTCGATGACGACCTGCTGGCCAAGGCCCAGGAATTCACGGGCATGAAAGAGAAGTCGGCGCTCATCAATCGCGCCCTCAAGACACTGGTCGAGCGCGAGGCCGCGCGTCGATTGGCGCGCCTGGGCGGCAAGCAGCCCGGCTTTGCCGCCGGCGGGCGGCGGCGGCCGAAGTTCAAGTGATCCTCGTCGACACCTCGGTTTGGGCCCAGCATATCGACCGTTCGGTCGAACCGCTGCGCACCTTGCTCGAGGCCGACGAAGTTTCGTCGCACCCGTTCATCGTCGGTGAAATCGCGCTCGGCAATCTGCGGCGCCGCGACACTGTGCTGAGCGATATTATGCTGTTGCCGCAAGCCGCCGTTGCCACCCAGGAAGAGGTTCTCGATCTCATCGAGCGTCACAAATTGTTCGGCCGCGGCATCGGATTTATCGACGCTCACCTGCTTGCCGCGGCATTATTGACCGACGATACGCGCATATGGACTTTCGACAAAAAACTTGCCCTCGCCGCGGGGCGGCTGGGAATTGCGTATCAACCCGGCGGTTGATCGCGACGCGATTTACTCCGCCGCGATCGGACTTGTCGCCGAGCGCCGGTCCATGGCCGAAATGCCGATCTCGGCGACATCGAACGGCGTCGTCTGGTAAATCTCGTTGATCCAATTGCCGAACAAAAGATGCGCGTGGCTGCGCCAGCGGTTCAGAGGCGCGGCCGAAGGATTGTCGCCTGGAAAATAATTCTTCGGCACCTCGATCGGCTTACCGGCGCCGACATCGCGGAAATACTCGTCGCTGAGCGAACCAGAGTCGTATTCGATATGGTTGAACATGTGCAGCGACCGGTGCGCGGCGTCTTCGACCAGGCAGAGCCCCGCCTCGTCCGACGCCATCAGCACGCGCAGACCGCAGTCCGGCGGAATGTCGTCTTCGCGCACCTCGGTCCAGCGCGACACCGGGATGGCGAAGTCGTCGGAGAAGCCGCGCAGATAGGGCGAAGCCGGCGCGAGGTTGCGGTGGCTGTACACGCCGAACATTTTGTTCGGCAGCGCGTATTTGGGCATGCCGTGGAAATGATGCACGGCCGCCTGCGCGCCCCAGCAGATATTGAGGCAGCGGTGCACATGCGTCTGCGTCCAGTCGAAGATGCGGCGCAGTTCGTCCCAATAGGTCACATGCTCGAAGGGCAGCGTCTCCACCGGCGCGCCGGTGACGATGAATCCGTCGAATTTCTGCGAGCGCACGTCCTCCCAGTCGCGGTAGAAGGACAGCATGTGGTCCGCCGGCGTGTTGCGCGGCACATGGCTGGCGATCTTGACCAGCGTGAGCTCGACCTGGAGCGGCGAAGCGCCCAGGAGCCGTGCAAACTGCGTCTCGGTCTTCACCTTGTTCGGCATCAGGTTAAGCAGGCCGATGCGCATCGGCCGGATGTCCTGCCGCGCGGCGTCCTTTTCGAGCATCACCATCACGCCCTCGTCCTCGAGCACGGCGCGGGCGGGCAGATTGTTCGGGATCTTGATCGGCATCGGCGGTCCTGCTTGGCGTTGAGCAAGACCGAGTTGTGTCGGGGCCCGTTGGATTGCCGGTCCGGCCACATCCTCCCTTTCGGGAGCGCCACCTTGCTCGGGAAGCAGGTTGGCGTCGGGCGATGCCCAACTCTTGATGTCGGCTGGAAATCTAAAGCGTCGGGAGACCTTTGACAAGATGCCGGCGGGAGGCCGGCGCGACGCGGCGGGGCCTTGTCCCGGGCGCATCGCGGTACGAAGTACTGCGGTGCAGAACCGGGACCGTTACAAACGCAGAGCCTGGAACGGTCCCGGCTCTGCGGTGCAGCGTTGTACTGCACCGCGTCCGGGACAAGCAGTGTCACTTCTTCGGCAAATCCACCCGGATGCTCAATTCGCGCAACTGCTTCGCCGTCACCTCCGAGGGCGCGCCCATCAAGAGATCCTCGGCGCGCTGGTTCATCGGGAACAGCACCACCTCGCGCAGGTTCTCTTCGCCCGCGAGCAGCATGACGATGCGGTCGATGCCGGGCGCGATGCCGCCGTGCGGCGGCGCGCCGAGCTCGAAGGCATGCAGCATGCCGCCGAACTTTTCCTTGAGCACTTGCTCGGGATAGCCGGCGATGGCGAAGGCCTTCTTCATCACCTCAGGGCGATGGTTGCGGATCGCGCCCGACGAGAGTTCGATGCCGTTGCAGACGATGTCGTACTGGATCGCCATGATCGACAGCAGCGTGTCCTTGTCGTTCGAATCGAGCGCGAGAAAATCCTCCACCGGATAGTTCGGCATCGAGAACGGGTTGTGCGAGAAGTCGATCTTCTTCTCCTCCTCGTTCCATTCGAACATCGGGAAGTCGACGATCCAGCAAAATTCGAAGCGATCCTTGTCGATCAGGTTGAGCTCCTCGCCCACCTTTGTCCGCGCGGCTCCAGCGAACTTGTAGAAGTCTTTTGGTTTGCCAGCGACAAAAAACACCGCGTCCCCGGCACGCAAATTTAACTGCTTGCGAATTATCTCAGTCCGTTCATGCCCAATATTGTTGGCAAGCGGCCCACGTCCAGAAACACGTTTCGCTTCGCCCTCATAGTCAACATCCAGGCCTACTTTACCAAAAGCTTTAACGAGCGATTCTCGGGCAGACCCAGGCTCTGTTCCTTCGCCAAACATTATGTAGCCAAGACCAGGCTGCCCTTCTCCTTGGGCCCATGAATTCATACGATCACAAAACGCGCGCGACCCACCTCCGGGTGCAGGGATTGCCCAAACATGCGCGGACGGTTCTTCTAAGATCCGAGCAAAAATTTTGAATCCACCACCCCGGAACGCCTCGCTCACATCTTGCATGACGAGCGGATTTCGCAAGTCCGGCTTGTCGGTGCCGTATTTGGCGATCGCCTCGGCATAGGGGATCATCGGGAATTTCGGGGTGACAGCTTTGCCCTTACCGAATTCCTCGAACACGCCGCGGATCACCGGCTCGACGGCGTTGAACACGTCGTCCTGCGTCGCGAAGCTCATTTCGAGATCGAGCTGGTAGAACTCGCCGGGCGAGCGGTCGGCGCGCGCGTCCTCGTCGCGGAAGCAGGGCGCGATCTGGAAATAGCGGTCGAAGCCCGCCACCATGATGAGCTGCTTGAACTGTTGCGGCGCCTGCGGCAACGCGTAGAACTTGCCGGGATGCAGGCGCGACGGCACCAAAAAGTCGCGCGCGCCTTCCGGCGAGGAGGCGGTCAGGATCGGCGTCTGGAATTCGAAGAAGCCCGCCGCCTTCATGCGGGCCCGGATCGAGTCGATCACCCGGCCGCGCAGCATGATATTGCTGTGCAGCTTCTCGCGGCGCAGATCGAGAAACCGGTATTTGAGCCGGATCTCCTCCGGATAGTCCTGCTCGCCGAACACGGGCATCGGCAGTTCGGCCGCCGGGCCGAGCACTTCGATCTCGGCGGCATAGACCTCGACCTGGCCGGTCGGCAGGTCGGGATTGACGGTACCCTCCGGGCGGCGGCGCACCTTACCGTCGACGCGCACCACCCATTCGGCGCGCAGCTTCTCGGCCAGCTTGAAGGCCGGGCTGTCGGGGTCGGCGACCACCTGGGTCAGCCCGTAATGGTCGCGCAGGTCGATGAACAGCACGCCGCCATGGTCGCGGATACGATGGCACCAGCCAGACAGCCGGATCGTATCGCCGATATCGCCCTCGCGAAGCGCGCCGCAGGTGTGTGAGCGATAGCGATGCATGGCCGGTTCCCGTGCCGATTCAGGGGGTTTCGTTGAAGGCGCGCGAAAAGCGCATGGGGGGTCGGCTTTGTCAAGACAACGGGTCGACAGACTCAAACCCAACCGGCACAGTCTGGGTTTCTGCGTAGCCGGATCACGCGATGCCAAGGAAAAGACCGAAGAAATCAGCCGTTACAGCCATCGCCGAGATGTCCACGGGAGAGGCAGCGGTCGAAAGCCTGATCGCCCACGGGCTCGATACCGTCTACGCCCTGCCGGGCGTCCACAACGACCACCTGTTCGACGCCTTCCAGCGGGCGGGCGACCGTCTGAAGGTCGTCCATACCCGCCATGAGCAGGGCGCGGCCTATATGGCGCTGGGCGCGGCGCTGGCGACCGCCAAGCCGCAGGCCTATGCGGTGGTGCCGGGCCCGGGGCTGCTGAATTCGGGCGCGGCGCTGCTCACCGCCTATGGCATGAACGCGCCGGTGCTGGGCCTGATCGGCCAGATTCCGGCCGGCGCCATCGGGCGCTCGCAAGGCCACCTGCACGAGATCCGCGACCAGGCCGGCATTATAAAGCGGCTGGTCGACCATTACGCCCATATCGCCGGCCCGACGGAGGCCGGGCCGAAGCTGGCCAAAGCCATCCGGGCCATGTCAACCGGCCGGCGCGGCCCGGCGGTGGTCGAATGCGCCATCGATGTTTGGGGCAAGCGCGGTAAGGTCGCAGCCGTAGCGTCGCCCTCGCCTCCCCGCGCGCCGAAAATCGACCACGACGCCGTGCGGCGCGCCGCCAAGGTCCTGGCCCAGGCCAAACGCATCCTCATCGTGTGCGGCGGCGGCGCCCAGGGGGCTTCGACCGAGGTGACCCTGCTTTCGGACCTGCTGCAAGCACCCGTGCTCGGCTATCGGCGCGGGCGCGGCGTGCTCGACAGCCGTAACCCGTTCAGCGTGACGCTGCCGCTCGGCCGCGAACTGTGGGGCGAGGCCGATGCGGTGCTGGCGGTCGGCACGCGGCTCCTGATGCAGATGCAAAACTGGGGCATCGACCGCGACCTTTCCATCGTGCGCGTGGATGCCGATCCCGAGGAGCCCGCCCGCCTGCACAAGCCGAAGGTGGCGCTGGTCGGCGACGCCGCGCCGATCCTCGCGCGCCTGATCGACGAACTTTCCAAGGTCAATCCGCGCCGCCCGCCGCGCCGCGCGGAGATGGAAGAGCGGCAGGCCAAATGGCGCTCCCGGCTCGCCAAGCTCGCCCCGCAGCTTGCGTATCTGGAGGCGATCCGCGCCGAACTGCCGGAGGACGGCATTTTCGTCGACGAGGTGACGCAGATCGGCTTCGCAGCGCGCCTCGCTTTGCCGGTCTACAGGCCGCGCACCTTCCTGTCGCCCGGCTATCAGGACAATCTCGGCTGGGGCTACGCCACTGCGCTCGGCGCGCAACACGCGCGGCCCGATGTGCCGGTCGTCTCGATCAATGGCGACGGCGGCTTCCTCTACACCGCCAGCGAACTGGCCACCGCCCTGCATCACCGCATCCCGCTGGTGGCGGTGGTGTTCGTCGACAGCGCCTTCGGCAATGTCCGGCGCATCCAGGAAGAGGTATTTGCCAACCGGCTGATCGCCTGCGACCTCACCAATCCGGACTTCGTCAAATATGCCGAGAGCTTCGGCGCCGCCGGCCGGCGCGCCCGCAGTCCGGGCGAACTCCGGGTGGCGCTGCGCGAAGCCTTCGCGGCGCGCGAGCCGACCCTGATCGAGGTGCCGGTCGGCCCGATGCCCTCGCCCTGGGAATTCATCCTGATGCCGAAGGTACGCGGGAAATGAAACGCCTTGCCTTGACGCCCCCGGATGGGGTTAGGGTGCCCGCCGAAATGCAGCCGATTACTGACAGCCGGGAACTTGCCGAAGTCTGCGCGCGTATGGCGCGTCACCCCTTCGTCACGGTCGACACCGAATTCCTGCGCGAAAGCACCTATTATCCGCTGCTCTGCGTGGCGCAGATGGCATCGCCCGAGGAGGCGGTGGTCATCGATACGCTGGCGGAAGGCATCGATCTGGCGCCCTTCTTCGGCCTGCTCGCCGACGAAAAGGTGATGAAGGTCTTCCATGCCGCGCGCCAGGACATCGAAATCGTCTGGAACATGACGGGCACGATCCCGCACCCGATCTTCGATACCCAGGTCGCCGCCATGGTCCTGGGATACGGCGATTCAATTTCCTACGACCAACTCGTGCAGCGCATCACCGGCGACCTGCTCGACAAATCCAATCGCTTCACCGACTGGACGCGCCGCCCGCTCACCGATGCGCAGATCTCCTACGCGCTGTCCGACGTCACGCATCTGCGCGACGTCTATCTCAAGCTCGACGCAGACCTGCATAAGCGCGGGCGCTCGAACTGGGTCGAGGCGGAAATGGGCGTGCTCACCTCGCCCGAGACCTATCGCGCCGATCCGGAGCGCGCCTGGGAGCGGCTGAAGAGCCGCGTGCGCAAGCCGCGCGACCTCGCCGTGCTGATCGAGGTGGCCGCCTGGCGCGAGCGCGAGGCGCAGTCGCGCGACGTGCCGCGCTCGCGCGTGCTCAAGGACGAGGTGATCGGCGATATCGCGACCCAGCATCCGTCGACCGTCGAGAAGCTCGGGCAGTTGCGCTCGC
>JAKAHJ010000057.1 GCA_021815055.1 Pseudomonadota bacterium | reverse complement strand
CCGGCGTGCTGGTGCTGGAAGAGCTCGAGCACGCCAAGGCGCGCGGCGCCAAAATCTACGCCGAAGTGGCCGGCTACGGCGCCACCTCCGACGGCTACGACATGGTGGCGCCCTCGGGCGAGGGCGCCATGCGCTGCATGAAGATGGCGCTGGCAACCTGCAAGACGCCGATCGACTACATCAACCCGCACGCCACCGCCACGCCGGTCGGCGACCAGAAGGAGATCGAGGCGATCCGCGAGGTGTTCGGCGCAAAATGCCCGGCAATCTCGGCGACGAAGTCGCTCACCGGCCATTCGCTCGGCGCGGCCGGCGCGCAGGAGGCGATCTACTCGCTGCTGATGATGAACAACGGCTTCATCTGCGAGAGCGCCAATATCCGGAATCTCGATCCGGCTTTCGCAGACATGCCGATCGTGCGCGAGCGCCGCGACAACGTGAAGCTCGGGGCGGTGCTGTCGAACTCGTTCGGCTTCGGCGGCACCAATGCATCGGTGGTGTTCAAGCGGCTGGATGCGTGATTGATGGTGTTGTCATTCTGGAATGGTAATCGCCGTCATGGCCGGGCATAGCCCGTCGAAGACGGGCGTGAACGCCCTTATGCCCCGGCCATCCACGTCTTTAAAACACGAAAGCGGGCTGAAGACGTGGATGCCCGGCACAAGGCCGGGCATGACCATGGAGAGGGTTGCACATGCCGGGACTGATGGACGGAAAACGCGGGCTCATCATGGGGGTCGCCAACGACCACTCGATCGCCTGGGGCATCGCGCGCACGCTGGCGGGCCACGGCGCCGAGCTTGCCTTCACCTATCAGGGCGAGGCGCTGGCGAAGCGCGTGAAGCCGCTGGCCGAGAGCGTCGGCTCGTCCTTCCTGATGCCCTGCGACGTCGAAAACATCGCGACCGTCGACGCGGCCTTCGACGAAGTGAAGAAAAAATGGGGCACGATGGATTTCCTCGTGCATGCCATCGCCTTCTCCGACAAGAACGAATTGAAGGGCCGCTACGCGGATTCGACACGCGAGAACTTCATCCGCACCATGGTGATCTCCTGCTACGCCTTCACCGAGGCGGCCAAACGCGCCGCCGCGCTGATGCCGAACGGCGGCTCGATGGTGACGCTGACCTATAACGGCGGCGAGCGCGCGATGCCGAACTACAACGTGATGGGCGTGGCGAAGGCGGCGCTGGAAGCGTCCGTGCGCTATCTCGCGGTGGATTTCGGGCACCGGAATATCCGCGTCAATGCGATCTCCGCCGGCCCGATCCGCACCCTTGCCGGCGCCGGCATCACCGATGCGCGCTACATGTTCGCCTTCCAGCAGAAATATTCGCCGCTCGGTCGCGGCGTGACTTTGGATGAACTCGGCGGCGCCGGGCTTTATCTGTTGTCCGACCTCTCGGGCGGCGTGACCGGCGAAGTCCACTTCGTCGACAGTGGATACAACATCATTGCCATGCCGCAGCCGGATGCGCTGAAAGCCGCCGGCGGCGAGGTTGATAACGGCGGGTAGCGATCTTCTTAATCCCTCCGCTTGCGGGGGAGGGTGGCGAGCGCGGCGCGCGTCGTGCCCGAAGCTTCACCCCGCCCGACAATGCGCGCAGGTGCCGTAGATCTCGATCACCGGCGTTTGCGGCGTGAAGCCGGCGGCGCGCGCGGCGCTCTTGATGCTGTCGGCGACGGCGGCGGCGGCGGCCTCGCCGACCGTGCCGCATTTCTCGCAGATCAGGAACACCACGGGATCGCCGCCTGCATGATTGTGCACGCAGGCGATAAAGGCGTTACGGCTTTCGATGCGATGCACCAGCCCCTGCTCGCGCAGGAAATCGAGCGCGCGATAGACGGTGATCGGCGCCGGCCGGCCGCCGTCCTCGGCCAGCCGGTCGATCAGCTCGTAAGCCCCGAGCGGCTGGTGGCTCGCCAGCAGCGCCTCCAGCACGCGGCGTCGGATCGGCGTCAGCCGTTCCTTGCGCGTGGCGCAGATCGCCTCGGCATGCGCGATGGCATCGCTCGCGCAGCGCGCATGGTCGTGACCGGGCGAGGGGAACGCGGCGTGGGCGTGCGTCTTTCTGGCCAAGGAATGCTCCGTTTCGCGGCCTCAGCATAACCGATCACGGATCAAGCGCGAATGGCCGCGCCCTTTAGATAGTCATATTGCGCTGCAATAAAAATAGCGGCAGGCTGCCTCGCTGCCCTCGGGCTCCCCCGTCCCCCACCTGCGACGAGGACCGCCACTCATGGCCCCACTTACCGCCGAGATCGGCGAAACACAGCTCGACGTCATCGTCGCCGACATCACCACGCTCGACGTCGATGCTATCGTCAATGCGGCCAACACCTCGCTCTTGGGCGGCGGCGGCGTCGACGGCGCGATCCATCGCGCGGCGGGACCCGAACTGCTCGCCGAATGCGAAACGCTCGGCGGCTGCCCGACCGGCGCGGCCAAGATCACGCGCGGCTACCGGCTGAAGGCGCGTCACGTCATCCACGCGGTCGGCCCGGTGTGGCATGGCGGCGGCTCCAACAAGGAAACACTGCTGGCCGGCTGTTATCGCACGGCGCTCGATCTCGCGGCCGCGCAGCGGCTCACGTCGATTGCGTTTCCGGCCATCTCGACCGGCGTCTATCGATTTCCGGCCGATCTCGCCGCGCGCATCGCGGTCGGCACCGTGACGGCGGAAGTCGCCGCGCATCCGCGCGGGATGAAGCGCGTGATCTTCTGCTGCTTCTCGGAAGCGAGCGCGGAGCACCACAAGGCGGCGTTCGGGGATTTGGGGTTGGTGTAAGTGCCTGTCATCCTGGGCGAGCGACGCGAGACCCGGGATCCAGTACTCCGCAGTCCTTCGATAGTGCACAGAGTACTGGGTCCCCGCTTTCGCGGGGCCGACAGTTGAGAGTTAAATCTTCGGCTCCGCATCGAGCCGCACCACCCAATTCTCCAGCCCCGGTTTCGCCGCCGGATAGATCGACGTCACCAGCGGATCGTGCCCCGGCACCATGTGATGGCGCGAGGAGGCGAGCTTCAAAAGCGTGCGATAGCCCTCGAGCGTGTCGCCGACGCTATAGGTGATCGGAAACACCCGGCCCTCGTCGATGTGCGAATAGAGGTGGCAGCAATCGGAGGCGACCACGACATAGCCGCGCCGCGTCTTCACCCGCACGCATTGCAGGCCCTTCGAATGGCCGCCGACCTTGTGCACGGTAATGCCGGGCGCCAGTTCCTCGACGCCGTCGTGGAATTCGACGCGGTCGGCGAACACTTTGTGCACCATCGCATGCACGTCGTCTTCGCTGAACGGAATGCGCAGCATCTTGTGGCACATGCAGCGGCCGGTGGCGTAGGCCATCTCGGTGTCCTGCACGTGATAGCGCGCATTGGGGAACAGGTCGTAATTGCCGGCGTGGTCCCAATGCAGGTGGGTGGCGATCACGTGATCGACGTGGTCGGGCTCGACGCCGAGCGCCTTCAGGCCCTCGCCCACCGGCTTGATGATCTTGCGCCCGCGCTCCTTGGCCGCCTTCTCGTCGAAACCGGTATCGCAGACGAAAGTGCCGTGCGGGCCGATGATGGCCCAGACATAGTACGAGATCGAGGTCATCGCGTCGTGCGGATCGCCGAAGATGTAATTCTCCGAACGCATGCGCGCGTGCTGCGCATAGCGAACGGCATAGACCTCGTGGATGTCGTCGCTCATGTTTTCTCCCCTCCGACGGTGACCCCGGCGCGCCGCTCGACCGGCTGCACGACAGTGGTGAAATCGGCCTCGCCGCCGATTTCGGCATTGGCGGTTTCCCAGGATTGCGCGACAGCCGCCATCACGCCCGTCGGGACGCCGAGCGCCGTCGCTTCCTGCAGGCACAGCCGCACGTCCTTGAGCATCAGCGCCGTGGTGAAGCCGGCGTCGAACGTGCGGGTGAGGATGCGTTGCGCGAATTTATCGGTCGAGGCCGTGTTGCGGCCCGAGCCGGAATTGATGACCTCGATCATGATCGCGGGATCGAGCCCGGCCTTGACGCCCATGACCACCGCTTCCGAGGTCGCGGCCATGGCGGTCGCCGACAGGAAATTATTGGCGATCTTCATGGTCTGCGCCATGCCCGGCTTGCCGCCGATGACGAAGACCTTGCCGAACACGGCGAGCGCGTCCTGCACGAGGTCGATGTCGGCGCGCGGGCCGGAAACCATGACGGCGAGCGTGCCCTTGACCGCGCCGGCCACGCCGCCGCTCACCGGGCAGTCGATCTGCACGATGTCTTTTGCGGCGAGCGCCGCCGCATTGGCCGCCGCCACCCCCGGGCCGGTGGTGGAAAGATCGATAAACCGTTTTACGCGCTTGCCCTGGCTGACGCCGCCTTGGCCGGTCGCCACGGCCGTGACGATCGCCGGTGTCGGCAGGCTCGCCATCACCGTTTCCGCCCGGTCGGCGACGTCGGCGGGCGAACCGGCAAGCTGGGCGCCGAGCGCCACCAGCGGCGCGACCGCGTCGTTGCGCGTGTCGTAGACGACGAGCGAGTGGCCCGCCTCGATCAGGCGCCGCGCCATCGGCTGCCCCATATTACCCAGTCCGATAAAGCCGATGTCCATTACCGTCGTGTCCTTTGCGGAATTTCGAAGCCGCGACTTTGCCCGAGGCCGGGCGCGGCGTCACCGGGGCTGGATCCGGTGATCCCGAGGTGCCCGCGCTTGGACGCAGGACGCCGGATCTACGCCGAAAGACTTATTGACCTTATTATAAGTATGCTTATTATATCGCTACTTTCCGAAAAGGCCCGAAGCCATGCCCCAACCGCCGATAGAGCGCGAAATCGCCATTAATATCATGGACGTAGCGCGCATGCTGAGAACCTATTCCGACCAGCGGGCGCGCCAGTTCGGCATTTCGCGCGCGCAATGGGTCGTGCTCATGCGTCTCGACCGGTCCGAAGGGCTGAAGCAGTCGGAACTCGCCGAGATCCTCGACCTGCAGCCGATCTCGCTCACCCGCCTGCTCGACCGCCTGGCCGAGAACGGCTTGATCGAGCGCCGGCCGGACCCGAACGACCGCCGCGCCAATCGGCTCTATCTCATGCCCGCCGCGCGTCCACTGCTCATTCAGCTCGGCGACCTCGGACAGGAAATGATGAGCGAGGTGCTCGACGGCGTCGACAAAGAAACGCGCGAACGCCTGCTGCGCAATCTCACCGCCATGAAAGACAACCTGCGCGCCGCCATCGGCGGCAGTGGCAGCCAACGCAATATTGAAATGGTCGAAAATTATGAGTGACAAAGCCCTTAAAGTCGTCCCCGCGCCGGAAGCGAAAACGCGACCCGGCGACACGGGCGGCGCACCGGCCAAAGCCGCGCCCACCGCGCCCCCCTCGCGCAAGCGCTTGCGCATGACCCTGCTCGTCGTGCTGCCGCTGATGGCGGTTGCGGCCGGTGCCGGCTTCTATCTCGTGGGCGGGCGCTACATCTCCACCGACAATGCCTATGTCGGCGCGCAGAAGGTGCTGATCACGCCCGAGGTCGCCGGCCGCATCATGCATGTCGCCGTCGTCGAGGGCCAGCACGTCAAGCCGGGCGACGAGCTGTTCGCGCTCGACCGCAAGCCCTATGAGCTCACGCTCGAAGCCGCGCGCGCCAGGCTCGACGCCGCGCGCAGCGACTACGACAAGCTCAGGACCAACCTCAAGGCACTCCAGTCGCTCGCCGAACTCGCCGACAAGAACGTGGAGCTGAAGAAGCGCGACGTCGAACGCAAGCAAAGGCTGGCGCAGAGCCAGGCTACCTCGCAGGCCGATGTGGACAAGGCCGCCGCCGGGCTGGTGACGGCGGAACTGCAGGCGCGCTATACCGCGCAGCAGCGCGACGCGACGCTGAACCAGTTGCTCGGAAATCCCGACTTGCCATTGGAGAAGTTCCCGGAATACGCGCAGACCGAAGCGGCCCTGGGCCGCGCGCAGCACGATTACAACTTCACCACCGTGCGCGCGCCGATCGCCGGCATCGCCACGCAGGTCGACAATATCCAGCTCGGCCGTTTCGTGCCGGCCGGTTCGCCGGTGCTGAGCGTGATCGACGATGAAGCGCCGTGGGTCGACGCCAATCCGAAAGAAACGGACATCACCTATCTGCGGTTGGGGCAGAAGGCGACGCTCGATGTCGATTCCTTTCCCGACCACGTGTTCAAAGGCACCGTGGTGGCGGTGAGCCCCGGCACCGGCGCGCAGTTCTCGATCTTGCCGGCGCAGAACGCCAGCGGCAACTGGGTCAAGGTCGTGCAGCGCGTGCCGGTACGCATCGCCTTCGACAAGGACCAGGACACGCACCTCTTGCGCTCGGGCATGAGCGTGAACGTGTCGATCGACACCGGCCATAGCCGGCTGCCGTTCGGCATCGCCAACGCAAAAGAACCCAAAGCGGGCAAATGAGCGGCCGCTTCGCATCTTTGTCGCCCAAGACTTTGTCGCCGAAGACATTGCGCATGCTGGTAACGATGTGCGCGATGACGGCGACCATCATGCAGGCGCTCGACACCACCATCGCCAATGTGGCGCTGCCTTATATGCAGGGCTCGCTGTCGGCCTCGCTCGACCAGATCAACTGGGTGCTCACCTCCTATATCGTCGCCGCCGCCATCATGACGGCGCCGATCGGCTGGCTCGCCGACCGCTTCGGGCGCAAGAAGCTGTTCATCATTTGCGTCGGCGGTTTCACGCTCGCCTCGTTCCTGTGCGCGCTGGCGCAGAACATCGAGCAGATCGTGGTGTTCCGCCTGCTGCAGGGCATGGCCGGCGCCGCGCTGGTGCCGCTGTCGCAGGCCGTGCTGCTCGACGCCTATTCGGTGGAGGAGCGCAGCCAGGCCATGGCGATCTGGGGCGTCGGCGTCATGCTCGGGCCGATCATGGGCCCGACATTGGGCGCCTGGCTCACCGACAATTATTCCTGGCACTGGGTATTTCTGATCAACCTCCCGATCGGCGTCATCACCGTGCTCGGGCTGATGCTGTTCATGGAGGAGACGCCGCGCCACGAGCACCTGCGCTTCGACTGGTTCGGCTTCATTGCGCTCGCGATCGGCATCGGCTCGCTGCAGATGCTGCTCGATCGCGGCGAGCAGGTCGGTTGGTTCGGGGCGCGCGAGATCTGGATCGAGGCGATCGTCTCGGGCGTCGGCTTCTATTACTTCTTCGCGCATTCGCTGACCACGCCCGAGCCCTTCGTGCGTTTCGAGATGTTCAAGGACCGCAACTTCGTGAGCGGCGTGGTGTTCATGGTTGTGATCGGCGTGGTGCTGTTCGGCACCATGGCACTGGTGACCCCTTTCATGCAGGGCCTGCTCGGCTATCCGATCCAGACCGCGGGGTTCCTGCTCGGCTCGCGCGGCATCGGCACGCTGCTCACCATGATGGCGGCGCCGAAGCTCATGCGCATGATCGAGCCGCGCTATCTCATCCTCACCGGTCTGCTGCTCACCGGCGGCACGCTCTATTACATGACCGGCTTTTCGCTCGACGTCACGCAGACCACGATCGTGGTCACATCGATCATCCAGGGCGTCGGCCTCGGACTTTTGTTCGTGCCGATCACGTCGGTCGCGTTCTCGACGCTACCCGGACATCTGCGCACCGGCGGCACCGCCATCACCACGCTGGTGCGCAATATCGGGTCTTCGGTCGGCATTTCCATGGTGATCGCGCAGCTCACCAGCGAAACGACGGCGATGCATGCACGGCTTACCGAACAGGTGACGCCGTTCAACGATGCGCTGCAAATGCCGGATGTGGCGTCGCATCTCGATATGAAGACCGAGCTCGGGCGCGCGCTGCTCGATTTCATCGTCACGCAGCAGGCGATGCTGATCGCCTATCTCAACGATTTCAAGGTGCTGATGTATCTCACGCTGTTCACCATCCCGCTGGTGCTGATCATCGGCAGCGTACGCCGCCAGGCGGCGAGCGCCGCGGCGAAGGAAGAGGCGGCAGCGATCGATTGAGCGACTCGTGTCCCGGGTACTGCGCAGCGTGAGCGAAAGCGAACGGTGCGCTGCAGACCCGGGACCCCGCTTTCTTTCTCAACCGGGGCCCCGGATCTGCGGCGCACCACTCCGCTCACGCTACGTGCTGCGCCGCGTCCGGGGCACGCTATCCAAAAACTCCCTTCGCGCAATCTCCGTATGTGCGCCGAGCGCCGGGACCGGACCGTAGCGGCGCGTCTCTCCGGCGCGAATCGGCGCGGGTGCCGGCGTCGCGGCCGGGCCGCTCGGCGTGTCGACGGTGATACGGCGCAGGTGCGGATGCGTGGCGAGCAAGGCGGAATCATTGACGCGCGCAAAGGCGATGTCGGCGGCCTCCAACAGCTTCATCAACGGGCCCACGTCGTGGCGCGCGAACACCGCGGCGACGGCGGCGTCGGTCGCGGCGCGGTTTTCGTTGCGCCTGGGATTGGTGGCGAAGCGCGCATCGCTGCCGAGCGCGGCATCGCCCAGCACCCTGTCCGCCAGCACGCGCCATTCGCGGTCGTTCTGGATCGCGATCAGAATGTCGGCGCCGTCGCGCGTCTTGAACACGCCATAGGGCACGATGGTCGGATGCGCGAGCCCGACGCGTCGGAAGGGATTGCCGTATTCCTGATTGAGCAGCGGAATAGTCATCCATTCCGCCATAGCGTCGAACATGGAGATGGAAATCTCGGCGCCCTCGCCGTGGCGCCCGCGCGCGATCAACGCTTCCAGGATCGCCTCATAAGCGTTCAGACCTGCGCCGATATCCACGATCGAAACGCCGACGCGCGCCGGGCCTTCCGGCCCGCCGGTGACCGACGCCACGCCGGACTCGGCCTGGATCAAGAGGTCATAGGCCTTGCGCTGCGCATAAGGCCCGCTCTCTCCGTAGCCGGAAATCGAGCAGCAGATCAGGCGCGGATAGTCCCGGCGTAAGCGGGCGATGGGGAAGCCGAGCCTGGCGATCGCGCCGGGCTTCAGGTTCTGCACGAACACGTCGGCCTTGGCGAGCATCGCCTCGAGCAGCGCCTTGTCCTGCGTTTGGCCGAGATCGAGCACCACCGATTGCTTGCCGCGGTTGAGCCAAACGAAATGCGCGCTCTCGCCATGGACGATGTGGTCGTAGTCGCGCGCGAAGTCGCCCTCGGGGCGCTCGACCTTGATCACGCGCGCGCCGGCATCCGCCAGCCGGCAGGTGCACTGCGGCGCGGCAACCGCCTGTTCGATCGAGACGACGAGGAGGCCTTCTAACGGGAGGGGCATAGCTCACCTCTCCCCGCATGCGGGGAGAGGTAACCTGCCGCACGGCGCGGCCCGAATCAATACGACCTCGGCAACCCCAGCACGTGCTCGGCCAAATAAGACAGGATCATGTTGGAGGAAATCGGCGCGACCTGATAGAGTCGCGTTTCGCGGAACTTGCGCTCGACATCGTATTCCTCGGCGAAGCCGAAGCCGCCATGCGTCTGTACGCACATGTCGGCCGCGAACCAGGAGGCGTCGGCCGCCAGGAGCTTGGCCATATTGGCCTCCGGTCCGATGTCGCCGCCCGCTTCGTATTTGCGGGCGGCCTCGCGCACCATCAGTTCGGCCGCGCGCATCTGCGCATAGGCGCGCGCGATCGGGAATTGTACGCCCTGGTTCTGGCCGATCGGCCGCTCGAACAGCACGCGCTCCTTGGCGTAGCGCGTGGCCTTGTCGATGAACCACTTGGCGTCGCCGATGCATTCCGCCGCGATCAGGATGCGCTCGGCATTCATGCCGGAAAGAATATAGCGGAAGCCCTTGCCTTCCTCGCCGATCATGTTTTCCGCCGGCACGCGCAGGTCGTCGAAGAAGATCTGCGTGGTAGCGTGGTTCATCATGGTACGGATCGGCGTGATGGTCATGCTGGTGCCCTGCGCGAGCCGCATGTCGACCAAGAACACCGAGAGCCCGTCGGTGCGTTTGTTCACCTGCTCGCGCGGCGTGGTGCGCGCGAGCAGCAGCATCAGGTCGGAATGTTCCGCGCGCGACGTCCAGATCTTCTGCCCGTTGATGACGTAATGATCGCCCTCGTGCCGTGCGGTGGTGCGCAGCGACAGCGTATCGGTGCCCGAAGTCGGCTCGGTCACGCCAAAGGCCTGCAGGCGCAAGTCGCCGCTCGCGATCTTCGGCAAATAACGCTGCTTCTGCGCATCGCTGCCGTGGCGCAGGATGGTGCCCATGATGTACATCTGCGCGTGACAGGCCGCGCCATTGCCGCCGGAGGCGTGCACCTCCTCCAGGATCGCGGCGGCGGCGCTGATCGAAAGGCCGCTGCCGCCAAAATCCTCCGGGATGAGCGCGGCGAGATAGCCGGCCTCGGTGAGCGCCTTGACGAAGTCGGTCGGATAGGCGCGCTCGCGATCGAGCGCGCGCCAGTATTCGCCGGGGAATTTGGCGCAGAGCGCGCGCACGCCCGCGCGGATGTCGGCGAATTCGTCGTGCTCGGGTTGGCGTTTGGGCATTCGGTTTCTCTCGGCGCTGCATGTCCCGGACGCGGTGCAGCACGCAGTGGTGCACCGCCGATCCGGGACCGTCACGGTCTCTGGCGGTCCCGGGCCTGCGGCGCAACGCTTCGCATTGCGCCTCGCCCGGGACAAGGGCTTCCGTTACCGAATTTCCGCTCGGCCGTTATTAATCGCGATCACATCCCGCTCCAGAACCCGCGCGCGGAAACTCGCCACGGCCCCGTCGCGCCAGATCTCGGTGCGGATGGTCTCGCCCGGGAACACCGGGGCGGAAAAGCGCCCGGCCATGGCGGTGAGCCGCTCCGGCCGGTAACCGCACACGCATTTGAGCAGCGCATGGGCGGCCACGCCGAATGTCGCCAGCCCGTGCAGGATCGGGCGCGGATAGCCGCCGGCGCGCGCGAAATCGGGATCGGCATGCAGCGGATTGGTGTCGCCGGACAGGCGGTAGATGAGCGCCGCTTCCGGCCGGGTCGGCAGGTCGCAGGTGAGGTCGGGCGCGCGCGCAGGGACCGCATGCGGTGGCGGCATCTCGCGGCGGGAGCCGCCGAAGCCGCCATCGGCGCGGCAAAAGGTGGTCTGTTTCAGCGTGGCGAGCAAGCGGCCGCTCGCCTTGTCGATCACCTGATGCTCGGAATAGACCAAGGCGCCCTTGTCCGCGCCCTTGTCGATCACATCGACGATGCGGCTGCGCCGAACCACCGTGCCTTGCGGCGCGACCGGCTCGTGCAGGATCACGGCCTGTTCGCCATGCACGGTCATGGCCTGCGTCACACCCGCGTCGGCGGTGAACAGCCAAGAAGGCGTATAGCCCTGCACCAGCGCGTAGGTCGGCACGGCTTTCAGGTTCTTCTCGTAAACGAATGCGAGTTGCTCCTTGTCGAGCGGATCGAAGCCGAAACCGGCGCCGAGAGCATAGATGATGCAGTCGCGCGGCCCGTAAGTCTGCTCGACGTCGGGGAGCTGGAGGGAGAGGAGCTTGTCGGGGTCGAGGGGCATGGCGAAGTCCGGTCCTACAGCATCGTGTCCGGGACGCGGTGCGGCACGAGCGGAGCTTCGCATTGCGCTGCGCCCGGGACACGATCCATCATGTCCCCCACACTTCTTCCGCCACTTCCACGATCATCCTCAGTTTCGCCCACTGCTCCTCCTCGGCCAGCACATTGCCTTCCTCGGTCGAGGCAAAGCCGCATTGCGGCGAGAGGCAGAGCTGATCGAGCGCGACATATTTCGTGGCTTCGTCGACGCGCCGCTTGATGTCGTCCTTTTGCTCAAGCCGCCCGCTCTTGGAAGTGACCAAGCCGAGCACAAGTTGCTTGTCGCCCTTGGGGAAATGACGCAGCGGCTCGAAGCCGCCGGCGCGGTCGCTATCGTATTCGAGGAAATAGCCGTCGAGATCGGTATGCGCGAGCAGATGCGCGGCTACAAATTCGTAACCGCCGGAGGCGATGAAAGTGGAGCGGAAATTGCCGCGGCAGGAATGCATGGTGATCTTCATGTCCGCCGGCTTGCCGGCGAGCGCGGCATTGGTAACGCGGGCATAGATCGCCGGCAACCGGTCGGGATCGTCGCCACGCTTCTTCGATCCGTCGCGCTCGTGCGGATCGCAGATCATCGCCCAGGCGGTGTCGTCGAGTTGCAGATAGCGGCAGCCCACGTCGTAGAAAGCGCGGATCGCCTTGTTCCAGGCAAGCGCGACATCCTCGAAGAACCGGTCGAGATCGGGATAGACCTCCTTGGAAACCATCGCGCGGCCCTGACGGAAGTGGAAGGTCGAGGGCGCTGGGATGCACATCTTGGGCGTGACCTTGCAATGCGCCTTCAGGAATTTGAAATGCTCGAGTTGCGGATGGCCGGCGAAATCGACCTTGCCGTTGATCTTGATCGCCTCGGACTTGGTCACGACGCCGTGGAATTTGATCGGCGGCGCGCTGACAAGATCGACGCCCTGCAGGCCCCTGAAGAAATCGAAGTGCCACCAGGAGCGGCGGAATTCGCCGTCGGTGGCGAGCTTGAGCCCGATTTCTTCCTGCTTCTTGACGATTTTCTCGATCTCGCGGTCTTCGACTTCTTGCAGTTGTTCCGCGGCGATCTCGCCCTTCTCGCGCCGCGCGCGCGCTTCCTTCAGCGGCGCGGTGCGCAACAGGCTGCCGACGTGGTCGGCGCGGAACGGCGGCAGCGTGCGTTGCATGAATCCTCCCGGAATTCTCCGTGTCGTCCCGGGCGAGCGAAGCGAGACCCGGGATCCAGTACGCCGTGCGCTCTCGATAGGCTGCGGAATACTGGATCGCCCGCCTTCGCGGGCGATGACAGCATCTTAGCGGCCCGCCGCTAACCCCAAACTTCCTGCGACAATTCTACGATCATGCGCAGCTTGGCCCACTGCTCGTCCTCGGCCAGCACATTGCCTTCCTCGGTCGAGGCAAAGCCGCATTGCGGCGAGAGGCAGAGCTGATCGAGCGCGACATATTTGGTCGCTTCTTCGATACGCTTCTTCACGTCCTCGCGCGGCTCCAACCGGCCCGACTTCGACGTGACGAGGCCGAGCACCACGATCTTGTTGCCCCTGGGCAGGAAGCGCAGCGGCTCGAAGCCGCCGGCGCGGTCGGTGTCGTATTCGAGGAAGTAGCCGTCGTAATTGCACCTGGCGAGCAGCGTTTCCGCCACCGGCTCATAGCCGCCGGAAGAGATAAAGGTGGAACGGAAATTGCCGCGGCAGACATGGGTGGTGATCACCATGTCGGCGGGCCGCGCCTCCAGCGCCTTGTTGATGCATTTGGCGTAGGAGTCCTGCAGGTGGTCGACATCGAGCCCGCGGTCGCGCGCTTTCTGCAATTCCGCCTGCGAGCAGAGATAGGCCCAGGCGGTGTCGTCGAACTGCAGATAGCGGCAGCCGGCGTCATAGAACGCCTTGATCGCCTTCTGATAGGCGACCGCGAGATCGTCGAAAATCGCGTCGCGGTTGGCATAGGCGGCCTTGCTCACCGCATTCGGCTCGAGCCGGAAGTGGAAGGTCGACGGCGCCGGGATGCACATCTTCGGCGTCTGTTTGGTGTGTTGTTTGAGGAATTTGAAGTGCTCGATCATCGGATGGTTGGAAAAACCGATCTTCCCGGTGACCTTGATCGAGCGCGGCTTGGTCTGCACGCCCTGGAACTGGATGCCGTGGTCGAGCTCGTAGATCTCGACGTTGTCGAGCATGCCGTAGAAGTCGAAGTGCCACCAGGAGCGGCGGAATTCGCCGTCGGTAATGGCCTTGAGCCCCACCTCTTCCTGCTTCTGGATGATCTTGATGATCGCGCGGTCCTCGATTTCCTTCAGTTGAGCCGCGGTGATCTCGCCCTTCTCGCGCTTGGCACGCGCTTCCTTCACCGGCGCCGTGCGCAAGATGCTGCCGACATGATCGGCCCGGAATGGCGGTTTGGTTCTTTGCGTCATCGTTTCCTCCAGAAATGCCCGCCGTCCCGATGGGGGCGGGCTCAATTTGGGTGAGCCATAGCACGGCTGGCGCCGTGTCGTCCTGCGGCGGCTTCGCATGCGTAGCGTGCAGTCTCAACTGTGCCGCCGAACGAAAAATAGTGCGGTGCGATGTCGCCGAGCCCCTCGGCCGTAGACAGCGCTTCGAGGATGCGGTCGGGCCCGACGTGGCCGATCAGGGAGGCCGCCGCCCCCGATGCCAATCCGCGCAGCGTGGCCGACACCCCGCAGCGCTTGGCGAAACGGAGAAGCGCCGGCACGCTGGTCGGCCCGGCCATGCCGACCTTTACCGGCCGGTTGATGCCGCAGGCGCGCAATTGCTTGAGCCAGGCCACGATCCGCTCCGGCGAGAACGAAAACTGGCTGACGATGTCGACCCGCAACCCTGACGCGGTTGCGGCGGCGATCTTCTCGTCAAGCGCCGCTTCGAGCCGACCGGGCGGGATGCGCGGATGTCCCTCCGGATAGGCACCGATGCCGATTTCCGCGATGCCGGCTTCGCGCAGCCTGCCCCTCTGGATCACGGCGAGCGCATCGGGATAGGGCCCGGCAGCATCGACATCGCCGCCGATCACCAGGAGCCGGCGCACATCGGCCTCTCCATGCAGCCGAGCAAGGAGCCCGCCCAGCGCCTCGGCGCTCGCGAGCCGCCGGGCCGCGATATGGACCACCGGCTCGAGTCCGGCACGGCGCAGCCGCACCGCGCCTTCGACGATCTCCTGCGAGGCGACGGTCGGCACCGCAGTGAAATAGACCGGCGTGCCCGGCAGCAACAGGCGGGAGAGCTCGCCGACCTCGGTCGCGCCGGGGCGCGTGACCTCAAGCGAAAAGCGCCGCGCAAAAGCGGCCGGCCCACGCGCGGTCACGGTATCGGCCATGACACTTTCTTCCTGGCGCATGATCTTTTCCGAAAACCGGTTCCCACTTTTCGGGATCATGCGCGCGGGCATACTCACTCCCGGCGGCGCGAGATGACGAAGGATTCGTCGTAGAACCACAGGCCGCCGTGCTGCTGCAACGCGTCGCGCGTGGCGTCGATATAGCGGCGGTCGCTGTTGACGTCGCTCAACCGGTCGTCCTCGATCTGCGCCACATAGATCGCGGCGTTCCAGGCCGCGAGCAGCGTGGACGTGCCGATCGAGGAGGAGATTTCCGACGGCAGCGTGTGCATGTCGTAGCGGAACAGCGAACGCTGGTCGGAATAAGCGTTGAAGTTGAGATCGCGGCCGGCGGAGCCCAACTCCTGCTTCACCGCCTTGAGCAGATCGTGGCGGCTGTGCGTGAACGGATTGTCGTTCGGCCAGACCTTATGGATGATGTCCATGCCCGGGTCGTTGCCGTAGGAATGGATCGCGATCATGCGCCCGCCCGGCCCGAGCGAACGGGCGAGCGGCGCCAGCACGCGCTTGGCCTTGAATTCGAGCGAGGCGCGCGCGCGGTATGGCTGGGAGGCGATAACGAGATCGTAATCGGCGACGGTGCCGCCGGGCTTCGGCACGATCTGGTCGAGCAGGAATTTGTGGTCGTCGCGGTAGAGCACCAGGATCACTGGCCGCTCGTACACGGGATTACCGCTTTTCGGCGACACACGCGCCTTCCAGTTCTCGGCCAGGAACGGCTCGAGCGCGGTGATCTGCTGCTCGAAACTCGCCGCCGTGCCGCCTTCCATGGCGAGCTCTTTCCACACCAGGCTGGTCGCCGCCGAAAGCGATTTCACGGCCAGCCACGGCGCCTCGGCATAGGCGAGGTTGGTCAGCACCAGCACGGTGGAAGGATGCTCGACGAAGCGGTCCGCCATCTTGTGCAGCGTCAGGCGGACGTCCTCGAGGCTGATCTCTTTGCCAACGATATAGAACGGCATGGTCGGGAAACGATCGTGCATCGAGCGCATGACGCGCGCGAGCACGGTGCCGTCGCCGACGCCGGCGTCGAACAGCCGCACCGCCGGCGGACGCGGATGAATATTGGCAAGCTCGAGGCCAACGCGGTTGGCGACCTCCCACTTCTCGCTGCAGGTG
>JAKAHJ010000190.1 GCA_021815055.1 Pseudomonadota bacterium | reverse complement strand
TCCTCGGGGCCGAGCTTGGTGTCGCGCGCCATCACCTCGAATTCCTCGATGTGGATGGACGTGAACACGTCGTCTTTCACGATCCGCTCGGAGAGCAGGATCGAATCCTCGAAATTGTAGCCGTTCCACGGCATGAACGCGACCAGCACGTTGCGGCCGAGCGCGAGTTCGCCGAGATCGGTCGAGGGGCCGTCGGCAATGATGTCGCCCTTGACCACGCGATCGCCCACCTTCACCAGCGGACGCTGGTTGATGCAGGTATTCTGGTTGGAGCGCTGGTACTTCATCAGCCGGTAGATATCGACGCCGGGCTTGGCCGGGTCGGTCTCTTCCGTGGCGCGGATGACGATACGGGTGGCGTCCACCTGATCGACCACGCCGGTGCGGCGCGCGGCAATTGAGGCGCCCGAGTCGCGCGCCACCACGCCTTCCATGCCGGTGCCGACGAACGGCGCCTCTGCGCGAACCAGCGGCACCGCCTGGCGCTGCATGTTCGAGCCCATGAGCGCGCGGTTGGCGTCGTCGTTCTCGAGGAACGGAATGAGCGCGGCGGCCACCGACACAAGCTGCTTCGGCGACACGTCCATGAAGTCGACCTTGTCGCGCGGCACGAGGTGCACGTCGCCGGCCTGACGGCAGACGATCAGATCCTCGGTGAACTTGCCCTTGGCGTCGACCGCGGCGTTGGCCTGCGCGACCGCGTGGCGGCTTTCTTCCATGGCCGAGAGATAGATCACCTCGTCGGTGACGCGGCCGTCCTTCACCTTGCGATAAGGCGTTTCCACGAAGCCGTATTTGTTCACCCGCGCATAGGTCGCGAGCGAGTTGATCAGGCCGATGTTAGGACCTTCCGGCGTCTCAATCGGGCAGATGCGGCCGTAATGCGTCGGATGCACGTCGCGCACCTCGAAGCCGGCGCGCTCGCGCGTAAGACCGCCCGGGCCGAGCGCGGAGAGACGGCGCTTGTGCGTGATCTCCGACAGCGGATTGGTCTGGTCCATGAACTGCGAAAGCTGCGAGGAGCCGAAGAACTCGCGCACCGCGGCGGCCGCAGGCTTCGCGTTGATCAGGTCCTGCGGCATGACGGTGTCGATATCGACCGACGACATGCGCTCCTTGATCGCGCGCTCCATGCGCAACAGGCCGATGCGGTACTGGTTCTCCATCAATTCGCCGACCGAACGCACCCGGCGGTTGCCGAGATTGTCGATGTCGTCGATCTCGCCCTTGCCGTCGCGCAGGTCGACCAGGGTCTTGATGACGGCGATGATGTCGTCCTTGCGCAACACGCGCAGCGTGTCGGGCGCGTCCAGCTCGAGGCGCATGTTCATCTTCACGCGGCCGACCGCCGAAAGATCGTAGCGCTCCGAATCGAAGAACAGCGAGCGGAACATCGCTTCCGCAGTGTCCACCGTCGGTGGCTCGCCCGGGCGCATGACGCGGTAGATGTCGAACAGCGCGTCCTCGCGCGTCATGTTCTTGTCGACGGCGAGCGTGTTACGGATATAGGCGCCGACATTGACATGGTCGATGTCGAGCAGCGGCAGTTCCTTGTAGCCCTGCTCGATCAGAACCTTGAGGTTCTTCTCGGTGATCTCATCGCCGGCCTCCATATAGATTTCGCCGGTCTTCGGATTGACGAGATCCTCGGCGACGTAGTGGCCGATCAGTTCGTCGTCGGTCATGCGCAGGGCCTTGAGGCCCTTCTCGGCGAGCTGGCGGGCCTGGCGCACGGTGAGCTTCTTGCCGGCCTCCACCACCACTTTGCCGGTGTCGGCGTCGACCAGGTCGTTGATCGCCTTGTAGCCGCGCATGCGGTTGGCGTCGAAAGGTACGCGCCAGCCTTCCTTGGCGCGCTTATAGGAGACGTGCTTGTAGAACGTGCGCAGGATCTCCTCGCCGTCCAGCCCGAGGGCATAGAGCAGCGACGTCACCGGAATCTTGCGGCGACGGTCGATGCGCGCATAGACGATGTCCTTGGCGTCGAACTCGATGTCGAGCCAGGAGCCGCGATAGGGAATGATACGGGCGGCGAACAGCAGCTTGCCCGAGGAATGGGTCTTGCCCTTGTCGTGGTCGAAGAACACGCCGGGCGAACGATGCATCTGCGAGACGATGACTCGCTCGGTGCCGTTCACGATGAACGTGCCGTTATTGGTCATGAGCGGGATGTCGCCCATGTAGACATCCTGTTCCTTGATGTCCTTGACCGAACGCGCGCCGGTCTCCTCGTCCACGTCGAACACGATCAGCCGCAGCTTGACCTTAAGGGGCGCAGCGAAGGTCATGCCGCGCTGGCGGCACTCGTCGACGTCGTATTTCGGCGGATCGAATTCGTAGGCGACGAAATCGAGCTGAGAGGTGTTGGAAAAATCCTTGATCGGAAAGACCGACTTGAACACCGCCTGCAGGCCCTCGTCCGGACGGCCGCCCGGCGGTTCCTGCACGAGAAGAAACTGGTCGTAAGACGCCTTCTGAACCTCGATGAGGTTCGGCATCTCCGCCACTTCCTTGATTGAGCCGAAAAACTTCCTAACGCGCTTGCGACCGGTAAACGTCTGCGCCATCTTCTTCTCTCTCGATTCGATTTTGGCCGGCGGGCCGTGGGCGCCTCTCCGAACAGCCGCAATCCATCGCGACCATCAGGACAGGCGTCGGGGCCGTCCGGTTCTATGTGATTCGGGGCGTCCGCCCGAACCCGCCGCACTCTTTTTACTTCCCTCATGGCCGGGCTTTTAGCCCGCCACGGTCATCCTCTCGGGTAGCGGAAAACGCGCCACCGGCATCCTCGCACTGTCCGAAACCCCGCATATAGGATGCGATCGGGTTTCCTGAAGTCCCCCGGGGGCGGTTCCGTCCCCGAAGCTGGCCGACCCCTGCCCCGCATGGCCTCGCGCTGGCAGGGCTCGGACCTTTCGGTTGGGATCCCCGGGTCTCGCGCTGCGCGCTCGCCCGGGGATTTCGTCTCGGGATCCCCGGGTCTCGCGCTACGCGCTCGCCCGGGGATTTCGCTCAAGTAAGCTGCGCTTACTTGAGCTCAACCTTGGCGCCGACCTTCTCGAGGGTGGCCTTGATCTTCTCGGCCTCCTCCTTGCCGACACCTTCCTTGACCGACTTGGGCGCGCCCTCGACCAGGTCCTTGGCCTCCTTGAGGCCGAGACCGGTGAGCGCACGCACTTCCTTGATGACCTCGATCTTCTTGTCGCCGGCGGCGGCCAGAACGACGTTGAACTCGGTCTTCTCTTCGACGGCAGCGGCGCCGCCCGCAGCGCCGGCCGGACCGGCCGCCACGGCGACGGCGGCAGCAGCCGAGACACCCCACTTCTCTTCCAGCATCTTCGCCAGATCCGCCGCTTCCAGGACGGTCAGGCTCGACAATTCGTCGACGATCTTCTGCAGGTCAGCCATTGTTTAAGTTCCTATAGGTTCGAACCAGAGAAAT
>JAKAHJ010000056.1 GCA_021815055.1 Pseudomonadota bacterium | reverse complement strand
GCTGGTGCCGCACGACGTCAACGTCACGGTCACCCGCGACTATGGCGAGACCGCCAACGACAAGGCCAACGAGCTTTTGTTCCATCTCGGCCTTGCCACCATCTCGATCGTGGTGCTGATCGCCTTCGCCATCGGCTGGCGCGAGGCGCTGGTGACGCTGGTCGTGATCCCGACCACCATCCTGCTCACGCTCTTCGCCGCCAAGGTGATGGGCTACACCATCAACCGCGTGAGTCTGTTCGCGCTCATCTTCGCCATCGGCATTTTGGTCGACGACGCCATCGTGGTGATCGAGAACATCGCGCGTCACTGGGCGATGCGCGACGGCCGCTCGCGCCTGCAGGCCTCGATCGAGGCGGTGGCCGAAGTCGGCAACCCGACCATTGTCGCCACGCTCACGGTGGTCGCGGCGCTGCTGCCGATGCTGTTCGTTTCGGGCCTGATGGGCCCCTATATGGCGCCGATCCCGGCGAACGCCTCGGCCGCGATGCTGTTCTCGTTCTTCGTCGCGATGGTGATCGCGCCCTGGCTGATGCTGCGCCTGCATCCCGAAGGTCAGGCGCTGCACATGCACGAATCCGCGCATGACGAAGGCATGCTCGGCCGCCTCTACCGGCGCTTCGCCACGCCCATCGTGCGCACGCGCCGCTCGGCCTGGACCTTCCTGATCGGCGTCGGTCTCGCGACGCTCGCCGTCTGTATTTTGTTCGTGACCAAGAGCGTGACGGTGAAGCTCTTGCCGTTCGACAACAAGTCGGAAATGGCGGTGGTGGTCGATCTGCCCGAGGGTGCCACGCTCGAGGACACCGAGCGTACGCTGTTCTCGATCGCCGATGTTGCGCGCGGGATTCCGGAAATCCGCTCGATCGAGACCTATGCCGGCACGCCGGCGCCGTTCAACTTCAACGGCTTGGTGCGGCATTATTACGTGCGCGAACTCCCCGAGCTGGGCGAGCTGCATCTCAACCTCGCCGGCAAGGACGAGCGTTCGCGCACGAGCCATCAGATCGCGCTCGATTTGCGCGCGCGGCTGAAGAGCGTCGCCCTGCCGAAAGGCACCGTGGCGCGGGTGGTCGAAGTGCCGCCGGGACCGCCGGTGCTGGCGACGCTCTTGGCCGAGGTCTACGGTCCGGATTCCAAGACGCGCCGCGCGGTTGCGGAAGAGCTCAAGAAGCTGTTCGCCGCGGTGCCCTATGTCGCCGACATCGACGACTCGATCGGCGAGCCGCGCCCGCGCCTGCGCATTTCCATCGACCAGGACCGGCTCGAATATTTCGGCGTCGAGCAGCGCGACGTCTACGACACCATCGCGGCGCTGTTCGGTGGCGTCACCGTCGGCTATTCGCATCGCGGCGAGGGCCGCGATCCGATCGAGATCGTGGTGCGCCTGCCCAAGAGCAATCTGTCGTGGAGCGAGCTCTTGGCCTCCACGCCGGTGCCGGCCAATAGCGTGCCGGGCAACAAGACGGTGGTCGAACTGGGCGACGTCGTGCGCGTCACCAAGGAAACCGGCTCGCCGACCGTCTTCCGGCGCGACGGACGTTTCACCGACATGGTCATGGCGGAACTGGCCGGGGCCTACGAGGCGCCGATCTACGGCATCCTCGATGTCGATTCCAAGATCGACGCGCATGATTGGGGCGCGCTCGGCAAACCGACGATCCGCTTCCACGGCCAGCCGGAGGACGAAAGCAAGCCGTCGATCCTCTGGGACGGCGAATGGGAGATCACTTACGTGACCTTCCGCGACATGGGTGCCGCCTTCATGGTCGCCATCGTCGGCATCTACATTCTGGTGGTGGCGCAGTTCGGCAGCTTCAAGCTGCCGCTGGTGATCCTGACGCCGATCCCGCTCACGCTGATCGGCATCGTGCTCGGGCACTGGCTGTTCGGCGCGCCTTTCACCGCGACCTCGATGATCGGCTTCATCGCGCTCGCCGGCATCATCGTGCGCAATTCGATCCTGCTGGTGGATTTCATCCGGCACGGGGCTGGGCAGGGCAAGACTTTGCGCGAGGTGCTGTTGGAAGCCGGCGCCGTGCGCTTCAAGCCGATCATGTTGACGGCGCTCGCCGCCATGATCGGCGCGGCGACGATCCTGCTCGACCCGATCTTCCAGGGCCTCGCGATCTCGCTGCTGTTCGGCCTCGCCTCCTCGACGCTGCTCACCGTGCTGGTGATCCCGGCGATCTATGTGGTGCTGAGGGATGCGGACCGGGTGGTGGGGTAGGGCGCCAGCCTCTCTGTTGTCATCCCCGCCAAGTGAGCGTGAGCGAACGCGAGCGGGGATCCAGTACGCCGTGTAATCTCGATGGACTGCGGCGTACCGGACCCGCCCCGCCCTCATGACGCCTCATGGAAATGCCCCGGGTGGGTGCGATGGGAAGGAATAGAGTCAGATGGAAAGGGGGGCAATAATTCTAGGAACATATTATTAATCAAAGTATGGCACTTTCGTGCTATCTTTCCGCCATGACCAAGCTCGAAGACATCGAAAAGGCCGTGGCGCAACTCGCCCCCAGCGAGTTCGATCGCTTCCGCGCATGGTTCGAGGAATTCCAGGCCGCGCGCTTCGATCAGAAAATCGAGCGCGACGCGAATAGCGGAAAGCTCGACCGGCTCGCGGAAGCCGCGCTGGCCGATTTTCGCAATGGCCGCGCGCGCGAATTATGAGGCATTTTGCCAGTGCGGCGTTCTGGGAAGCCTACGAGAAGCTTCCCGCGTCGGTGCGAGAACTCGCCGACAAGAACTATGCGCTGCTGAAGAACGATCCGCAGCATCCGTCATTGCGCTTGAAGAAGGTTGGCCGCTATTGGTCGGTGCGCGTCGGGCTGCGCTATCGCGCGTTGGCGGCGGAAGTCGATGACGGGCTGTTGTGGTTCTGGATCGGATCGCACGCGGATTATGATGCGCTGATCAAATGAGTTCCCGCGCGGCCATCGACCCGTTCGTCAGGGCTGTCCTATCGGGATGTCACGCCGCGTCGGGCGTCACGCGTGCGATCCGGGCGAGCTCCTTGCCGAGCGCGCGCTCCGCGGTCTCCATGTCGTAGCGGTTTTGCAGATTGAGCCAGAGCTGCGCCGATGTGCCGAGCGCCTTGCCCAGGCGCAGTGCGGTGTCGGCGGTGATGCCCGTCGTCTCGGCCGCGATGCGCTCGACGCGCGTGCGCGGCACGCCCATCGCCTTCGCCAGCGCGCCGGCGGACAGCCCCAGCGGCACCAGGAATTCCTCGCGCAGGATTTCGCCGGGATGGAGGGGAGGGAGCTTTTTGGGCATGGCGGTCCTCAGTGATAGTCCGTGAACTCGACATCGGCCGGGCCTTCCGGTGTCCATCGAAAACAGATCCGGAACTGGTCATTGATCCGGATCGAGTGCTGGCCCTGCCGATCCCTGCTCAGCGCTTCAAGGCGATTGCCGGGCGGCAGACGCAAATCGCGCAAATCGTTCGCAGCATGGAGATAGCCGAGCTTGCGGCGCGCGATCTTGACCAGATCGGACGGGAACCCCTTCGGGCTCTCACCACGGAAGACGGCTTCGGTGGCGCGGTCCTTGAAGCCTTTGATCACGAGAGACGTGTATCATTAAGTGATACAAATGTCAATTGCTTGTATCGTGCTATGATTCAGTACGCCGCAGCATCTCTCCGCCTCATCCTGAGGAGCCGCCGTAGGCGGCGTCTCGAAGGATGGGGGACACGGAGTATGTTGACGGGCAGGGGCCTCACCCCCGCACGAACGCCGCGCGCAGGGCGCCGAGGAACGTCCCTTCCTCGAGATATTTGATGCCGAGCCAGCCGCCGGCCATGATCGAGAGCCAGGCGATCAGGCTGCCGAGCGCGAGCGTCGACATGCCGGTGATGCCCTGGCCGATGGTGCAGCCGAGCGCCATCACGCCGCCCGTGCCCATCAGCGCGCCGCCGAAGAGATGGCGCGAGAGGTCGCTGCGGTCGACGAAGCTTTCCACCTGGAAGGTCCCGGTTAAGATTGACATCAGGAAACTGCCGGCGATGACGCCGCCGACCGTCGCGATGCCGAAATTGATCGTCGAGCCGGTGAAGGTCATCAGATATTGCAGGCTGTCGCCGATCGGCGCCACGAAGGTGATCGAGGCGAGCTGAACCGGGTTGAATTCGTCCGCCGCCAGCACGCCGGTGAGATACCATCCGGCGACCGCGCACAGTCCGATGACGACCCCGGCGACGATGTCGCGGCCGCTCTTGCGGAACTCGGCGTCCTTGAAGCAGAACAAAAGGAAAGCGACGGCCAGGACGGCCGCCGCGACCGCGCGCGCAGGACCTGCCGCGATGCCGAGCGTTTGGCCCGCCATCTCGCCGAGGTTCTGGTTGGAAAGGCCGTGCGCCTTGAGGTCGATATTGGTGGTCTCGATCTGCACGCGCAGGAGCGCGATCAGGCCGCGCAGGGTCATGTAGGCGAACAGGCCGAGCACCAGCGCGACGATCATCGACTTCAGATTGCCGGAGCCGAGACGGACCAGTGTCTTGCTGCCGCAGCCGCCGGCTTGCGTCATGCCGAAGCCGAACATCAGGCCGCCGATGATGGCGCCGAGCCAGCCGAAATTGGCGGTGAGATAGATCGACTTGTTGATGTCGATGAGGCCCGCAAAGTGAAGGGCCTGCGTCCCGACGATCGCCACCGCGATCGCCAGCACCCAGGCCCTGAAGCGGCGGCCGTCGCCCATCAGGACGATGTCGGAGATTCCGCCCATGGTGCAGAAGTTCGTGCGCTGGGCGACCGCGCCGAACACCAGACCGATCAGGAAGCCGCCGAGCCCAACGAGTGTAACCGTATCAATTTGTCCCATGGGTACGCACGGCTTCCATCGACCGTCTCCTTACTTGGTGATCAACCTCGCCGGCACGGGCGCCGGCGCATCGAACTGATAGGTCCAGCCGACAGTGAACTGATACTGATGCATGCCGATGTCAATGGTGCTGCCCGGCGCACCGAACGGATCAGGACCTGAAACGTGTTGCGATGGAACATAGGCTGCGGCAAATTCGATGGTCGAATTCGGCGAATACTTGTAGGCGAAGCCCGCAGTGATATGGTCAGTGACTACACCCGGCGCCAGAATATTGAACATTACGTCGGTGGACTTGATCGGATTGGTATTGTGGGCATAGCCGGCACGCAGCGTCCAGACCGGGGTGGCGCGCCACTCGACGCCGAGCTTGACGATGTCGATATCGTGCCAGCCGAAGCCGGGGCCGCCGCTGGTGCCGAGCACGCCTGGCCCGGTGATGGCCGACGAATTGGCAATCGACGGGATGCTCCCATAGAAGATGTGCTTATAATCGGCCATTAGCGTGAGGTTCGGCATCGCATCCCAGGCGACGCCGGCGGTGACGTTGGCCGGGATGTCGAAGCTGCCGCCATTGGCGAACAGGCCGGAATACCTGTCGAATTTCGTCATCCACATCGGGGTCTGGCCGGACACGCCGACCCGGAAGTTGGGGGCGAGACTCCACTGCCCGCCCACGCGTACGCCGCCGCCGTAAGAATAATCGTAGCCGTTGTCGGATAGGTGGGCCGCATCCGATGAAACGCCCATGATTCCAAAAGCGGCAAGGCCGTTGGCCTTGAAGCGCTGGATGGCCAGCACCGGCGAGACGCCGAACGACATGTTGCCGATTCGATGAGCGTAACCGAACGCCAGGAAGGCCTGCATCAGGTCGACGCCGGCCTTACCATCGCAGAATACGCCGGTACCCGATGTACCCGGCGGGCAGGGGGAGCTGGTGGCTGACCGCTTCATGTCCGGCCAATTGGTGTTCATGCCGCCGTTTCCGAACAGCGCCACGCCCCAGGCCGAATTCATATCGATCGGGCTGCTGTAGGCGAGATTGGGTACGACGAAGTAGTTGCTGTTGCTGTCGTGCGAGCCCCGTGCGACGAAACCGGCCCCGGTCGCATCATAGCTGCGGAAGGGCGCGAACAGCGATGCGCCAACCTGGAACTGGCGGCCCACGTCAACCAGACCGGCCGGGTTGAGCGAGAGCGACATCGCATCGCGCGAATCGGCAACGCCGGCGCCGCCGAGCGCACCTTGGCGGGCGCCATAGCCGTACTGAAAGTAACCCTCGGTCGCCTGCGCGGCGCCTCCGGCGAACGAAACGACGGTTAAACAAGCCGCTATTTTCGCCGCTTTATTCGCGGTAGACCCCAGCCAACGTGTCATTTTTAGCCCCCTGTTACGCGCCCTCGAGCGCGGCCATTGGTGGTATCGTCGGCGGACCGTCCGTTCCGACGCTCCGAATACAACCTTCAGGATGGAAAGGGCTGCCCAGCGAACCCGCGGAATGCCGGTCGTATGGGACCGGCCACCGCGCAAAAGTTTTGGCGCTCTTCCCAGTCTTGTTATTTATCTATTCAAATTAGTGAATATCACGAAGATTGTTGCGTCAAGTCCGGAACGGTATTTTCGCCCGGGCGTCACAAAAATGCAGCACGCGTGGCGGGCAAGCCACATTCCATGATAAGAGCGGGCGGCAGGCCGGCGCCCTGTATGGGGATTTCCGTAATGGAAATAATGAGTTAAGGGAACTCCCGAGTTCCGGATGGCCGGCGCGCGACCGTGCCGGGAATTTGCCCGGGGCTCTTCCAATAACGGTATCGGCGCCCATCTGTGGACAGTCGTATCTGCAAAGCCTATGAAATCTAACGTTTTTGGGGTGCCGTCCTCCAATTCGGCCGGCGCCATGGGGCCTGCTCATCGGATGCAAATGCCATCGACAGCCAGCGAGGAGAAGGACCGGCCTGTGTCGCCGCCGCTCGACACCGAGGCCATGCTCGCAAAGGCCTGCAAAGCCGCGGATTTCCTCAAGGCGCTCTCGCATGAGACGCGGCTCGTCATTCTCTGCCAGCTCATCGAGGGCGAAAAGACCGTCAACGAGCTGGAGCAGATCCTGAACATGCGCCAGGCCGCCGTATCGCAGCAGCTCGCGCGGCTACGCGCCGACGATCTGGTCGAGGCCCGCCGCAACGGCAAAAGCGTATTGTATTCGATCGCTCGCCCCGAAGTCATCGAGATCATTTCGGCGCTCTACCGCAGCTTCTGCAAGCCGGAGCGGTAGGGCACTCCGTCGTTCACCCGCTCACGGGAGTATCGAGTACTGCCGCGCCTTCCGGCGTAGGCGCATCCGATTCGGCGGCGATGGCGCAGGCGAGATCGGCCAACGCCTCGACGCTCGCCGCTTCCGCGAAGCGTGCGAGTGGCACCGGCATGGCCAGCGCCGCTTCGATGCGGTGCCACAATTCGAACGACGACAGCGAGTCGAGGCCGAGATCGCCGAGCAGGTCGCCGGCCGCGATCTTGCCCGCGTCGAGCCGCAGCACGGCGGCGACTTCGTTGCGGATCGCGGCCAGCGCCGCGGCTTTGCGCGCCGAAGGCGGCAGGCGGGTGAGGCCTTCGGCGCCGCCGGCGCCCATTTCCGCGATCAAAGGCGAAAGGCGCGGGCGGCCGGCCAGCGCCGGCTCGCCTTGCGTGAGCGCTTTCCAGTCCGCTGCTGCGAAAGTCAGCGTTGCGCTTTCGCTCGCGAGCGCTGTGCCCACCGCGCGGAGCGCCTGTTCGTTCGAGATCGGCCGCCAGCCGGCGCTCTTAAGATAATCGGTCATGGCGGCGCTGCGCGCGACGAAACCGGATTCCGCGAGCATGCCGAGATTGATGCAAGAACCCCCAATGCCGTGCGCGCGCTGCGCAGCGGCGAGACCTTCAAGGAAGGCGTTGGCGGCGGCGTAGTTGAACTGTCCGCGCCAGCCGATTACCTGCGCGAGCGAAGACAGCGACAGGAAGAAGTCGAGGCTGACCCCGCGTGCGAGCACCGCGCGCGTCAGATTGAGCGCGCCTACGACTTTCGGCTTGAACACGCTTTCGATGCGGCCCGCGGTCATCTCGGGCAAAAGCGCGTCGGCATAGGCGACCGCCGCATGAACGATGCCCTTGAGCGGCAGCGCAGCCGTGGCGAGGTCCGCGATGAGCGCGTCGATCGCGCCGGCGTCCGAAACGTCGACGGCGCGTACGACGATATCCGCGCCGGCCTGTTGCAGGCGCGCGATGCGCTGTTTGATTTCCCCCGATGCCGAGCCGGAGCGCGACACCAGCACGACGCGGCCGGCGCCGGATTGCGCCAGCATGCGCGCGATTTCGAAGCCGAATCCGGACAGCCCGCCGGTGACCAGATAGCTGCCGCGGGAATCGACCGGCATTTCATCACGCGCCATGCGCAGGTGAAGTGTCGGATCGTCGAGATCGATGGCGATCTTTCCGACATGCCGCGCTTCCGCGAAAGTGCGGAAAGCTTCCGTCACCTTTCCGGCGGGGAAAACCGTCACCTTCGGTGGCTCAAGTTCGCGCGCCTCGAACAGCGCGATCAGTTCGGTCATCATCTCATGCGCGAGATCGGGCCGCTCATCGATGAGCGCGGCGAGATCGACCACGTGCAGCGAGACGTTCCGCCGCAACGCCTTCAGCCCGAGCGAGCGGTCGTCGTAAACGTCGCGCTTGCCGAGTTCGATGAAGCGGCCGTATGGCGCGAGGCAGGAAAGGCTTTTTTCGATGAAAGCACCGGGCAGGGCGTTGAGCACCACGTCGACGCCGCGCCCCCCGGTCGCCCGCATGATGTCGTCGGCGAAACCGAGTGAGCGCGAGTCGAACACGTCGCGCAAGCCAAGCGGCTTGATCAGCGCGCGCTTTTCAGGGTTGCCGGCGGTCGCGAATATCTCTGCGCCGGCGCGCTGGGCGAGGGCGATGGCGGCCAAGCCCAGGCCGCCGGCGCCGGAATGGACGAGCACCTTTTCGCCTTGGCGCAACCGGCCGAGTACGTTGAGCGCGTAATGCGCGGTGAGATAGACGGAGGGAATGCTTGCCGCCTCAGCGTCGCTCAGATGCGCCGGCACGCGGTGCAGCCGGCCGGCGGCAAGCGTCAGCGTGCGGCGCAAGCTGCCGCGCGCCATGCCGAACACGCGCTCGCCCGGCGCCAAGTTGTCGGCGCCCTCGCCGAGCGCTTCGACGCGCCCGCAGAATTCGAGCCCGAGCGCGCCAGCAGCGTCGTTCGGCTCGGCGCCTTTCGGCAGCAGGCCGGTCGCCGCCATCACGTCGCGGAAATTCAAGCTCGCGGCGGTGACGCGGATGCGCGCTTCGCCCGGCGCGGGCGCTGGCGTCGCGCATTCCTCCCAACAAAGCGAGTCGATACCGCGCGCGCCATCCTTGCGCAGCACGAAGCCGCGTCCCGCCGGCAGGCCCGCCGCCGGGCGCGCGCGCATCGCGATGTCGCCGGCGCGCTTGTGCGCCAGGCGCGGCAGCAGGATCCTCTCGCCGCGCAACAGTATTTCGCTCTCGGCTTGCGGCATGCGCATCGCCTCGGCAGCTATGGTGGGATTGGCGAGCGCTTCGTCGTCGAGATCGATGAGATGAAAGCGCAACGCAGCGCATTCCATCGCCAGCGTGCGCGCGGCGCCGATGAGCGCGCATTGCACAAGGTCCGATCCGTCGAGCGGATCGGCAGGCCCGGTGCTGCGCGCGTGCCGCGTCGCGATCCACACGTCGGGTGCCGTGCGGCCCGTTGAGCAAATGCGCAACAAGACTTGCCCGAAGGCGACGAGGCGGGCGGTTTCCTCCGTGAGCGCATCGGATGAGGGCCAACCGGAATCGGCGGAAAGATCGAGCGGGATGGCGTAGAGAATGGCGTCCGCTTCGGCCAATTCCAACTTGGCTGGATCGAAGCTTGTCGACGTAACGGTATGACCTTGCGCGCTCAACGCATCGGCGAGCGCGGCCGCATTGCGTCCGTCCGGGGCCGAGAGCACCAGCCATTTCCGGGCTTCGACACTAGCGGTTTCCGACGGCGCCTCGATGAAACTCTCTTCGATGAAGCCCGGCGCCTCGCTTGCGCCCGCGAACGCGGCCTGCTGCTCGATCGCGCGTGCATGCAGGCCTTCGATCTTGACGCGCACCGCGCCGTCGGTGTCGGCAATCGAAAGCGCGAATTCGCCGGTGTCGGCGTCCGCCGACATATCCATGCGCGCATCGACGCGTGCCGCGCGGCCAAGCGCACCGCCGATCGCGATTCGGTCGATCGCTTCCGGCAGCAGCAGCCCGCCTGCGGCGTCACCGGACGAGGGCAGGCCCGCGATGATCACTTGCAAACAGGAATCGAGCAGCCGCGGATCGAGCGGCGCGTGATCGACCGGGCTGGCGTGGCCTTCGGGCAGATGCACCTCGGCGGCGATCTGGTCCGAGCCTTTCGCGATGCGCGTAATGCCGCGGAAGGCCGGGCCGAAACGATAGCCGCGGGCGTCCGCCGCGGCGTAGAACTGCGCCACGTCGATCTCTTCAGGCGTCGCGCGCGGCGGCAGCGCGCCAAGCGGCATGTCGTCGTGCGCGAACAGCTTCGCTTCGGCGCGCAGCGTCCAGTCGTCGGTCTTGCCCTTGCGGCGGCTGAAGATGCGAATGCGACCGCGCTCGGCTTCGTACTGCGTATGCAGCGCCACCGTCTCGTCATTGGCGATGAACAGCGCATCGGGCAGGCGCATATCGGCGAGTTCGATGGCGCGCGCGCCAAAAATTTCCGTGGCCGCCGCGCGCATCATCACGATCATGGCCGCGCCCGGCAGCACGCAGGAGCCGAGAATACGATGGTCGCCGAGCACCGGGAAGGCCGCGAGCGACACCGTGGTCGACCAGCGATGGCCGGGGCCGGGCTCGCGGGCCCCGAGCAGCGCATGCGCCGGCTTGGCGAACAGAAGCTGCGTCGCTTCTTCCGGCGCTTTCCACAGGGGCTCGTTCAGCCAGGGCATGCGCGGCAGCGCGAGCGGTGCGCCCTCGCGCGGGTAGAGCCGCTCCCAGGCGATCGGCTCGCCCGAGACGTAAAGCTGCGCCAGAGCCACCGCGAAGGATTCGAAATTGTCTTGGCCCCGCTGCAGCGTCGTCACCGTGACGACCTCGCGCCCCTTGGCGGCGGCGCAGGACGCGGCCGGGCTCGACAGCGTGCGCGAGGGGCCGAGTTCGATGAAGCGCGCTGCGCCGTCGTCGAGCGCGAGATCGACCGCTTTGTCGAAGCGCACCGGATAGCGCAGGTTGCGCCACCAGTAATGCGTATCGAACCGGGTTTCGAATTCGCCGGTGACGGTGGAGATCACCGGAATGCGCGGGCTGCGCCACGGCCGCTCGCCGACGGCCTTCGCGAAGATGTCCTTGCCCGGCTCGAGCCAGCTCGAATGCCAGGCGAAGTCGAGATCGAGCAGGCGCGCCAGCATATTGGGATCGTGCGCCTTCAGCCGCGCGATCAGCGCCTCGATGGCGGCGCGCTCGCCGCTCACCGTCACCATGCCGGGCGAATTGTAAGCGCCGATCTCGACACTGCCGTCGTCCGGCATGAACGCGGCCAGTTCGCGCGCGCCTATGCCGATCGCCGCCATGCCGCCGATGCGATCGATATGGCCGCGAATGAGGCCGCGGTGATTGACGAGATGCGCGACATCGGCGAGCGCCACGGCGCCGGCGAGATAGGCTGCCGTCACCTCGCCGAAGGAATGGCCGATGAGCAAATCGGGCGTCACGCCGGCGGATTTCCACACTTCGGCAAGACCGGCCTGCAGCGCGAACATCGCGGCCGGCGTCACGGCGGGATCGTGCAGGCGGCTCGTCTGTTCGTCGGCCGACAGCGCCTCGACCACCGACCAGCCGGCGGCCGGCTTGAACAGTGCATCGAAGTCTTCGACGAAGCGCCGGAACACCGGATGGAGATCGAGGAAGTCGCGGCCCATGTTCCAGAACTGGCCGCCCTGACCGGTGCAGGTGAAAACGAGCTTGCCGTCGTTTCTGACTTTGCCGGTCACGATGGCCGGCGGTTCGGCCTTGTCGCGCTTCGGCCAGTCGCAGCCGTCGGCGAGTGCGACGAGCTTGGCCGCGAGGTCCGCAGGATCGCGCGCGAGCACGACGGCGCGATGATCGAAATGCGTGCGCTGCCGCGCCAATGCGCCGGTCAGTGCATCGAGCGGCGCATTCGCCAGCGCGCCGGTGTCGCTCACCTCTTCCGCCAGCGTTCTTGCCCAGGCGGCGAGATGCGCTTTCGTCGGCGCGGAAATCGGAACGGGGACAAGCCGCGCCGTTGTCGGCACCGCCGCTTGTTTCGGAACAGCCTGTGTGCGGGCAGTGCGGGCAGGGGGCTCATGCCGCGCCAGCAGCGCGCAGGCATTGGTGCCGCCGAAGCCGAAGGAGTTGACCAGCGCATGCAGCGGGCGGTCGGGATCGAGCGCGGTCGTCTCGCGCACCACCTCGATATTCAACTTCTCGAATGGAATGCGCGGATTGGGCGTCGCGAAATTCGCATTGGCCGGAATCTCGGCGTGGCTGAGCACCAGCGCGGCCTTGATCAGCCCGGCGATGCCGGCGGCGGGCTCCAAATGCCCGATCGTGCCCTTCACCGCGCCGATCAGGACCGGCGGGCGCTTGCCGTTCTGCCCCAGCACTTCACCGATCGCTTCGGCCTCGATCGGATCGCCGAGCGGCGTGCCGGTGCCGTGCGCCTCGACATAGGCGACATCTTCCGGCCCGATGCCGGCAGCGGCAAGCGCCGCGCGCAGCATGGCCTTCTGCGCCGCCGGGTTGGGCGCGGTGATGCTGTCGGTGCGGCCGTCCTGGTTGACGGCGGTCGCTTCGACGGTGGCATAGATGCGGTCGCCGTCGCGCAATGCATCATCGAGCCGTTTTAGTACGACCACGCCCGCTCCTTCGCCGCGCACGAAGCCGTCGGCGCCGGCATCGAAGGCGGCGATGCGGCCGGCGCGCGACAGCATGTGCGCGCGGCAGAAGGTCAGGAACATGCGCGGGTCGATCAGCACGTTGACGCCGCCCGACAGCGCGACATCGATGACGCCGTCGCGCAGCGCGCGGCAGGCCGTGTCGAGCGCGACTAGCGAGGACGAGCAGGCGGTGTCCACGCCCATGCTCGGGCCATGCAAGTCGAGCACGTTGGAGACGCGGTTGGCGACGATGCTGAGCGCCGTGCCGGTGCCGGCCTGGATATCGGCGATGCCATAGTCGAAGCGCTGCAAGAGGCCGTAGTCGGTATTGGAGACGCCGATATAGACACCGGTCGCACGCTCGCGCAGTTTTTGCAGCGGCATCGCGGCGTCTTCGGCCGCCTCATAGGCGACCTGCAGCAGGATGCGCTGCTGCGGATCCATGGCTTCCGCCTCGCGGCGGGTCAGGCCGAAGAAGTCGGGATCGAACGCGGCGATCTCGTCGAGGAAGCCGCCCCATTTGGAATAGGAGCGCGTGGGGTTGTCGGGCGCGGGATCGTAGAAGCCGTCGAGGCTCCAGCGGTCGTGCGGGATTTCCCGGATCGCGCTCGCGCGCGATTGCAGCAGCGACCAGAACGAACGCGCGTCGCTGACGCCGCCGGGCAAGCGGCAGCCGATGCCGACGATGGCGATCGGTGCGGGCCGGAAATGTTTGCGGTCGTCGAAGATGTTCACGACGGCACGTCGATCCTATTAAGAACTATCCCGCTGCGGCGGCAATGCCCCGCTGGCTCAGCGCCATCTCGATCGCCTGGCGGAAATCGCCGGCGCCGAGACTCAGGAAATCCGCCGGCCGGCGCGCAAAGAAGCGTTCGACCGTTGCGCCCGCTTCCGCGACCTCGACGCCGCGCAGCGCGGATTCCAGATCGAAAATCAGCCGCGGCGGCGTCACGAAGAAATCGCCGGTGATCAGCACCTCGCGAATACGATTGCGCTGCTCGCCTTCGAGCCTTATGTCGGCGCGCACCGTACCGCCCGCGCCGGTGAACGACGCGCTCACCATGTTGTCGTCGGCCGGCGGGGTGTCGAGCATCTCGACATAGGCGTCGGTGCCGATCTCGTCGCGATAAATTTGCTCGGCGCGCGCTTCCTCGCCCGGGGAGACTTCGCCCCATTGCGGCGCGATGCCGAGCCCTTCCGCGAAACCGTCGCTCATCGCCTGATAGATGACCGGGAAATCCGGCACGCGCGCGCCCAGCACCTCGCGCATGGTGATGATGCGGCTCTCGGCCTTTTCCAGATTGCGCTTGGCGAGCTTGGCGGCCGGGATATTGAGGCACGCGACCATCTTGGCCGGATCGAAATCGACCAGCAGCGTGCCCTGGTAGAGCAGGAGGTCGCCGTCGAAAATGCCGCCGGTGCCGCTGATCTTGCGGCCGTCGACCTCGATGTCGTTGCGCGGGCGAAAGCGCGCCGGTACGCCGAGCTTGTTGAGGCCGAGCGCGAGCGCCTCGCAGATGCGGCGCGAGACTTCGGCGAGACTGTAGGGCCCGAGCGCGGAACGTTGGCACACCAGTTCCCAGCCGATCTGGCCTTCGTCGAAATAAAGCCCGCCGCCGCCGGTGATGCGGCGCACGATCTCGATGTTGTTCGCGCGGCAGTAATCGACCTTCACCTCGTCCGACAGAATCTGGTGGATGCCGATCAGCGCGCAAGGCTTGAAGCGGATGAAGCGGACGGTGTCGGGCACTTCGCCCGCCCGGCGCGCGTCGATCAGCGCCTGATCGAAGGCGATATTGGCGCGCCCGGTGCGCAGGCCGGTCTCGATGATGCGGAAAGGTCTGGCGGCCGCCGTGTTCACAGCGCTAGCCTTCGCAGCATCCGCCCGGCATGCCTTTGTCGAGCTGGCGGCGCACCTTGCGGATGTCCTGGCGGTTGAGCTTGAACGGATAGGACGCGATGTCGCGCACCGGCGAGTCGCCGTAGGGGCGGTCGCAGGCCGAGATGTCGGTGGCTTCCTTGCCCGGGCAGCCGGAGGTGCGGAACGCGGTGCCGGCATCGATCACTTCGTCGAGATCGTCCTTCGCCACGCCGAAATCGACGAGCTGGCCGGTCTCGTCGAAGCGCATGCGATCGATGTGGTGGCCGCGATAGTCGATCAGATAGCGCGCGACCTGCACGCGCCGCCATTGCGGGCGCGGCACCGGCGGCAGGTGATCCATCAGCGAGCCCTTTTCCGGGAAGAACGCGAACATGTGGCTGTGGCCGCCGAGATCGCGGATCCTCTGAACCTGCGAGATCACGTCGTGGTCGCTTTCGCCCATGCCGACGATGAGATGCGCGCCGAAGCGTTCGGGCCCGAAGATCTCGGCCGCGGCATGGATGATTTCCCAATATTTGTCCCAGCTATGCGGCGACTGCACGCCGCGCCCGCGGGTGCGGTCGAACACTTCCCGGTTACAGGCATCGAGCGCCACGGTGAAAATCTCGGCGCCGATATCGTACAACTCCTGCACGTCGAGCCGCGTCATGGTGGTCGGGTTGGACAGGATCGACACCGGCACATGCTTGACGCGCTCGACCCACTTCTTCAGCACCACGCGGGTGTCGTCGTCCGAGCGCGGATGCGTGATCATGCTGATGCACATGCGGTGGAAGCGCCCGCCGTCGCCGCCCGCGGCGACGATGTCGATCACCTGGTCGTAGGGGACCGCCGGCCAGTCGACGCGGATGAAATTGCGGTCGGCATAGTTGCGCTCGGCCTCGCGATGACGCGCCAGCCCGCAATAGGCGCAATTGGCGCGGCAGCCTTCCGGATAGGTGAGCAGCAAATTGAGGCAGCGCGTGCAGCTCGTGCGGTGCATCAAGCCCTTCATCACGCCGAGCGTGATCGCCGCCGCCGTCGACATCTGCACGTATTCCGGCGAGCGCATATTGGGCGTGAGGAAATTGTAGTTCGGCAGGTAGACGCCTTCCGGTGCCACGTCCTGCGCCTTCACGCGGCCGCCGTTCTTGGCCTCGGCCGGAATTTCGCCGGGCGCACGCGGCTGCATGGTTTCAGGCGCGTTGAAGTCACGCTCCTGCTTGTCGAGGAAGTTGGGCACCGGTTGCCGGGGCATTTCGAGACAGCTCATGACTTCCTCTCTTCTTTCAAATTCTCACGCCGCCCAGTAATGGGGCGATCCGATCCAGCCATCGACGAGCGCGCGTGCGTCGGGCCGCCCGCCGTTCTCGTAGCGGGCCAGCACTTCGCCGCGCCGACGCAGCGCGCG
>JAKAHJ010000189.1 GCA_021815055.1 Pseudomonadota bacterium | reverse complement strand
GCTTCTTCAACAAACTCAAGCACTTCCGCGCCGTCGCCACGCGCTACGACAAACTCGCCAGAAATTTCCTCGCCGGTGTCCAACTCGCCTGCGCTATCATCCTGCTCAACTGAAGACAGGCCCTAATAGCGTTATGTGGAAACCGGCCGTTATCGGAATTTTTTGCGAAGACATCCGGGATGAGGCTTCCGGGCAACAGACGCTAGTTGGAATCTTGCCCGACAATGTTGTTCTGCCTCGCCTTCCCGGGATCCTTCCGAAATTAGGTATCTATATTCGCGTACATCTCGACCCAGAAGGACCGCGACCTTCGAAACTGACAGCATTCTTAGAGCACCCCAAAGGAAGGAGGGTAGATCTTCCAGCGTGGAAAACAGAAACGATCGCCAAGGGTTTCGATGACGCGGTGGCTAATGGCGTGCCGATCGTCGGGTTAATTTTGAAGGTGACGATAGGCCAGTTCGAAATTGACGAAGCTGGGATCATCGTCGCAAAGGTTAACATTGATGGAAATGATTATATGGCCGCGAATCTACGCGCACTTTTTGATTTTTCCGCCGCTTCGGCGAAGCCCGCTTTGCAGCAACCTTCGACCGAACCTCAGCCGACATTAATTTAGCCAATTCTATAGCCTCTATTCCGATCCGGCGCCCCCGCGTATTTTTTCAAGTTTCTACTCCCGGCTCAAAATGCACAACCGGGGCAATATGTGTGATGCGGACCGCAAATTAGTTGGGCTGGCCCAGCATTCGGTAAAGAGTAAAAATCATGCTTCGAGCGCCGGAAAGCGATGCCGGCCATCCGGCCCAAGCGACAGCGGCTCGACTTTGGTGACGGCGGCGAGATCGAGCGCGCCATAGAGGTGGGGAAACAGCGCCCCGCCGCGCGAGGGCTCCCATTTCAACGCGCCGCCGAGCTTGCCCGCCTCGACCCGCACCAGCAGCAGGTCGTCCTGGCCGGCAAAATGGCGGGCGGCGGTCTCTTCGACCTGTCCGGCGGTGGAGAAATGGATGAAGCCGTCGCGCAGGTCGACCTCCGAACCGCGGAATTGTCCGTCGGCCTCGGCAGCGCGCCAGAGCGGGGCAGGGAGGATCTTGTAGAGGATGGGCATGGCGGGCGAGGGATAGCTGAGTCTATCCCTCGCTGTCAGCCGCGCACGCGCCAGGCGACAGAAAGCCGCTTACGCCGTGGCCGCCGCCGTTGCCGCTAGCGGATCGGGTCCGTACTGGTTCGCCCCCGGCGTGCCGGCGAGGCAGCCGAGTTCGACAAACATCCAGATCGAGATGCCGAGCGAGGCGAGCGAGCAGAGCGTGGCCAGAAAGCCGCCGATCGCGAAGCCAAGCGCGGACAGGATCGCCGGCGCGAGCATGAAGACGAGCAGCCACCAGCCCGTCTTGCCGCGGTCATGCAGGCGCTTGATGCCGACGAAGATGCCGGAGACAATCATTGCGACATAGACGACGACCGCGACGAGGATCATCAGATAGCCGCCGAGCGAGCCCAGAATGCCCAACATGATGCCGAGCACGGTCAGTGCGACGCCGATGATGAGGTAGCAAAGGACGGCGATCCAGTATTTTGCCCGGTTGATCCGCCCCCGATACGTCGACAGCAAAGCAAGAATATCAACGTTGCCGATAACCATATCACCCCCCATGATCCAGTGAACCCGGCGAGTGTAGGGGCTATATCGCGCCTCGACAATAAAGGCCCTATAAAGACCCTATAAATCTGGGCTTGGATTTCGGGGTGCGGCTACGCCGCCCCCCGCATCTCGCCGCCATGCGGCGGCGGGACCGGCACGCCGTCATGCGCATATTCGTTGAGCTTGTTGCGCAGCGTGCGGATCGAGATACCCAGGATGTTGGCCGCATGGGTGCGGTTGCCGAGGCAATGCTTGAGCGTCTCCAGGATGAGATCGCGCTCGACCTCGGCCACGGTGCGGCCGACCAGATTGCGGGTGACCTGTTCGGCCGCCATGGCCGCGTGCGCGGCCACGTCGCTGCCGCGCGCCTGGTCGAGGCGCAGGCCGTCGGGCGACAGGATGCCGTCGATGCCTATCTCCGGCCCGGTTGACAGCAGCACGGCGCGATGCAGCGTGTTCTCCAACTCGCGCACATTGCCCGGCCAGCGATGCATGTTGAGCGCGCGGCGCGCTTCGGCCGAGAGCGGACGCATCGGCAGGCTGTTGGCGGCGGAATATTTCTTGATGAAATACTGCGCCAGCTCGCCGATATCGGCCGGCCGCTCACGCAAAGCCGGGATTTTCAGGTTCACGACGTTGAGCCGGAACAGAAGGTCTTCGCGGAATTTTCCCTCGCGCACGGCATCGGCGAGATTGCGGTTCGAGGTCGCGACGATGCGGATGTCGACCGGCACCGGGCGCGCGCCGCCGACGCGGTCGATCACCCGCTCCTGGATCGCGCGCAGGAGTTTGGCCTGCAGCCGCACGTCCATTTCGGAAATTTCGTCGAGCAGCAGCGTGCCGCCGTTCGCCTCCTCGAACTTGCCGATGCGGCGCCCGAGCGCGCCGGTGAAGGCGCCTTTCTCGTGGCCGAACAATTCGGATTCCAGCAGATTCTCGGGGATCGCCGCGCAATTGACGCTGATGAAGGGCTTCTTCGCGCGGTTCGAGCGGCTGTGCAGGAAGCGCGCCAGCACTTCCTTGCCGGTGCCGCTTTCGCCGGTGATCAGCACCGAGGCGTCGGACGCGGCGATCTGCTGCGCCAGCTTGACCACGCGGGCCATGGCCTCGTCGCGGTAGATCATGTCGCGCGCGTCGTCGGCGACCGCGGCGAGCACCGCCGCGATCAGGTCCGGATCGGGCGGCAGCGGGATGTACTCCTTGGCGCCGGCGTGGATGGCGCGCACGGCGGCGCGCGCGTCGTTGGTGACGCCGCAGGCGACGATCGGAACGTGGATGCGCTCGGCATCGAGCCGCTGGGCAAGGTCGCGAATGTCGAGCGCCACATCGACCATCAACAGGTCGGCGCCGCGCCCGGAGCGCAGCACCGCGAGCGCTTGCTCGTTACCGTCCGCATGGGTGACGCCGGCGCCTTTTTCCATGGCGATCTTGCTGGCCGCGGTGAGCTGGCCTCCGAGCGTGCCGACGATTAAGAGGCGCATGGGTTAGCTTCCTTCCTCCGAAGGAGCGAGTAGCGAATAGCGAGTGGCGAATAGCGAAAGAGCCTTCTTTCACTATTCGCTATTCGCCACTCGCTATTCGCTCTCTTCATCAATTCCGTTCCGCCTTGATGATTTCCGTCATGGTGACGCCGAGCTTGTCCTCGACCAGCACCACCTCGCCGCGCGCCACCAACCGGTTGTTGACATAGATGTCGATCGCCTCGCCGACCTTGCGGTCGAGCTCGAGCACGGCGCCCGGGCCGAGCCGCAACAGGTCGCCGACGTCCATGCGGGCGCGGCCGAGCACGGCCGAAACCTGAACCGGCACGTCGAACACGGCTTCGAGATCG
>JAKAHJ010000055.1 GCA_021815055.1 Pseudomonadota bacterium | reverse complement strand
CGCCGGGCCATCACAGGCTCAGGCAACCGCCATTCCGGAAGTCGGCTGGTTCAACGAGCGGTCTTCGACCGCCGACGAACCGGCCGATCCGCCGCCGGCTTACGCGCCCGGGGTGGCCGCGGCGCTGGCGATCGGCGCCGCGATCGAAGCCGCCGCCGCAGCCGCCGCCGAAAAGGCGGAAGAGGCGGCGCCCGACGAAGTGACCATCTTGAAGGCCGGCACCATTCCGCCGCCGACGCCCTTCGCCGGCGAGGATTTTGCCGAGCAAGAGCCCGAAGAGGTCGCGCCCGTGCCGCCGCCGGATCCGCTCGCGCCCATCACGAGGCTGAGCGCGGAGGAACGGCTGGCGCTGTTTACCTGAATTCGCTATCCGCCGATCAATTTCGCAAACAAATCGGCATCGACATTGCCGCCCGACAATATCGCGACCACCAGCCTGCCCTTCACCTCGAGCTTGCCCGCCAAAAGCGCGGCAAGGCCGATGGCGCCGCCCGGCTCGACCACCAGCTTCAGCTCCTCGAAGGCGTAGCGTACGGCGCGTTTGACCTCGTCGTCGGTCGCTACCAGTCCCTGTCCGATCAGCTCGCGCGTGATCGGGAACGTCAGTTCGCCCGGCGTGCTGCTCATCAAGGCGTCGCAGATCGAGCCGCTCAGGCGCGGATTAATTTCGCGCCGGCCGCTCTTGAACGAACGCAGCGTGTCGTCGAAGCCTTCGGGTTCGACCGTATAAAACATGGCCTGCGGCACCTTCGCTTTCACGCCGAGCGCGACGCCGGCGGCGAGCCCGCCGCCGGAAGCGCCGACCACGACGATGTCCGGCGCGAGCCCGAGCGCGGCCAGATCCTCGACGATCTCGCGGCCGATGGTGCCCTGTCCCGCCACGATCAGCGGATCGTCATAGGGCGGCACCAGCGTGGCGCCGCGCTCGGCCACGATGGCCTTGGCGATGGCCGCGCGATCTTCCCGCTCGCGGTCGTAAAGCACGATCTCCGCGCCGAGCGCCGCGGTGCGCTGGCGCTTCAACAGCGGCGCATCGGCCGGCATCACGATGGTCGCGCGCATGCCCATGAGACGCGCGGCCGCCGCTACGCCCTGCGCGTGATTGCCGGAGGAATAGGCCACCACGCCGGCGGCGCGGCGCTCCGGCGCAATGGCGGAAATCTTGTTGTAGGCGCCGCGGAATTTGAACGAGCCGGTGCGCTGCAGCGTCTCGGCTTTCAGGAAAACGCGCGCGCCCAGCCGTTCGTCGAGCACCGGCGCATTGATCAGCGGCGTGCGCACCGCCGCGCCGGCGATGCGATGCGCCGCGGCTTCGATATCGGCGGCGGTCGGAAGGATGCGGGTGTCGATGACGGCCATGTTATCAGCATAGCGCCGTTCCTCCTGGCTGTCGCCCCCGCGCAAGCCCGGAACTACGCCGCCAGCGGCGCCCCTGCCTCGACCTTTTGCCGCAGGCCGCGCGCCGCTTCCGCGACATGCGTGAGAAAGATGCGCGCGCTTTCCGTCCAGGTCAGCCGCAGGGCAAATTCACGGCAATCGTCGCGCGAGCATTGCAACGCGTTCAGACAGGCGCGGCGCAAGTCCTCGTCGAGCGCGCCGACCGGTGCCTCGCCGATTACGTCGCGCGGGGCCGGCGCCGGAAAAGCCGCCACCGGCACGCCGCTCGCGAGCGCTTCCAGCAGCACCAGCCCATAGGTGTCGGTGCGGCTCGGGAAGACGAAGACATCAGCCGCCGCGTAGATTTCCGCCAGCGCCTCGCCATGGCGCGCGCCGAGAAACAACGCGTCGGGATAGGCTTTGGCCAGCGCGGCGCGCGCGGGGCCATCGCCGACGACGAGCTTGGTGCCGGGCAGATCGAGCTCGAGGAAGGCTTCCAGGTTCTTCTCCACCGCGACGCGTCCGACGGTGAGAAAAATCGGCCGCGGCAGATTAAGACACGCACCGGCGCGCGGCCGAAACACATTCGCATCGACGCCGCGCGGCCACAGCTTCACGTCATGGAAACCGCGCGCGGCGAGCTCGCGCGCGAGCGTCGGCGTCGCCGCCAGCACCGCCGCACCGGGCATATGGAAACGGCGCAGCCAGCCCCAGGTCAATTCGGTCGTCCAGCGCGCCGGCATCGGCAGCCGTTCGGCGAGATAGTCGGGAAAGCGGGTGTGGAAGCTGGTCGTGAACGGCAGCCCGCGCTTGATGCAGAGCCGGCGCATGGCGTGCCCGAGCGGTCCTTCGGTCGCGATGTGGATGGCGTCGGGGCACGCGCGCTCCAGCCGTCGCTCGACCGCGCCGGGCATCGCGAGCGCGAGCCGGATTTCCGGATAGCTCGGCATCGGCAGCGTATGGAAGGCGTCGGGACTGAGGAACTCGATCTCGGCGCCGAGAGCTTGCGCCTCGCGCGCGACCTGTCCGAGCGTGCGCACGACGCCGTTGACCTGCGGGTGCCAGGCGTCGGTTGCGACCAATATCTTCACGCCGCGGCCCGCCGCACGTCGCCGGCCGCAACTTGCCTCCCCGCAGCCGGCTCGAGGTCGCGTCCGCCGCGCGTCCAGGTGATGATCTCGAACGCGCCGTCGTGAGTCTCCGCCACCGCCGTGCAGCTTTCCACCCAGTCGCCGCAGTTGATGTAGCGCAGGCCGTATTCGTCATGGATGGCCGGCGTATGAATGTGGCCGCAGATCACGCCGTCCACTTGATGATGCTTCGCCTCGGTCGCCAGCGCCTTCTCGAAGGCGCCGATATAGTTCACTGCGTTCTTCACCTTGTGCTTCGCCCATTTCGACAGCGACCAGTAGGGTGCGCCGAACACACGGCGGAACGCGTTGAAGATCCGGTTGGCGGTGAGCGCAAAATCGTAGGCCTTGTCGCCGAGGAGCGCCAGCCAGCGCGCCTGCGTCACCACGAGATCGAAAATGTCGCCGTGCACGACCAGATAGCGCCGCCCGTCGGCGCCCTCGTGGATCGCGTTCTCCTTGACCTCGATGCCGCCGAAATGCGTGCCGTAATAGCCGCGCAGGAATTCGTCGTGATTGCCGGGAATGTAGATGAGGCGCGCACCCTTGCGCGCCTGGCGCAAGAGCTTCTGCACCACGTCGTTGTGCGGCTGCGGCCAGTACCAGGACGAACGCAGCGCCCAGCCGTCGACGATGTCGCCGACGAGGTAGATGGTTTCGGCATCGTGATGGCGGAGGAAATCCAGGAGCTTGTCCGCCTGGCAGCCGCGCGTGCCGAGATGCACGTCCGAGATGAAAAGCGCGCGAAACCGTCGCGTGGCGTTTTCCGTCACGGCGCGGCGTTCCCCGAGGCTCTATTCATGCACGGCATCATTAGCAGGCCCCCATTGCAGTTTTATGACATCGCGCCGGCCCCGCTCACGCCGCCGCGCGCTGCCGCTCGCCGCGGCGAAACCGCACCAGCGTATAGACGCCGAACGGCTTGACCTTGCGCCGCTCGATCAATTCGGCGCCGCCGTGGCTCTCGGCCCAGGCGGCCAGCCGCGCGAACGGGAACTCAGGCCGCAGGCCGAGCTTGCGCGCCTTTTGCGCGAGCAGGCGTTCGACCGCGGCGGCCAGTCCGCGCTCCGAGTAAAGATGATTGACCAGGATGATCTGCCCGCCCGGCTTTACGACGCGCGCGCATTCCGACAATACGCGCTCCGGATCTTCCACCAGCGTGATGACGAACTGCCCGACCACGCAATCGAATGTCGCGTCGGGAAAACGCATGTTGTGCGCGTCCATCACCGCGAGTTCCTTGACATGCGGATAGCGGCCACTCGCAAGACGCTCGCGCGCACGCGCGATCATCGGCTCCGACATGTCGATGCCGGTGATCTCGGTCGACGCGTCATAGTCGTCGAAAGAAAGGCCGGTGCCGACGCCGATCTCGAGGATGAGGCCGCCCACATCGCGCGCGGCGGAAGCGGCGGCGCGGCGGCCGTTGAGAAACACCGGCCCGCACAGCACGTCGTAGATCGGCGCCCAGCGGGCGTAGGCTTTCTCCATCACGTCTGTGGCGGGATCGCGCAGCATCTTTTGGTTCCTCGCGAATCGAACGCAGCGTCGCCGGGACGGGCGTAGCAAGCGCGTGCGACAATTCGGCGACAGCGTGCGCTCGCGTCGCCGCGAGAGGTGTTCTACCCTCCCCTGGAGGGGAGGGTCGCCGCCGAAGGCGGCGGGGTGGGGTGAGTAGAATGACGAAAGGCCGCACGATCGATCAATGCAGACGCAATACCGCAAAGCGTTTGCGTCAAAACGCGACCGACGCCGAAGCGCGGCTTTGGCGCCACTTGAAACGCCTGAAAATGAAAGGCACTCATTTTCGCCGGCAAATACCCATCGATAAATACGTGGTCGATTTTGCCTGCCCTGCTGCCCACCTGGTGGTTGAAGTCGATGGGTCGCAGCATGGCGAAGACGAGGGCCGCAGGGACGACGAAACGCGAACGCAGTGGCTTGCGTCCGAAGGCTATCGCGTCCTTCGGTTATGGAATAATGATGTCACACACAACATCCACGGCGTGATGGAAGCGATCTACGCGGCCGTGTATGGCTCGCCAGCGGCAGAACCTCAACCGTTGAAGCACACACGGCATCGACGCTTCACCTGTAAAGATGTCACCCCACCCCGGCGCGCTTCGCGCGCCGACCCTCCCCCTCCAGGGGAGGGTGAAGGCAACGCATGAGGACCCTATGAATCTTGGAATTGCCGGCCGCAAGGCCATCGTCTGCGCGTCGAGCCGCGGGCTTGGCAAGGCTTGCGCACGCGCGCTTGCCGAAGCCGGCTGCGAGGTCGTCATCAACGGCCGCGACGCCACGCGGCTCGAGGCCGCCGCCGCGGAACTCGCGAGCCTTTCCGGCACAAAGGTGATCGCGGTCGCAGCCGACGTGGCGACGCCCGAAGGCCAGGCCGCGCTGTTCGCCGCCTGCCCGGAGCCGGACATTCTGGTCAACAACAATGCCGGCCCGCCGCCGCGCGATTTCCGCGAACTGACGCGCCAGCAGATCATCGACGGGGTCATCGCCAACATGGTGGTGGCGATCGAACTGACGCAGAAGGTGATCGGCCCGATGACCGCGAACAAGTTCGGGCGGATCGTGAACATCACCTCGGGCTCGGTGAAGATGCCGCTCGCCGGACTCGACCTTTCATCCGGCGCGCGTGCCGGGCTGACCGCGTTCCTCGCCGGCGTCGCCCGCACCGTCGCCGACCGCAATGTCACGATCAACAACATCCTGCCCGGCGCCTTCGACACCGACCGCCTCAAAAGCGCCATCGGCTATGTGGCGAAGCAGAAGGGCATCACGCCGGAAGAGGCGGCGGCCCAGCGCGCCGCCGGCATTCCGGCCAAGCGCTTCGGCCAGCCGGACGAATTCGGCGCGGCCTGCGCCTTCCTGTGCTCGGCGCAGGCCGGCTACATCACCGGGCAGAATCTGCTGATCGACGGCGGCGTCTTCAACGGCGCGTTCTGATCCCGGGCGCTCACTTCCAGCGATATTTCAGCGCCAGCGATACGATATCGACGTGCGAGTTGACGGTGCCGACATAGGCGACACCGGTGAACGACGGATTGCCCGGCACGACGTTGACCGGCGTGTCCTTCACGAACAGGTGCGAATAGGCCAAGTCGAAAGACAGCGCCGGCGTCAGATGGTAGGTCGCGCCGGCCGACAGCCAGATGCGGTCGTTGTCCGGCAAGAGCGGAATACGCACGGCGTCGGTGATCGGTGACTTCTCGTAGCCGATGCCGCCGCGCACCGCGAGCTGGGGCGTCCATTGATATTCGGCGCCTAGCGCGAAGAACCAGCCGTCGTCGTAATTGAAGTGGATCTGCACCGGGGTGCCCAAGACCATCGTATTGACGTTCGAGGTGCCGATGCGGCTCCAATTGGTCCACTCGACGGTGCCGAGCAGGGTCCATTGCGGACCGACCTTCTGCCGGATGCCGAGCGACACCATGTCGGGCAGTTTGAGCGTGGTGGAGACATTCGGGTTGGAGAACGGCGCCAGCGGGCCGGTCAAGGTCAGGTCGCCGTCGATCTTCTGGTCGAGCCCGGAGCGATAGCCGATGCCGATGGTGGTGGTCGGCGTCGGCGACAGCGTCGCGCCCAGGGTGAAGCCGTAAGACCAACCGTTGCCTTCCAAGGTCGTGTCGCCGAAGGTAACAGCGGGGACGGCCGGCGGCACTAATGTATAGCCGCGGTTCAATGTCGCCTTGGCGTATTGGATCTGGACGCCGGCGCCGACACTGATCCAGTCGTTGATCTTGTAGGCCAGGCTCGGCGTGAAGTTGTACGATTTCAGGCTGGTCTTGTTCGCCGCATAGTCGCGGCCGGCCCACAGTTCCGGAAAGCTCACCGAAAGGCCGAACGGGGAGTTGAGCGAAAAGCCGAGCCACAGGTTCGGATTGACCTGCCAACTGGCGTAGCCCGCCGGAACCAGCGCGTCGTCCGCCGTATCGCCGGTGCCGCCGAGCGCCAAAAACGTCGATCCGGCGCCCGCCGTATTGCTGGCGTAAGGCAGGATGCCCGACGCCACGATCTCGGTCTGGATGCCCGGCGCCTGCGTCATGGTCGCCGGATTCCAGAACATCGACGACAGGTCGCCGCCCGCGGCAACGCCGGCGAACGACGAGCCCTGCCCAAACGCGCTCTGCTCGCGCACGGCGAAGCCGCCGGCCTGCGCTTCGGCGGTGGCAATGGCGAGCGCGCCCAAGGCAACGGCACAACGCAGGGTGTTCGTCAAGCAACGGTAACGCATCAAGTCCCCCCTATTTCTGCACGCTTTGGTAGCGCGGCCCTTTTCCCTATCGTGACGAAGGAAAAGGCAACCGACAACGGCGGCAGGCGCAAAAATCAGGGATTCCGGAGCATTTCCGCGAAAATAGCTGCGGCTGTGGCCGGCGCGACACAGGGGCTGCGCGCGGCCCGTCTGGGCCGCCAAGGGGACATTGCCCCTTGTCGTCCGAATGCCGGCCGGCCGCGACGGCGGCCCTCAGGCCCCGAATTCGACGCCGATCCGGTTGGCGGTGCGCCAGACCACATGGCAAGGCTGCTTGAGGTGATCCTGCTCGATCACCAGCACGAAATCGTCGGGAATGCCGACCGGGCTCTCCACCTCGAGGCAGGCGCCCGAGGGCGACAGATTGCGGACCTTGCAGTCGATTCCCGCGGCACGGTTGAAGCTGATGCTGCCGGCCTTGAGCATACGCCGGCGCTGGACTTTGCGGTGCTCGTCCATGGCGACCTCCATCGCCGGCATCGTAACCGCATCGCTTTAGCAACCGGTAAAACTGGCCGTAAAAACCCGCAGGCGCGCCGAAGCCTTTGTTAAGCATGGCCGTCACGCGCGTCCGCTATTGCCCCGCGCGCGTAAACTCAGCATGATCCGGCCCGACCCGCCCATTCAACGCCACACAACCAAATATCCAAGGCTCGAGGGGAGACCATCCATGAAGCTCGTCCGTTACGGCGCGCCCGGCCGCGAAAAGCCCGGCATCATCGACGCCGACGGCAAGATCCGTGATCTTTCCCGCATCGTGAAAGACATCGACGGCGACATGCTGGCCTCCGGCGGCCTCGCCAAGATCAAAAAAGCCAACCTGAAGCGGCTGAAGCCGGTCGCCGGCAAGCCGCGGCTGGGGCCTTGCCTCGGTAACGTGAAGAACTTCATCGCCATCGGCTTGAACTATTCCGACCACGCCGCCGAAGCCGGCATGCCGATCCCGAAGGAGCCGATCATCTTCAACAAGGTGACGACCTGCCTCTGCGGGCCGAACGACGACACCGTCACGCCGCGCGAATCGACCAAGCTCGACTACGAGGTCGAGCTCGGCATCGTGATCGGCAAGCGCGCGCGCTACCTCACCAGGGAAAACACGAAAGCGGCGATCGCCGGCTATTTCCTGTCGAACGACGTGTCCGAGCGCGCCTTCCAGATCGAACGCTCCGGCGGCCAGTGGGACAAGGGCAAGGGCTGCGAGAGCTTCGGCCCGATCGGACCGTGGTTCGTCACCAAGGACGAGATCAAGGACCCGCAGAACCTTTCCATGTGGCTCGACGTCAACGGCGAGCGCCGGCAGACCGGCAACACCAAGACGATGATCTTCGATTGCGAGCACATCGTCTGGTACTGCTCGCAGTTCTTCGTGATGGAGCCGGGCGACATCATCATCACCGGCACGCCGCCGGGCGTCGCGCTCGGCATGAAGCCGCCGAAGTTTTTGCAGGTCGGCGACGTGGTGACGCTGGGGATCGACGGGCTGGGCGAGCAGAGGCAGAAGGTGGTGGCGGCGAAGAAGTGAGGCGGCTTGCCCGCCGAAGCCCGTCAGGGCGAAAGCGGGCATCCAGTAACCCCGGTACTCATTTCATCGATAGTCCGGGATTACTGGATCATCCGCCTTCGCGGATGATGACGGCGGAGAGGTCGGTGCGGCGCCAAAAAATTGGCCATATGACGACACGCAGTTCGTCCTTGGGCCCGACAGACACTACGCCGCCTCCAACTCCTTCTCATACTCCCGCGCCTTCTTCCTCAGCCGCTCCCCAATCCGCGCCTCGCCTCTCGCGATCGCCTCGTTCGCCTGCCGCACGATTTCGGCCTCCAGCGCGGCCTCGCGCGACAGCTTCCTGTTCTCGAACATCCAGCGCGCCACCGTCGCCCAATCCCACAGCGGGCTTTCCGAGGTCACCTTCGCGACCGGCGCGGGGAAAGACTTCGCGCGCAATCCCTTGAAATAATTCGACAGCGCCGCGCGCGTCATGCCGGCGCGCGCCGCCATGTCCGAAAGGCTGACCAGCGGGTCGGGCTCGATGCGCTCCACCTTGGCGCCGGCCTTGCGCACGGCCTCGACCGCGGACGCGATCGCGTCGGCGAGCGTCGGTGCCTCGCGCGCGAAGGCGGCGATGATGTGGCCGTTCTGGAAAGCGATCGTCGCGTCGTCGCAACCCGCCTCGTAGAAACGGTCGAAGAAATCGTCCTGCCCTGGATCGAGGCCGGAGGCGATGATGGCGAATTCAAACCTTGGTGTTTTTTTCAACATGCGGGCACCGATCGATGTAGCGTCGCAGCGCTTTGGCGTGGCCTTCTCGGTTTCGCGGCGTCGACCACACGCCGATCATGCAGCCGGTGCGGTCGTGATATGGACAGGACAAGCGGGCCCATGCGGCCGCGCGCGGGGATACAGGTCCAACCTTTGGCTTCCGCGTAGCGGACGGCTGCCTCGATTTCCTTGCTGGGATGCCGGGGCATAGCCGCCATCGGACAAGCCGGACAATATCAGACTGTTAACAATTGTCAACATCATCGCCACGCCCCCGAACGTGGTCCCGTCCGTCACTATGACCAGGGGGTTGCAGCGAAATAAATGGAAAACCGAGCTATTGGTCCGTCGTTTCCGCGCAGCCTTAGCGGGGGCGAGTTCCGGCGGACGTCGGGGATTGCCCGCCTCGATTGTCATCGACATGCCGGGGGCGCGGCAACAAATACTGATACTCATGTGCATGATTTTTGGCGCGCGGATCGTGCGAGGTGGCGCGCCACCGCATTGATTGTTTCGAATGCGATGCTTGTGTCGCACGCGCGGTATTGAGGAACTTTCCCGGCGAAATCCCGTTATTTCCGCGTCGCACGTTTCGTGCGGCACGACCGATTTGTGTGAGCGGGAGGAAGTGCCGTGGATATCGTGGTGTCCAACCGGGTCGCGCGTATATCGCCCGGTGCAGCAGTGACCGGAGGTCTCGCCGCCGCGCTGGTTCCCGCGGTGCAGAAATCCGGCGTGGTCTGGTTCGGCGCAAGCGGCAGAGTACGCAGGCTCGCGCCCGATGTATTTCCGCTGGTGCGGGTCGAACCGCACGGCCGCGGCAGCGTCGCCACGGTGGATCTGCCGGAACAGCATCACGCCGGATATTATGAAGGCTTCGCCAATTCGGTGCTGTGGCCGCTCCTGCATTCGCGCGGCGATCTCGTGCGTCAGGCGCCCGCCGACTATGCTTCGTATTGCGCGGTGAATGCCTTTATGGGGCGCACCCTGGCGGGTTTCGGCGGCCCGAACTCCACCTACTGGATCCACGATTATCATTTTCTCAACCTGGCGCGCGATCTGCGCCGGCTCGGCGTGACCGGAAAGATCGGCTTCTTTCTGCACACGCCCTGGCCCGCGCGGCGCATGATGACGCAGCTTCCGCAGGCGCGCCGGATCGCGGAAGCCATGCTCGACTACGACCTGATCGGCTTCCAGACCGACGACGACCGCGCCAACTTCGCCGATTTCCTCGCGCACGAACTCGGCCTTGCGCCGATCGGCGCCACATTCAACAGCGCGCGCGGCGCTTGCCGCCTCGTGACCTTCCCGATCGGCATCGACGCCCAAGAGTTCGCGAACACTGCCCAGGCAGCCGCCGCCGATCCCGAAGTCCAACGGCTGCGCGCAACCTACAGCGGATGCACGCTCATGATCGGCGTCGACCGCATCGACTATTCCAAGGGCCTCGCGCAACGCATCCATGCGCTCGACCGGCTGATCGCGCGCCATCCCGCGCTCAAGCGGCACCTGGCTATGCTGCAAATCGCGGTCCCCTCGCGCTCGTCGATCGACGCCTATCGTACGCTGCAACGCGACCTGGCGGGCCTGGTCGGTACCGTCAACGGCCGCCACAGCGAGATCGATTGGGCGCCGATCCACTACGTCAACAAATGCTACGACCGGTCGGTGCTTGCCGGTTTCTACCGCAGCGCCGCGGTCGGCCTGGTCACGCCGCTCCGGGACGGCATGAACCTGGTGGCGAAGGAATATGTCGCCGCGCAAAATCCGGACGACCCCGGCGTGCTGGTGCTGTCGAAATATGCCGGCGCGGCGTGCGAGCTCGAGGCCGCCCTGACCGTCGATCCCTATGACGTCGACGCCATCGCCCACCGGATCGCCAGCGCCCTCTCGATGCCGCGCGCCGAACGGCGTGAGCGCTGGCAAAGCATGATGAATGGCCTGCTGCAGCATTCGATCCATGCCTGGTTTGCCGATTTCATGCAGGAACTGAAGCTGCCGCGCCGCAACGTGCTGCCGCTGGCTTCGGCGCGGCGGCGGGCACCCGTGCGCACGGGCAGCGCCCGCGATCAGGCTCTCGCCAGCCATTCCTGATTGAATTATGCATCCTTGATTTCGGTCAAGATGAGCGGCGCGTCCCGCGCAGTATGATGCGCCTCGCCAAGACCAGCGAGTTTCTTTGCCGATGCAGCGCGCCCCCCTTCGCCTGTTCGCGCTTGCGGCCAGCGCCGCGCTGGGCCGCGCCGTGGCCGAAGCCCTCGGCGAGCCGCTCGCCGCGCATGAAGAGCGCGAATTCGAGGACGGCGAGCACAAGGCGCGTCCGCTCGAAGCGGTGAACGGCGCCGACGTCTATGTCGTGCAAAGCCTGCACGGCGGCCCTGAACAGAGCGCCAATGACAAGCTCTGCCGCCTTTTGTTCTTCATCGGCGCGCTCAAGGATGCCGGCGCGGTGCGCGTCACCGCGGTTGCGCCTTACCTGTGCTATGCGCGCAAGGATCGCCGCACCAAGCCGAACGATCCGGTCACCACGCGCTATATCGCCGCCATGTTCGAAAGCCTCGGCACGGATTGCACGGTCACGCTCGAGGTGCACAATCCTGCGGCGTTCGAGAACGCCTTCCGCCGCCGCGCCGTCGCCCTCACCGCCACACCTTTGTTCGTGGACTATGTGAAGAACCGGCTCGCGGGCGAGCGGCTCGCGGTGATCTCGCCCGATGCCGGCGGCATGAAGCGCGCCGAAATGCTGCGCGAGGCGCTGGAAGCCGCGCTCGGCCGCCCGGTCGGCAAGGGGCTCGCGGAGAAGTACCGCAGCGCCGGCGTCGTCACCGGCGAATTGTTCGTGGGTGACGTCGCCGGCCGCACCGCGCTGATCGTGGACGATCTCATCAGCACGGGCCACACGCTGCTGCGCGCCGCGCAGGCGGCCCGCAAGGCCGGCGCCGCGCGCGTCGTGGCGCTGGTCACGCACGGGCTGTTCATGCCGGGCGCGGCCGAGGTACTCGCGAACCCGGCCATCGACCGCGTCGTGATCACCGATGCGGTGCCGCCGTTCCGCCTCGCGCGGCCGGAGCAGAACGCAAAGCTTGTCGTTCTGCCCTGCGCAGCTTTGCTCGCCGATGCGATCAAGCGATTGCACGAGGCGAAGAGCCTCACCGATCTGATGGTATTTTAGAACCACGCCTCCAGCCGGCGTGCGCTTTCGTCGGCGAGTGCGAGATAGGCGCGCGCCGTTTTCGGCCATTTGTCCGGCGTGCGCGGACGCGTCCCCAACAAATGCGCGATGGAAAGCCGCGCGCGCAGGGTCGCTCGGTGGCAGCGGTAAAACGCGAACAATTCGTCGGCCGGCCCGTCGCGCAGCACGTGCTTCATGCGGCGTTGCAGATAGTCCCCCACCCAGCGTGCACCCAGCCTTTCGCATTCGAGCGAGAGGTAGGCGATCTCGTCGAATGGATCGACCACGCGCAGCCGCGCGTTGAATTCGAGGCAATCGATGATGCGCACATTGTCATCGAGGGAGATGTGCTCGGGCCGCAGGTCGCCATGCCCCTCGACGATGCGGCGATGACGCAGGCGAGCGGCGATGAGATGGCCGTGCCGTTCGAGGAAGCGCCGCTGCACGCGATCGATACGCCGCGTGAGCCCGTCCGGCAAGGAAAAGCGCGCATCGAGCAGAACCCGCCGGTTATAGTCGAGGCTGCGCGCGAGACCGGCAAGCAGTTCCGCCGGCGCGAGAAAAGTCGGCTCCGCCGTGTGATAAAACTGCGCCAGCACCTCGACCAGCCGGTCGAGCTGGCGCACGGTCAGCCGCCGGTCGTCGATCAAGCGGTCGAGCATGAAGTGCTCGTCGAGCCGCTTCATCGCCACCAGCCAGTCGACCGGCGCGCCGGCGCCGCCCAGGTGAAGCGCTCCGCCGCTTTCGGTAAGCGGCATGATATCGAGATAGATGTCGGGCGCGAGGCGCCGGTTGAGCTTGAGCTCGGCGCGGCAGGCCTGTTCGCGCCGCTCCAGCGTCGAAAAATCGAGATAGGGAAAACGCACCGGCTTCTTGAGCTTGAAGACGCGATTGCCGACCAGGAAGACCCACGACATATGGGTCTCGCGCCGCGCGACCGGCGCGGCCAGCCCATAAGTTTCCGGCCGGCTCAGGAAATCGACTTTTGCCCCCAGCGTCGGCCCGGCGCCGCCGTCGCGAAGTGCATGCACAAGCCCGCTCCTTTCAATGGCCTTCTCACGATACCGCGCCGGAACTCGTTCCTGTTGATTCCGGTCAATTCGGACGTTGTCGTGCCCGAGGATAGTTAGCAAGATTTTCGGAACTGCCATCAATGGCCGTAGGCGGCCGCCAGCGGACGAAGCCGTCATGCCGTTCAAGGATCGCATCGAGGCCGGCCGGCACCTCGCCAAGGCGCTGGCCTCCTACAAGGACAAGCAGCCGGTGGTGCTCGCCTTGCCGCGCGGCGGCGTGCCTGTCGCGGCCGAAATCGCCGATGCGCTTGCCGCACCGCTCGACCTGATCCTGGTGCGTAAGATCGGCGTACCGGACCAGCCAGAACTCGCCATGGGCGCCGTGGTTGACGGCCCCGCGCCGATGGTGGTGCGCAACGAGCACGTCATCCGCCTGGCCGGCGTCAGCGAGAGCGAGTTCAACCAGGTACGCGAGCGCGAAACCGTCGAGATCGAGCGGCGGCGCAAGCGCTATGTCGGCGAGCGTGCGCATCCGGACGTGGCCGGACGCACCGCCATCGTGGTCGACGACGGGATCGCCACCGGCGCCACCACGCGCGCCGCCCTGCGCGCGACCCGAGCGCGCAAGCCGGCCAGACTGGTGCTGGCGGTTCCGGTGGCGCCGACCGACACGCTGACGGAGTTGCGCCGCGAGGCCGACGAGATCATATGTCTGGAGGACTATGTGGATTTCGGCGCCATCGGCCTGTTCTATTCCGACTTCCGCCAGATCTCCGACGCGGAAGTGATCGATCTTTTGGCGCGCCATCCGGTCAAGAGCGAGATGCCATGAGCGATATCTTCACGATCGGCGAGCACGACGTCTTCATTGTCGTCGACATCCAGAACGACTTCTGCCCCGGCGGCACGCTCGCGGTTCCGCATGGCGACGAGGTCGTACCCCTCGTCAACGCGCTGGCGCGGCGTTTCCCGCATGTCGTCTTGACGCAGGACTGGCATCCGCGCGGGCATCTCTCTTTCGCCTCGTCGCATACCGGCAGCAAGCCCTACCAGACCATCGACGTCGCCTACGGCCGGCAGGTGCTCTGGCCGGATCATTGCGTGCAAGGCACGCAAGGCGCGGCGTTCCGCGACGACCTCGACATCCCGCATGCCGAGCTGGTGCTGCGCAAGGGCTATCACCGCGCCATCGATTCCTATTCCGCCTTCTACGAAAACGACCGCAGAACGCGTACCGGCCTTTCAGGTTATCTTCGCGAACGCGGTTTCCGGCGCGTGTTTCTCGCCGGCCTCGCCTTCGATTTCTGCGTGCGCTATTCGGCGGAAGACGCCCGCCGCGAGGGCTTCGACGTTGTCGTGATCGAGGACGCCTGCCGCGGCATCGATATCGACGGCTCGATGGCCACGACGCGCACGCTATTCGGCACGACCGGCATCCGTTGCATCGCGTCGGACGGCATCGTGCGCGCTTTCGCACCCGCGTGACGCAAGCGAAAGGAGATCGGGCGATGACGGCTACAGCAGAGGACTTCGACCCGAAAAAGCGTAAGCATTTTTCCTACGACGAGGAAGTCGACGAGCCGGGAAAGCTCATCGACCGGGAGTCGGCGGACATCGAGCGGGAGGCGCCGGCCGACGGTAACGAGCCTGTGCAGCAGGTCGAGGAAACGGACAAACGGGAACCGCCCGGCTTCGAGGAATGAGATGGGATGCTTAGGGGCCGCATCCAAGTAGCGGAGATTGCATCGGAATCCGGCGCCTAGGAAGAATGGAACCAATCCGCGGGGTACCGAGTTGAATAGGCGAGCCCTGGCTCCTCCCCCTCCCCACAGGGTTCATTTACTTCGGCCCCGGCGTTAGCCGGGGCCGATTTTTTGGACAGCCGCGTTTGCAGCCAGTCGGCACTCGCGGGCACGGGAGGGACTTCTTTACGCACGCAAGCCGGGATTAGACTTCCGTCACTGGCATTACAGGAAAAATATTCATCGCAAGCGAGGGAGTAGCGCAGGTCATGTCAGCCGAAGCCACCACCAAGGAGCGCACCTACAGCGACGACGAGATCAAGGCGCGGCTGGCCCGTGAGCTGCCGCATTGGCGGCTCGAAAACGGCTGGATCGCGCGCAAGTACAGCACCCATGGCTGGAAGGGCACGCTGATGGTGATCAACACCGTCGGTCATCTTGCCGAAGCCGCCTGGCACCATCCCGACATCGCCGCGTCTTACGCATGGGTCGAAGTGAGGCTGCAAAACCACGCCGCCAAAGGCATCACCGACAAGGATTTCGAACTGGCGAAGAAGATCGACGAGGTGGTGCAGTGGCAGCCCGGGAAGGCAGGCGGCGCGCTCGAGGGAACGCCGCAATCGGATCAACGTTTCGCGTACATCAAATACGATGAATAGTTCGACGCCGCCACGCGGCACGATCGCCGCGCTGTCCTGCTCCCGATCCGCTGCTGGAGCTTATGCGATCCGCGGAACCCCTACTGGATTAGTGTGCCTTGCTCGGCCATAATCGCAGCGAAATTCGCGGCATCCATTTGGAATCGTAAAATGCGTACAACGTCCATTGGGTTGTTCGTCCTCTTCGCCGCCGGGCTCCTGCTCTCGGAATCGGCCAATGCAAAAGAAATTGTCCCGTTCAGGGGCTACTCACCGGGGACCGTCGTCGTGAAGACGAGCGAGCGGCACCTCTACTACATCCTCGGCGGCAACGAGGCGATCCGCTACCCCGTGGGGGTCGGCCGGGCCGGCAAGACCTGGGCCGGGACCGCCTATATCGAGGGCAAGTACTTGAAACCCGGCTGGTCGCCCCCGGATGAAATACGACACGACAAGCCATCGCTTCCCGATGTCATACCGGGGGGCAGCGCGCGCAACCCGATGGGAGCCGCCGCCCTGACGCTGAGCGTCGGCCAGTACGCCATCCACGGCACCAATAATCCGGGCTCGATCGGGCGTTTTGTTTCCTACGGCTGCATTCGCATGTACAACCAGGACATTCTCGACCTGTATCAGCGCGTCAGTACGGGGACCACCGTCGTCGTGCTACGCTAGTGCGGCGGATTTGACGTTCCTATCAGTATTTCCGCGAGGCCTTCATAGGAACGTCAAATCCAAAGCCGCACTAGAATCATAGACTTGCTAGTGTCCCTTTGGTTCCGACGCTTGTAAACGAACGTGCCGCAAAGGGATACAAGCGTCGGAACCGGGACACTAGTAC
>JAKAHJ010000054.1 GCA_021815055.1 Pseudomonadota bacterium | reverse complement strand
AGCGCTTGCAAGACGTGGCCGATCGCGGCGCGGTCGTCATTGGCGGCGCGGCGCTGGACTGCATCGTCCTCGGCCGCGGCGATCGTCTCAGTATCCGGATGGAACAGGTCGGCTGAAACCCGCGGCGCGGACGGGCCGTTGTCGCGTTCCGCGGCCGGCGGAGCAGGCAGTGCGACCGGCGGGGCGGAGCGGCTATCGGCCGGGCGGACGTTCAGGGCCTCCTCGATGGCCGAGAGTGCATCTGCCGTGGGGTCCTTGGATTTCTGCGGGAAATTCGCCATTTCGGTCGTTGCCTCGTCTCTACGCCGGACCCGGTGCCGCGGCATGAACCTGACAGGCCTGTTCCTGTGCAACCAAAGCAACAGGCGGAGCTGCGCTGCACGCAGACGCTTCCGCCAACCGCTCTCGCCGCAACCGCCAGCCCCGGATACCGCCGCGCCCCATCCTATTGCCTTGACTGCGCGAAAGAAACCACGGCGGTAATCAGATTTTAATCATCGTTAACGCGTCTTAACCATGGCGCGCAATCCGGATGTGCGGGTTCCGCGCCGGCGCGCGCATGATGCGCGCCGAAATACGGCCGCGATGCGGCCATCGGGCGGTCACGGCCCCCCATTTTGTGCCGCAGTTACGGACGGCTTAACCAGCTTCCCATTCTGCCGTTCGTACGGACAGTCAGCCGGCGCCGCGTTTACCCGGGCTTGGTGTTATCCACGGCAAACTGCACGCGAGCGATTCCGAGGGGAGGCGGCCCATGGCGCAAGTTGCGCTGAACGTCATCGAGGCGGCGCCATTGCCGATGCCGAAGCCCGCGGCCGGTGGGGCATTCGACCGCGTCCATCTGGCGAGTGTGACCTTCGGTGATCGCAGCCTGGAACGCGAGCTTCTGGAATTGTTCGACCGCCAGATCGTTCTGTTATCGGAACGGATGCGGGGCGCCGAAGCGGCGGCGGTTGCCGCGCTCGCGCATACGCTGAAAGGCTCGGCGGCCGGGGTGGGAGCCTTCGGCGTCGCTGACGCTGCGGCGGTGCTCGAAAAAGCGGCGACCATGGATCGCCGACGCGAGGCGATGGATGCACTCGCGCAATCGGCTACCGCCGCGCGCGCGGAGATCGCCCGGATGCTGGCGGGGTAGCCGCGGGCTTGCGGCCGCGGGGTGGCGCGGGCATCGGAATGCCTATATAGAGACCCGCATCCCGCGGCAATTCCGGCGCGGTTCTCCCTTCACTTCGTCTGCTACCTCATCTCTGCTTATGCCGAAAATCACCTATATCGACTCCGGCGGGACCGCGCGCACGGTCGAAGCCGAAACCGGCTCCACCGTGATGGAGACGGCGATCCGCAACAATATTCCCGGCATCGAGGCGGAATGCGGCGGCGCCTGTGCCTGCGCGACCTGCCACGTCTATGTCGACGAGGCCTGGCGCGAGAAAACCGGCGAGCCCTCGCCGATGGAAGAGGACATGCTCGACTTCGGCTATGACGTGCGGCCGAATTCGCGGCTGTCGTGCCAGATCAAGGTCACCGACGACCTCGACGGGTTTGTGGTGCGCACGCCGGACAAGCAGGCGTAAGCGGCCGCCGTCCGTCGCGACCGACGACGAGGTCGACGCGGATTTCGAATTCGCTGCCGCGCGCCACTCCACGATCCGCGCGCCGGTTTTCATGTCGACGACATCGGCGCGCCGATGGACATCCTCCGGTTCCGCATCTCGGTGGGGAGAGGGAACACGCTCTGCTCGCCGAAACGCTTCAATCTAAACCGGATATGCTCTACGGGCAGCGCCATTCCCGCGTGTCGAGATTGCGCGTCTTGAGCAGCGGCGAGAGGCCGAGCTTCTTCGCCTGCGCGCAGAACGCCGGGAACGAAATGTGGTTGTCGGTATATTCGATCGCGAAGACCGGCTTGTTGCGGGCGATGAAATTCTTCGACACCGCGCACCAGCCCTGCTTGAAACAGTCTTCGGTCACGGCGAAGTCGACCGTCGCAAGCAGGCTCGGCGCGATTTCGGTGGCGTTCTTCAGGCCGATGGCGAGCCCGCGCCGATGCGCTTCTTTGGCGAGAAAGCGGAGATAGGTCACCGCGTCGGCGCGGGTGATCGGAAAGCCGGTTCTGGCGCCGTAGCCGTCGACATTGTCGGGATCGACGGCGGAAAAGCCCTTGCGCTTGCACAGGTCGAGGCGTGCGCGCATCGGCGCCGCGAGCACCGACAATTGGCGGATGTCGAGCCAGCGTTCGCCCGGCCAGCCGTCGAGCGGTCGGCCGAGGACGGACGGCGGGAAGGCCGCGGCGTCGGGGCGCCAGTTCTCCCAGGTGCCCGCACTCATATAACAGATGACGTGCTTGCCCTGCTTTTTGAGCGCCGCGACCGTCGAAGCCCCGATGTCGAACAGATCGAGATCGACGGCTTCGGCCGGCGTGGTCACTTTCGAAGGTGCTACGGAAAGGATGATCGAGAAGCTGGTGCCCGCCTGCGGAGCCCAATGCGCCGGTTGCGATGCAGCGGCGGTTTCAGCCGAGAGCGGGCCGGCGACGAGAAGGAGCAAGCCGAACGCGCCGAGATGTCGCCGCATGAACTTCCTCGTTTGGTTTCACGCGGCGCCCGACGCGCCGCGATACTTCCACTGCGAGAGCTTTTCGATCGTCTCCGGCGCCAAGGGCCGCGGGCGGCGGGTCGCGGTGTCGACCATCACCATCGTTGCGCGGCCGGCCCCCGCGCAGGCCTCGCCCAAAAAGATCGCCTGCGCAACCGTAAAAGAGCTGCGGCCGAATTCGTAGAGCGCGCTGGCGACGACGAGATCGCCGGGCCAGCGCAGCTCGCGCAGGAAGTCGATTTCCTGCCGCACCAGCATGAAGGTGGCGTCGGCCACGCCGATGCCGAGATTGCGGTCGCGAAACATGGCGACACGGCCGGACTCGAAATAGGTCGCGAACACGGCGTTGTTCACATGGCCTTGCGCATCGAGATCGCCGAAGCGGATGATCTCGGCGACCCGATGCGGGTAGTCGGCCAGTTGCGGCGCCGGTTTGCGCGGGCGTGCGGACGAGGATGCCATGCGTGGCTAAGGTTTCATGCCCGCCGGCGCGATCTGCGAGGCGGTGAGCCCCATCGCGTCGAGCGCGCGGCGCACCAGGCCGGACGCCTTCGCTTCTTCGATGAACTCGCTGGCATAGGTGAGCGCGGCCGGCCGGCCCTTTGGCACGCAAACCGCGGTCGAGGAATTCAGGAAGGCGTCGTCGAGGATGCGCGCGCCGGGGATCTTGGCAGCGAGACCGGCCAGCGACTCGCGCGATAATGCGATGGCCCCGATGCGGCCCTCGTTCATGGCGGCGACGGCGCCGTCGACCTTGGTGAATTCGATATGGGTGGCGTCGGGCGTCGCCTTCATGGCGGCGCGGAAGGTCGCGGTATTGGCGACGCCGCCGATGCCGAGGCCGTTGGCATTGGCGTCCCTGACGGAACGGATATCGGAGCCCGGCGCGACCAGGAAGGTGCTTTGCAAAAGGTGATAGGCATTGCCGAAATCGACAAACTTCTTGCGTTCCTCGTCGACCGGCAGGAACGCGACGTCCCATTTGCCGTCGGCGGCGGAATTCTGAATTTCGCCCGAGGCATTGTGCGGGACCAGCACGGCCTCGACGCCGAGCTTTTTCGCCAGCGCACGCCCCAAGTCGACCGCCACGCCGCGGAACGTATCGCCGTCCTTGATGGCGAATTGCGCCGAGGGAGAGGGCGACACCGCGATGGCGACGCGCACGCGACCGGTCGGGGCGAGTTGCTGCATCACGGCGACATCGGCCATCGGCGGGCTCCCCCAGGTTATCGCGTGGCGATGTCCTAGCATGCCCGTCGAACGAGCACACCGGGCCGGGAATAAGGTGTGGACTAATAAAAGATCGGCTCGGGCGCGGGTCGTCCGAGCGGCCGGCGGATCAATTCGGCCGCGCGCACCAGCGCGAGCACGGCCGCGAAGGCGGCGAGCCAGACCACGCGCGCGCCATAGCGGTCATGCGGATTGGCCAGCACGCCGCAGACGAAGGCGTTGGCCGTCAGCGCGAGCGTGCAGGTCGCGGCCAGTTCGCCGAGCTCGCCGGGCAGGGACTCTTTCCAGGCGAGCCACATCAGCAGAGGCAGCAGGGCCATGGCGGCGAGCGCGAGCGGGTAGTGAACTTCGTTCAAAGCGGCAAAGGAGATTTCGCCGCGTTGCTGGCGGGCCGCTTTCATGGCGGGCACGAGATCGGGGGTGTAGCGCTTGACGATGCCGTATGTGTGCCAGATCGAATTGAGCACGCCTTCGCCGGTGTGCACGGCGATGACCTGCTTCGCGGTGTCGGCGAGCGCGCTTTCCGCTTGCAGGCGCGGATATTCGGTGAGGCTCCCGAGCGCGATCGTTTCCATTTCCTTATCTAAGCCGGCGAAGCGCCCGAGCTTGTCGAAGATCGGGCTCGCCCAGAACCAGACATCGGCGTCGCGCGGCAGCCGGTCCTTGTAGGCGCAGAGCTTGACGTGCTTGTCCGGGCAATGCGCATCGAGGTATTTCTTGACGATGCCGTCCTGCAGCATGCGCCCGAACGACAGCGCGAAACCGCCCGGCGTCCAGGCGAGCCGCTTGGCAACGATATAGTTGCCGCCAAACACGAAGGCCGCGCCGAGGACGAGCGCCACGATGCCGGACATGAGCCGCGTCGTCGGTAGGCGCTTGTGATCGAAGCGCCAGATCAGCGCGGCGGGCGCCATGAGCGCGGCGAGCAAAGCGAATGTGGCGCTGTGGGTGGAAGCGGAGAAGGCGATCAGCAGAACCAGTCCGATCCGCTCGGCCAGGATGAGCCGGTCGCCGCGCAGGAGCAGGAGATAAAGCGCGAGCACGCCCAGGCCGCAGAAAATATCGGTGAGCAGGATCGAGGCCAGCCAGGGCAGGGTGGTGGCGGCCGAGAGCAGGGCGGTAACCGCCAACAGCAGTAGCGGCCGCCGCCCAAGCCCGTGCGTGCGCAGGACCAGCGCTACGACCCAGACCGTCAGCACGGCCTGCAGGAGCAGCACCGGCCAGAACGCGAAGCGCGCGCCGGCGGCGAGCAGCAGCCCATAGGGCGCGGCGCGGCTGATGACCAGGGTCCCCTCGTACCAGCGCGCGAGATAGCCCCCGGTGTCCCATTGCAGAAGCGGAAAGCCGTTCCAGAGCGCGGGCGCGATCAGAAACGTGGCGGACAGCACAAAAGCGAGCGCCGACAGGGCGCGATCGCGGACGGACATGGAATGAAATCTCCGGCGGCCGTTTCATGCTACCGGCTTGACGGGGGCCGGGCCAGGGGCAATTGCTGAGAGGGTTTACGGCGTAACGACCCCGCGCGGCGCTGCGCCCGGGATATGAGGTCGGAATGTTCGTCACCTTCTTCCAGGAGCTCAAAAGCGCCGGCGTGCCGGTGACGCTGCGCGAATATCTCGACCTGATGCAGGCGATGGAGGCCGATCTGGCGCAGCGCCGGGTGGAGGATTTCTATTATCTGTCGCGCGCCGCACTCATCAAGGACGAGCGCAACCTCGACAAGTTCGACCGCGTGTTCGGCCATGTGTTCAAGGGACTCGAACTCCTGTCCGACGCGGTCGAGGCAGACATTCCGGCCGAATGGCTGAAAAAGCTGGCCGAGAAGTATCTCACCGAGGAAGAGAAGAAACAGATCCAGGCGCTCGGCGGCCTCGACAAGCTGTTGGAAACGCTGCGCCAGCGCCTCGCCGAGCAGAAGGGCCGCCACCAGGGCGGCAACAAATGGATCGGCACCGGCGGCACTTCGCCGTTTGGTAATGCCGGCTACAATCCGGAAGGCATCCGCATCGGCGGCGAGAGCACGCATCGCCGCGCGGTGAAAGTGTGGGACAAGCGCGAGTTCAAGGACCTCGACGACGAGGTCGAACTCGGCACCCGCAACATCAAGGTGGCGCTGCGACGGTTGCGCAAATTCGCGCGCACCGGCGCACCCGACGAACTCGATCTCGACGGCACCATCAAGGGCACCGCGCACAAGGGCTATCTCGACATCCACATGCGGCCCGAGCGGCACAACGCCGTGAAGGTACTGCTGTTCTTCGACATCGGCGGCTCGATGGACTGGCACATCCGGGCCACCGAAGAACTCTTTTCTGCTGCGAAAAACGAATTCAAGCACATGGAGCATTTCTACTTCCACAATTGCCTGTACGAGCGCGTGTGGAAAGAGAACCGCAGGCGATATCAGGAAACCACGCCGACCTGGGACGTGCTGCACACCTACGGCCACGACTACAAAGTGGTGTTCGTCGGCGACGCCTCGATGTCGCCTTACGAGATCAGCGCGGTGGGCGGCTCGGTCGAGCACATGAACGAGGAGCCCGGGCAGGTGTGGCTCGAGCGCGTGACGCGCACTTATCCGGCCTGCGTCTGGCTCAATCCCGTGCCTTCGAGCGAATGGGACTACACCTATTCGATCAAGATGATGCGCCAGCTCATGGGCGGGCGGATGTATCCGCTGACGCTGGAGGGACTGGATCGGGCGATGCGGGAACTGGTGAGGTGAGGATTAGTGTTTGGCTGGGCAAACAGCAGCTACCCAACCCACTCGACACGCCCAGTCATTGTATGCCGCCCAGCCTTGCCCCAGCGAACCGAAAGCGCCGACGATAGCGAAAAATCCTACCACAAATGCACCAACCAGTTGCCACCTAGAAAGTGTGAGTCGCCGAGCAATTTCGATTCTTTTGCCATCCCAATATAGATGATTTTCATCGTCGAACCCCAGCAAATCAATCCTGTCAATTGTGATTGTCTTGACGTGCTTTGGCCAGTGGGATTTGTCGTGTTCGGGTCCGAGGTTGAGCGGCGTGTAGGGCATTGCAAGCTCCCATAAAATGACGGGAAGTAAAATTGCTCCTGTCCAGGGAGATCAAATCTATTCGATCTCCACCCTTAAATTCCTCCCCACCGCACTCGCCGCCCTTCGCAGCGTTGCCAGCGTCACCGACGTATTCTCCGGGTCGAGCAATCGGTCCAAATGCCTGCGGCTCGTCTTCATGCGCGCGGCCATGCCCATCACGCGGCATCGACCAGTTCCAGCCGGATTTTCTTGCCGACCACCTTGGCGGCCCGCGTGATGGTGGCAAGATGCACCGCCACGTTGTTGGGGTCGAGCAAGCGATCGAGTTGCGACCGGCTCGTGTGCATGCGCGCCGCCATCGTCTTCTTGGAAATCTTCTTGGTTCGCATGATCTCGGCAAGCTGCCACGCGATGACGCGTTTGACCGCCGCCGCCTCGACCTCTTCCAATACGCCGTCTTCCTGCAGCAGGCTGTCGAGCGTCGACCCGCTGTGATCGGGCTTCTTGCGCTTGCGGTTCATGTGAGGCTCCTTTCATGCGTGCGTTTGTTGGCGCGGGCAAGCGCGAGATCCGACTGTGGCGTCTCGCGGGATTGCTTGACGAACCCGTGCAGCAAGACCATGCGTTGACGGCGATCGATATAAAATAGGATTGGGACGATGCGGTTGCTGGTGAGGCGCGTGCGCACTTCGTAAAGCCCGTCGCCCATCGCGCGGCACGTCGGCATGCCGACCGGCCAGCCGAACTCGACCGTCTTTAAAATCTTCGCCGACGCGTCGCCGGTCCTCCGCGTCCATTGCCCGTAGCCATTCGCGTACCGGCTCGCCGCCGTGCGCCGTTCGGAAGAAAATTGCGGGTACCCGCTTCACCGAAACCCGCCCCCTCCCGCTTCGGTCTATGTACTACACGCGGTACACGAAGTCCAGCCCGGAGGGCGGATTAGCGCAGCATAATCCGCCATTCTTAACGTGGATGGCGGGTTATGCCTTTGGCCAACCCGCTCTATGTTTTTTGCCGCGTTTCGCGGCCGGACGAGCAATATAGGACGAAATCCGGTCGAGATCGCGGAAGGCGTCACGCGCATAGCGGACGCTCACGCACGGTAGCGCCGAAACAACGCCTCGACCTCTTCGTCGGTCGCAAATTCGCCGCGGCGCGCGGCGGCGAGGCTTCGCTCGATCCGCGAACGGTCTTCATCGTCGAGCCGATAGATGCCGAAATGCCTGGCCTCGGTGTCGATCATGAAGCGCATCAATTCAGCCTGCGCGTCGTCCGGCCAGGAGGCCGCCCGCTCCATCAGAACATCAAGAGTTTTCGACTGTGCCATTATGTCACAATATTACGATCCGACTCCGGAATGGCAAGCCCGCAGGGCGGATGAGCGGGCGCACCCGCACTAATACGGCGCAGTTTGCCCAAAGCGATGGGCGGACTGTCAACGACAGAAAATATTCGACGGAAAATATTCCGGCACGCCTTGACTATCGTCCTAGAGTATATTATTCCTATTTCCGTCCGGCTCGACTGAGGGCGTCATCTAGAGGCGTCTCGATGATGGAGCTGGATGTGGCGCCCGCGGGCGTGCTTTCGCAAAGCACGCACTCGGGCGGCGCCGGGGCTCCGCTCGCGGGCACTATGACCCGCCGCCAGGAGCTGGCTGACGATGCCGAGCCTTGTGAGGCTCCTTCGGAAGCGCGGCCCGACGCCGAAAAAAACGCCGCTGGTGGAGCGCCGGGAGGCGCGCTTCCGAAAAACGGAAGCGACGCGCCTCGCAAAGCGCGTCTCGGGCGGCCTTCGCCAGGCCGCCCACGGAGCGTGATCGCAAACGCTCCGCGTTTCCCGGCGCTCCGCTCCCCTCGAGGGGGCGTTGGCTTGCTGTGCCGAAGCCCGAAGGGCGAAGGCGGGAGGACGACGGCGTACCCGGCGCCGCTAAAAATACGGGCGATATTGCTTGCCAATTGCGAACCTTGGCGCGAAGCAGGCAAGCCGGCCGCGCGCTGTATCGGCTTTTGCGCTGGGTCAATGCGCGGCGCGACGGTCCGCTTCAAATAGCGGCAAATGTTTCGATTCAGGAAAAACAAACCCATGCCAAGCGTTGCACCGCGCGCGGAGCCGGATGCGGTCCGCAACATGGCGGTGATGACCGGGAAGCTGGGCCTCGATACCGCGCCGGCGGCTTGGCCGACCGGCGTGTCGCTGCTCGCGCAGGCGATCGCGTCATGCCAGCGCTGCGAGGCCAGCGAGGTCTGCGCCGATTGGCTCGCCCGCGCGCCCAAAACCATTGAACTGCCGCCGGAGTTCTGTGCGAACGCGTCGGAGTTCAAGCGGGCGAAGAAGCAATAATCCGCGAAATCTATACCGCCAGCGAATGCCGCTTCTGGCTCGCCGCCAGATAAGCATCGAAGGCGGCGGCGGCGATGCGCACATAAGGCCGGCCGCGCTCGGTCACGACGATGCGCCCGCCGTCCAGGCGCAAAAGGCCTTCCGCGGCGAGCGGCTTCAGCGTCTCGATCTCGGCGGCAAAGCGCGCCGCGCCGCCGGCGACCGCGTCGAGATCGAGTTCCAGATCGCACATCAGCCGTTCGATGATGGCCGCGCGCAGGCGGTCGTCGTCGCCGAGCGCCAGACCCTTCACCGTGGCGAACCGGCCGGCCGCGACCGCGCGCGAATAGCCGCCGAGATCGGGCGCGTTCTGCACGAATCCTTGCGGCAGCCGGCCGATCGCGCTGGCGCCCAAGGGGATCAGCGCGTCGGCCTCGTCGGTGGTGTAGCCCTGGAAATTCCGGCGCAGCCGCTTTTCCTGCGCAGCCACCGCAAGTTCGTCCGCGGGAAGCGCGAAGTGATCGAGCCCGACGGTCTTATAGCCGAGGCCCGTCAGCGTTTCGGCGGCGATTTCCGCCTGTTCGAGCCGCGCGGCGAGGCCCGGCAGCGCCGCGTCGTCGATCAGTTTCTGGTGCGTCTTGAACCACGGCACATGCGCATAGCCGAACAGCGCCAGCCGTTGCGGCGCGAGCGACGCCGCGAGTTCGGCGCTGCGCGCCACGTCGCTCGCCGTCTGCGCCGGCAGGCCGTACATCAGGTCGATATTGAGATCTTCGATGCCGGCTTCGCGCAGCCAGCCGGCGGCGCGTTCGACCTGGTCGAAAGGCTGCACGCGGCCGATGGCCTGCTGCACATGCGGCGAAGCATCCTGCACGCCGAGGCTCGCGCGGGTGACGCCGATCGATTGCAACGTGCGCACCAGCGCGCGGTCGATCCGGCGCGGATCGAGCTCGATGGCGTGCTCCTTCAACGCGGAAAGATCGCAGCGCGAGGCGAGCGCCGCCGCGATGGTTTCCAGCCACTGCGGTCCCAGGATCGACGGCGTCCCGCCGCCCCAGTGCAGATGGGCGAGCTTGCGGCCGCGCAGGCCGTCGAGCAGGCCGATCTCGTCGATCAGCCGCTCGGCATAGGTTTCGACCGGCTCGCGCCGGCGCACCGCGCGGGTATTGCAACCGCAATAAAAGCAAAGCTCGGTGCAGAACGGCACGTGGATATAGAGCGACAGCGTTGCCTCGCGCGGCAGCGCGGCGAGCCAGTCGCCATAGGTCTGCGCGCCGATCACGGCGGAAAAATGCGGCGCGGTGGGATAGGAGGTGTAGCGCGGGACGTTGCGCTCGGCGAGCGCCAGGGCACCACTCTCGCGCAGATGATGGCGCACCGATGGCGGCAGATCGGCATTCATACGGTACGGCATGCGGAACCTTCGGCGCCCCCGCCGGGAATGATCGCATGCATACCGATCCCGCGGGCGCTCTTCCTTGCGCCAGATCAAACTGAGGCGTTGCCGGTGCCCCTGCGCTAGGCCGCGTTGGCGGGGCGCAGTGCGGCCGGGTCGTCGGCCGCGTTCTGGTTGCGCTGCAGCGCCATCAATTCGCGCAGCAGGCGGGCGAAATCCTTGCGCGCGCTTTCGAGCGCGCCTTCGGCGACCGCGCGTTCCATCTTCTCGCGCTTGAGCGCGGCGGTAAGTTCCTCGATTCCCTGCTCGAGACTTTCGCGTTCGGCCGCGAGCGTCTCTTCCAGCCCGGCGACGCGGTCGTTGAGCGAGGCGATGGTTTCCTCGGCGCGCGCCAGCGCCGCGTCCTTGACCGAGAATGCCCGCGCCAGCGATGAGCCCCGTTCGAGCAGCGCGGCCCGCACCTGTTCCAGCTCCTGGAACTGCGACTCGCGCGCGATGCGCCCGGCTTCGAGATCGGCAAGGCGTGCCGAGAGCGCGTCGCGCTCGCGTGCGAGCTCGGTATTGCGGTGGTCGTAATCGCGGATTTCCTCGGCGCGCGCGACGAGATGCTCATGCGCTTCGGCCAGAAGCTTCTCGCTCGCAGTGGTGCGCGCCTGCAACGTGTCGAAGCGAACGCGCTGGGTGGCGACGTCGAGCTCGCGGCGCTCGTTGGCTTCGTCGAGCGCGGCCTGGAGGCGGCTGGCTTCGCCGTTCGCCTCGGCAATATTGGTCTCGGCCTGACGCAGGCGCCCTTGCGTGGCGATGAAGGCCGTCTCCATTTCGGCCAGCTTGCGCGCGATGCGCGCGGATTCGGCGCTCGTCTTTTCCAGCGCGGCCTGCTGTGCGCGCTTTTCGTCCTCGGTCATCAGCAGGCGCTGACGCGTGCTGTTGAGATCGGACTCGGCCGTTACGATGCGCTTGTCGGCTGCGGCAAGCCGCTCGCTTTGCCGGCGATTCTCCTCGCGCGCCAATTTGGTTTCACCGCTCTCCTGCGCGAGGCGGCCTTCCAGATCGGCAATCTGCGCCTTGCGCGCAGCGGTTTCGACGGCAAATGCGGCCTTGGCCGCCTCCGCCGTGCGCACCGCTTCCTGCGCCGCGGTCAGATCCCGGCGCAGCGTTTCGCCGTCTTGTTCGGCCGCCGCCGCGCGCTTTTCGAGCTCGGCAACCTCATTGCGCAGCTTGCCATAGGCGGTCCGGGTATTATTCAGCACGGTCTGCAGACCGACCTTTTCCGCCCGTTCGGTTTCGAAGGCGCGTAGCGCTTTGCTCACCGGCTCGACCAGCCGGGCCACGGCCGCCTTGACCGCGTCGAGTTCTCCGGCCTTGGCGTTGGCATCGAGCAGGAGATTGCGCAGCAGTTCGTTTTCGCCGCCGATCTGCGCGCCCAGCGCAGTGAACAAGTCCTCGTCGAGTTCGAGCGGATTTAAGGCCGTAGGCGCCGCTTCCGGCAGGCCCTGGTCGGGCGGGAGAGCGACATCGGTCCGCTGAGCCGGTTCGTCCGCTCGGTCGTAAAGGCTTGCCTTGCGGGCGAAGAAGCCGCCGAGTTTGCTCATGGATGTGATCCCCCAATGCGCCGATCCGCCCGGCCGAAGCGACACCGAATCACCTTCCTATCTTTTCTAACAGAATCTGCCCCTTCGTTGGTAATCCGATGCTTCAAGACGCCGCGTTTCGGCGTGGCGGTCGACGTGACGATTCGGGAGATGGCATTGCGTCGAGCCGCGCTCTTTAGGCCCGCCGCGCGACGAACAGGCCTTCGCACAGGCGGAAGGTGAGCTCGCTGCCTTGGCCCTTCGGCTCGAGCGTAGCCTTCACCTCGGGCGTGACCTGCGCGAGCATCGAGCGCAGCAGTGCCTGCATGGTGGCGTCGTGGCGCGCCGCCCAGCTCTTGAATTCCATCTGCTTGTAGAGCTGCTCCTCGTGTTCGATCGCGAATCCCGCGGCTTTGAGCGCGTCCCGCCATTCGGGCATCGTCCAGGCGCGCAGGTGGCTCGGATCGCGGAAGCGTTCGAAGGCGTTGACATAGTCGCCGACCGTGCCTTCCGGCACCACATTATCGACCACGGCAAACACGCCTTTCGGCTCGAGCACGCGATGCACTTCGGCGAGGAATTCGGGAATCGAGTCGAAATGGTGGGGCGCGATGCGGCAGGTAACGAGGTCGAAGCCGGCGTCCTCGAACGGCAGCGCCTCGGCCTTGGCGTAAGTGGTGCGCAGATTGGAAAGCCCGCGTTTGGCCGCTTCCGCCTTCACCATGTCGAGCATTTCCTGGGTGATGTCGGTGGCCCAGACGCGCGCGACATGCGGCGCGAATGTGTAGGCGACATGGCCGCCGCCGGTGGCGACGTCGAGCACGCGCCAGTTCTTCTGCGGCGCGGTGAGATCCACGAGTCTCTGCAGGCTCTTGCCGAGGGCGTGCGGGGTCGAGGTGAGATAGCTGGCGGCAGTCTTGCCGAATTGTTCCTGGACGAGGGTTTTGCTCATAGGGTCTTCCGAAATCGGGGGCGGCGAGAGCGGCATACATAGCCGCTTGCGCGCGCGCGCGATACGGGGGTCCTCGGACGGAGAGTTTTCCAGAATCCGCGGAAAGTCAGGGCACGTCGTTGCCGCGGTCTAGGTCGTCGTAGCCGTGGCGGTGACTATAAAAAATCAGCGTCATGAGGCCGATGCCGACGACGAGCGAGAAGACAACGCCGCCGGCGATCGCAACCCAGCCATAGAGCGGAATCTCGTTGCCGCCGAGATGCAGCCAAGTCCTGCCGGCGAACCAGAACGCCGCCAACAGCAAGACGAACAACGGCACGAGTATGTAAAGACTGCGCATGGGGCCACCGATAGAGGGCCACCGATAAATTTTCGCATGCGCCGTGTCAGGCCCGTGGCAGCGTGGCGGCACGCCCGCGTCCGGCGCCCGGTGAACCGGACGCCGGACGCGGTTAGCGAAGATTGCGCGCGCCAGCCGCTTACTTGGTTACTTGGAGGCCGGCGGGCTCATCGGAGTGCCGGTCGGACGCGGAGTCGTGCCTGAGCCCGTGGTCGTCGTACGGCTCGGAGGCGCGTAATAGGCGAACTTCGGCGCGTCCTTGAGCTGATCCTTTGTGAAGCTCACGGTGATCTTGTCGATCGAGGAGGAATCAGCCTTGCGCTTCACGTTCAGCGCGTTCATCGGGAGCGCCACGTTCTTTTGGCCGACGCCAAGGAAGCCGCCGACGCCGATCACGGCAGCCTTGACCTCGCCGTTGTCGGCGAGGATCAGGTCATCGATCTCACCGATCGAGCTATTGTCCGGTCCATAGACGCTCGCGCCGATGAGTTTCGAAGCCCGCCACTCGCTCGGCGACTGGTTCTGGAGAAAGCCGGGCTGCTGCGTCGATGCCGCTTTCGAGGACGGCATCGAGGTGCTGGTCGAAGGCTGGGCGGAGGGGCTTCCGCTCGTGGGCTTCTGCTGAGCGACGGCCGGAATCGCAAGCGCCGCGCTCAGGACCGCAGCGCCGATCGTCAAACTGCGTTTCATTGTACTCTCCTTGTTGTTGCAATACCGGTAGGGTTCCAATTAGGTTCGAAGCGGCGTACGCGGAACGCCGCTCCGCTGCCATAAAACGCGGAAAGATCGTGTGGTGTTCCGAACTTTGCTGTGCGTCATTGACGCGCGTGAGGAACCATCATTGCCGCAACGGACGATATTGCCCCAGTTCCCGGACCAAATGCCGTATAGAGCGCAGGCCGTGGCAAGGTCTGCCGCGCGTTTGCCCTATCGGTGTCACGTATGAGCCAGAGAATTGACGACGCGCGCGCGACCTACAGCTATCGCCCTTCGCTTCTCGGCGCCGGCTGGAACTTCACGTGCGATGAATGCGGCATCGAGTGGACCACGGGCGCCAAATCCGGCCGCATCCCCTACGACAAGGTGCGGCGCGTGCGCATGTCGTACCGGCCGATGAGCATGCAGTCGCACCGTTTCGCGACCGAGCTTTGGGCGGCAGATGGAACCAAGCTTACGATCGTGTCGACGTCCTGGAAGAGCATGGTCGAGCAGGAGCGGCAGGACCGCTCCTATTCGGAATTCATTCGCGAATTGCACCGGGCGATAGCCGCGGCGGCCGTGCCGGTGCGCTGCGAGCAGGGCAAGATGGCGTTGCTCTATTGGCCGGGCCTGGCGACGTTCGTCACCGTGTCGATCGGTCTAGCACTTCTGGTCGTGCGTGCCTTGCAGGCGCAGGCGTTGGCGGGAGCGGCCTTCGTCGGCGCCTTCCTGGCCTTGTTTCTCTGGCAAGGCGGCAACTTCTTTCGCCGCAACCGGCCCGGCCTTTATCGTCCGGAGGCGCCGCCGGAGGATCTGTTGCCGCAGGGCCAGTGACGCACCGCCAGAACCGGGCGGCCTCAGCGGTCGGCGGCCTCGAGCGAGCGCGGGCTGACGAAACGCTCCAGCCGGCCGGATTGCGGATGGACCCGGCCCCAGTCGTCGAAGGCGAAATCGACGATCGCCAGCCCGGAGGTGGGCAGTTTCTCGCGCAGCGCCTCGCGCGCGTCGATGTCGCCGGAGGCGATCAGCATCACGGCGAGTTCCTGCAGGCCCGGATTGTGCCCGATCACCATCAGCGTGTGCGCGCTCGCCGGCGCCTCCTTGATGGCGGCGAGAATGGCGTGCGGCGTCGCGTCGTAGAGTTTTTCGACCATGGTCGCGGCGGGCGCCGGCTTGAGTGCTGCCGCGACATGCTTCCAGGTCTCTTGCGTGCGCCTGGCCGGCGAAACGAGCACCCGCTCTGGCTTGAGCCCATGGCTCGCCATATAGGCCCCGATGCGGCCGGCATCCTTGCGGCCGCGCTCGATCAGCGCGCGGGCGCGATCCTCCTCGCCCGGTTTGGAGGGCTCGGCCTTGGCATGACGAAACAGCAACAGACGGCGCATGGCGGATAACGTATAGCGGGTCGACCGGTTTCGGGATTGATCGAGGTGGACTCGAAACATCGAGTTCGAATCTGTAACAGTCTAGCATGCGGGCCCACGCAGGCGCGGAACGATGGTAAATCGATGAACGAAACCGATCCGACAGCGGCGGGATGGTACGAGGAGACGCGGGTGGAGGCCCGCGAGCGCTCGCATCTGACTTTCGATCTCGACGTCGACGTTTGCGTGATCGGGGCGGGTCTTGCGGGGCTTACGGTCGCGCGCGAGGTGGCCGAACGCGGCTGGTCGGTGGCGGTCGTCGAAGCGGGGCATATCGGCCGCGCGGCATCGGGCCGCAATACCGGCTTCGTGCTGCCCGGATTCGGCGCTGCGATCGAGGACATCATCGAGCGGGTCGGGCTCGATCACGCCAAGCGGCTCTGGAATCTGTCCGAAAGCGGGCTCGACTATGTACGGGGAACGATCGCCGATGCGCAATTGCCGGGCGTCGATCCGGTGCCGGGCTGGCTGCACATTTCCAAGACCGACAACGGCCAGGCGCTGCGCGGCAAGGTCGAGCGGCTGCGCTGGATCGGGGCCGATGTCGAGTTCTGGTCCGCCTCGCGCGTGCGCGACTGGCTGCCGAGCCCGCGCTATTTCGGCGCGGTGCATCACCGGCGCGCCTTCCACATCCATCCGCTCAATTATGCGCTCGGCCTTGCCGCGCTCGCCGAGAAGGCGGGCGCGCGCATCTTCGAGGAGACGCCGGCGCTTGCGCTCGATCCCGCCGGCGTGCGCAAGCGCGTGGTGACGCCGCATGCCCGCGTGCGCGCCGCGCATGTCGTGCTCGCCGGCAATATCGGGCTCGGCGCGCTGATGCCGCAACTCTCCGCGACGTTGCTGCCGGTGTCGACTTTCGTCATGGTGACGGAGCCGATCCCCCGTCTCGGCGAGGTGGTGCGCTACCGCGGCGCCGTCAGCGACAC
>JAKAHJ010000053.1 GCA_021815055.1 Pseudomonadota bacterium | reverse complement strand
TCCGATCTTTGGTAGGTCGAGCGCGTCGGTGAGCGGCGCCCACAGGAATTTCACGGTGTAGGGCGTGCCGACCAGCGCAAACAGGCCGATGGTGCCGAGATCGACGCCGGCCTCGCGCATCCAGACGAGCAGCGTTGTGCCCGACAACGCCAGCGGCAGCCCGGACGAGAAGCCGAGGAACATCACGATCAGCACGCGCGGCTTGAAATAGACCGCGAGCGCTTCGAGGAAGGAGGGGCGGGCGGTCGGGTCGGCCGACCGCAAGATTTCGGGCGTTGCGGTCATAGAAAAACTCCGGTCATTCCGGGGCACGCGCGTAGCGCGTGAACCCGGAATCCAGGGTAACAGGTCACAGCGCTTGGTCTCTGGATTCCGGGCCCGCTCGTTGCACTCGCGTCCCGGAATGACAATTTCGTCACTCCGCCGCTCCGAGCTTGCGCGCCGGGGCGGCGATCGCGTCGGACCCGTGATCGCCCTCAAAGTCCAAACCTTCGATGCGGCCCGCGCGCTTTTCGATCCGGCCGGCGGAGGTGAGGATGTCGTCCATGTCCTTCGTGGTTTGTCCGAAATGGGTCTGCAATTTGCGCACGCGGTCGCCGAGCAGGCGGACATCCTTCATCATGTGACCGATTTCGAATCTGATCTGGTCGACCGCCTCGCGCATCTGCGCGTCCTTGCGCATCTGGCGGACGAGCTGAATCGCCAGCACCGCCATATTCGGCGAGACGATCATGACGCGTGCGCGGCGGGCGCGCTGCACGATGTCGTCGAAGCTCTCGTAAAGGTCGGCGTAGAGCGACTCCGACGGGATGAACATCAGCGCGACATCCTGCGTCTCGCCCGGGATCATGTATCGTTCATTGATGTCCGAAATGTGCTTGGCGATATCCTGCCTGACCCGCTGGACCGCGATCTTGCGGTCCTCGTCGTTGGATGCGTCGCGCCAGGCCGTCATCGCCTCAAGCGGAAACTTGGCGTCGATGATCAGGTGACCGGCTTCGGGAACGAAGATGACGCAGTCGGGCCGCTTGCCGTTCGACAGCGTGAACTGGAATTCGTAGGCGCCTTTGGGCAGCAGGTCGGCCACGATTGCCTCTAGCTGGCCTTGTCCGAAGGCGCCGCGTGTCTGCTTGTTGGCAAGAATGTTGTTGAGCGAGCCGACATGGGTCGTCACCTGCGAGGCGAGCTCGGTGATGTTCTTCTGCGCGCTGTCGATGACGGCGAGCCGGGCGTGCAGGTTCTGCAAATGCTCGGCCGTGGTGTTGGTCGAGGCGGTGAGGCTTTCGCCGAGGCGCGCCGTGACCGCGTCGAGGCGCTGATTTACCGTCTGCTGAAACTGGCTCTGCGAGGCCTGAACGGTCTGCTGAAGCTGGCCGTGTGCACCCTGAAGCCATGTCGCCATGCCGTCGAGGCGCGCATTGAGCGCCAGCAGCCGTTCCTGAGCCTCCGGGTCGGCCGCCGGGGTGCTGGGACGGAGCAGGAGCACGATGATGGCGACGACACCCGCCGCGATGACCAGTGCGAGGACGAGGAGGGCAGTTTCGGACATGGTTCGGCTTCTACCGTGATTCGCCCGCAGAACGCGAACGAAGGGCGAACGGTAGGGCCGTTGCCGGGTTGGCTCAAGGCCCCCAAAAACGCCAAGCCGAGTTTCATTGACCCCGCTGGGCCGACCCCTTACATGGCCGCCATGGCCATTCGCGACATTCTCATCATCCCCGATACCCGGCTTAGGCTGAAATCCGAGCCGGTGAAGACCATCGACGCACGCTTGCGCGCGCTTGTGGGGGACATGTTCGAGACCATGTATGCCGCCCCCGGCATCGGGCTCGCCGCCATCCAGATCGGCGTGCCCCAGCGCCTGGTCACCATGGACCTCGCCAAAAAGGACGCGCCGAAAGCGCCGCAGGTGTTCATCAATCCGGAGATCACCTGGGCCTCGGCCGAGAAGGCCAGTTATGACGAAGGCTGCCTGTCGATCCCCGACTATTACGAAGAGGTGGAGCGCCCGAAGGCCGTGAAGGTCAAATATCTCGACCTCGACGGCACGGAGCACGAGATCGAAGCCGATGGCCTACTCGCCACCTGCCTGCAGCACGAGATCGATCACATCAACGGCGTGCTGTTCATCGACCATATCTCCAAACTCAAGCGCGATATGGTGATGAAGAAATTCAAGAAAGCCGCCAAGCGCGGCGAGCCGGTGCGTCCCGCGCGCGAGGACGACGTGCCGGAGCACCATATCGGGTGAATTCGCGTCGGCGTTGCCGGTCGATCCTTTGACGGGGCCCCCAATGCCTCTCCGCCTCATTTTCATGGGCACGCCGGATTTCGCGGTGCCGACGCTGATCGAGCTCGCACCGCGCGGGCACGAGATCGTGGCGGTCTATACGCGCGCGCCCAAGCCCGCCGGCCGCGGCATGGAGATGCAGGTGACGCCGGTTGAGCGCGAGGCGCGCCGGCTGGCGCTGCCCGTGTTCACACCGGCAACGCTGAAGACCGAAGAGGCGCAGGCCGACTTCCGCGCGCATGGCGCCGATGCCGCGGTCGTGGTCGCCTATGGGCTGATCCTGACGAAGCCGGTCCTGGAGGCGCCGAAATACGGCTGCTTCAATGTGCATGCCTCACTGCTGCCGCGCTGGCGCGGCGCCGCGCCGATCAACCGCGCCGTGATGGCGGGCGATGCCGAGTCGGGCGTCACCATCATGCGCATGGACGAGGGCCTCGACACCGGCGCCATGGCGATGGTCGATCGGACTCCGATCGGGCCGGACATGACGGCGGGCGAATTACACGATGCGCTGGCGCCGCTCGGCGCGGAGGCGATGGTGCGCGCGCTGGCCGCACTGGAGCGCGGCTCGCTCGCGTTAACGGCGCAACCCGTCGAGGGCGTTACCTACGCCGCGAAAATTTCCAAGTCGGAGACGCGCATAGACTGGAGCAAGCCGTGGCGCGACGTGCACGATCACATTCGCGGCCTGTCGCCGTTCCCCGGCGCCTGGTTCGAGCTCGATGGCGTGCGGGTGAAGGTGCTGCGCTCGACCAAAGGCGAGGGCAGGGGCACGCCCGGCACCGTGCTCGACGATCGTCTCACCGTCGGTTGCGGCGAGGGCGCGGTGAGGCTCGTCGAGGTGCAGCGCGCCGGCAAGCACCCGATGCCGGCGGAGGAATTCCTGCGCGGCACGCCGGTCAAGGCCGGCGTACGGGTTCGCTAGCAATGCCGCGCTACAAGCTCACCATCGAATATGACGGCGCACCGTTCTGCGGCTGGCAGATCCAGGCCGACCAGCCCACCGTGCAGGGCGCGCTGACCACGGCGGTCGAGGCGCTGTCCGGCGAGAAAACTTTGGTGCAGGGCGCGGGCCGCACCGATGCCGGCGTGCACGCACGCGGTCAGGTCGCGCATGTCGATCTCGCGCGCGAATGGGAGACCGATACCATCCGCGACGGGCTCAATGCTCATTTGCGTCCGTATCCCGTGGCGGTGCTGCAGGCCGAGCGGGCGGCGGACGATTTCAACGCGCGCACCTCGGCGGTGAAAAGACACTACCTCTATCGCATCGCCAACCGCCGGCCCGATCTCACGCTCGACCACGGCCGCGCCTGGCGCGTGCCGCGACGGGTCGACGCGCAAGCGATGCACGCGGCGGCCCAGCACCTCACCGGCAAGCACGACTTCACGACGTTTCGCTCGACCGAATGCCAGGCCAAATCGCCGGTGAAGACGCTCGACCGGCTCGATGTCGAGCGCGACGGCGACAGCGTGCTGATCTGGGCCTCGGCGCGCTCGTTCCTGCACAATCAGGTGCGCTCGATGGTCGGCTCGCTGGTCTTGGTCGGCGACGGCAAGTGGAACGCGGACGACCTGGCGCGCGCGCTTGCGGCGCGCGCTCGCGCCGCCTGCGGCCCAGTCGCTCCGCCGGACGGCCTGTATCTGATGAAGGTGGATTACTGAAACGGTGCGTCGAGCAACTCGACGCCGCCGGTCGCCGCCACGCGGCCGGCGTCCAGTCGCACCACGCGATTGGCGATGCGCTTCACTTCGGCCGCATCGTGGCTGACATAGATCATCGGCACGCGCGCGTCGTCGCGCAGCCGTTCCAGGTAAGGCAGGATTTCCGCTTTTCGCGCCGCGTCAAGGGAAGCGAGCGGCTCGTCCAGGAGGAGCAGGCGCGGACGCATCAGAAGCGCCCGTCCGAAGGCGACGCGCTGGCGCTCGCCGCCCGAGAGTTTGCCCGGACGGCGGTCGAGCAGATGGCCGATGTCGAGCAGTTCGACCACATGGGCGAAGGTTTTCGGGTCGGCGGCGCAGCCGCTCATCCAGCGGCCGTAGTCGAGATTGTGTTTCACCGACAGATGCGGAAACAGCCGGCCTTCCTGGAACACGGTACCGATGTGACGCTTCCAGGGCCGAACGTCGATGCCTTTCGCTCCGTCGAACAAGACCTCCTCGTCGAGGACGATTTGGCCACGGTCCGGTTTGAGCAGGCCAGCAACCATCGAGATGATACTGGTCTTGCCGGTTCCGGACGGGCCGAAAAGAGCAGTGACGCCGCTCTCGCTCACGAACGAAACGTTTAACGAGAATTCGCCGAGTTTCTTGTCGACTTCGACCGTCAGCACGTCAGCCTCCGTGCAGGCGGATGGCGGCGCGGCGGGCGAACCATTCCGATGCTACCAGCGCGGCGAGCGAAATGATCACCGCGACGACGACCAAGCTGAGCGCCGCGGCGTCGCCGCCGGGCACCTGCGTCAATGTGTAGATCGCCGCCGAGATAGTCTGCGTCTCGCCGGGAATGTTGGAGACGAAAGTGATGGTGGCGCCGAACTCTCCGAGCGCGCGGGCGAATGCAAGCATCGCGCCGGCAATGATGCCGGGCAGCGTCAGCGGCAGCGTGATGGTGAGGAAATTCCAGAAGCGGTTGGCGCCAAGTGTGGCCGCGGCGTCTTCCAGCTTGCGGTCGATCGCCTCGATCGACAGGCGGATGGCCCGCACCATCAACGGAAAGGCCATGATGCCGCAGGCAAGCGCCGCCCCGGTCCAGCGGAACGAGAACACGATGCCGAAGTGATCGGCGAGAAACGCGCCGACCGGCGCCTTGCGCCCGAAGGTGATGAGCAGCAGATAGCCGGTGACCACCGGCGGCAGCACTAGCGGCAGATGCACGACCGCGTCGACCAGCGACTTGCCCCAGAATGACTTGCGTGCGAGCAGGTAGGCGACGGCGATGCCGAAGGGCAAGGCGACAATCGTCGCCACCACGGCGATGCGCAGCGACAAGAGGACCGCGGTCCAGTCTTGGGGCGAGAGGTCGAGCACGAACGGGCTTCGCTCCTAAGTGACCGGACTGACAAGAAAGCTGAAGCCGTATTTCTCGAAAATCGCCTTTGCCGCGGCGGAGCGCAGGAAGGCGAAGTAGCGCGGGACGTCGGCTTTCTTGGTGTCGGCGATCGCGGCTATCGGGTAGGTGATCGCGGGATAGGAGCCGTCCGGAAACACGCCAACGATCTTCACCTTCGGCTCGACCTTGGCATCGGTCGCGTACACGATGCCGACCGGCGTCTCGCCGCGCGCCACGAAGGCGAGCGTCGCGCGCACGTTTTCGGCCATGGCGAGCTTGGGCTCGGCCGCCTTCCAGGCGCCGAGCGTTTGCAGCGCCGCCTTGGCATAGAGCCCGGCCGGCACCGCCCTTACGTCGGCCACCGCGATACGGCCGTCACCGGCGAGCTTGGCGATGTCGAATCCCGGGCCGATATCGACATGAGCGAGCTTGGACGCCTTGGGCGCAACCAGCACGAGTTTGTTGCCGAGCAGGTTTACGCGTGTGTCTGGCTTGATCAGCTTGCGTTCGGCCAGATAGTCCATCCATTTGAGGTCGGCGGAGATGAACGCATCGGCGGGCGCGCTTTGCTCGATCTGCTTGGCGAGTGTCGAACTCGCCGCATAGCTCGCTGTCAGCTTGATGCCGGTGGCCTTCGTGAAGGCGGCATTGACGTCGTCCAGCGCGTTGCGCAATGAGGCTGCGGCGAAAATCGTGAGATGGTCGGCGGCGGTCGCAGGCGGCGCGGCGCCGGCGAAGGCGAACAACAGGGTCAAAGCGGCGAACAGGCGGGCAAACATGGCGGTTCTCCTGCAGGCGCACATAACCGGGGCCTGGCTGGCATCGGATCAAAGTGGGAAACGACCCGTCGTCGGAACCGCCGTTCCGGCCATTCGACGGCGCACGCCCGGTGCACCGCAGGTCGCGTAGAACTTAGCAAGTTTTTCGAGCCGAGGTAAAGTCGATCCAAGAACCGGTGAGGGAATGCAATGGCGGGCGCGGCGCCCATCGAGGGCGAGTTCGATTACATCGTGGTGGGGGCCGGATCGGCCGGCTGCGTGCTCGCCAATCGCCTGTCGGCGGACCCGTCGAAGCGCGTGCTGGTGCTGGAAGCGGGCGGGCGCGACAATTGGATCTGGTTTCACATCCCGGTCGGCTATCTGTTCACCATCGGCAATCCGCGCGCCGACTGGATGTTCAAGACCGAGCCGGAGGCGGGCCTCAACGGCCGCAGCCTTAATTATCCGCGCGGCAAGGTGATCGGCGGCTCCTCGGCCATCAACGGCATGATCTACATGCTGGGCCAGGCCGGCGACTACGACCATTGGCGACAGCTCGGACTGCCGGGTTGGTCGTGGGACGACGTGCGGCCGTTCTTCCGCAAGCATGTCGATCACTTCCTCAAGGACAGCGAGCACCACGGCGTGGGCGGCGAATGGCGGGTGGAAGCGCCCCGCCTGTCCTGGGAAATCCTCGATGCCTTTCGCGAAGCCGCCATCCAGTACGGCATTCCGGCGGTGAACGACTTCAACACCGGCGACAACGAGGGCATCTGCTATTTCCACGTCAACCAGAAGTTCGGCCGGCGCTGGTCGGCGGCGCGCGGCTTCCTGAAGCCGGTGCTCAACCGGCGGAACTTGCGTCTCGAATCCGGCTGCCTGGTCGAGGGTCTCGACTTCACGCGGCGGCGCGCGCGCGGCGTGCGCTGGCGGCAGAACGGAGAACTGCGCAGCGCCAAGTGCCGCGGCGAGATCGTGCTGGCGGCCGGCGCGATCGGCTCGCCGCATTTGTTGATGCTATCGGGCGTGGGGCCGGCGGCGCATCTTGCCGAGTTCGGCATTCCGCTCGTGCTCGACAGGCCCGGCGTCGGGCAGAACCTCCACGATCATCTGCAACTGCGCACGATCTACAAGGTCTCCGGCGTCAAGACGCTGAACACGCAATACGCCTCGCTCGTCGGCCGCCTCGGCATGGGGCTCGATTACGCGCTGCGGCGGCGCGGGCCTATGACCATGGCGCCGTCTCAACTCGGCGCCTTCACGAAATCCGACCGGACGCAGGCGACCGCCAACATCCAGTATCACGTGCAGCCGCTCTCGCTCGATAAGTTTGGCGAATCGCTGCATCCGTTCCCGGCCTTCACCGCCAGCGTCACCAATATCCGGCCCACCAGCCGCGGCGCGCTCATGCTCAAATCGGCCGACCCGTCATCGGCGCCGGCGATCAAGCCGAACTATCTGTCGACGCCGGAGGACCGCCGGGTGGCCGCCGATTCGATCCGCGTCACGCGGAAAATCGTGGCGCAGCCGGCGCTGCGGAAATATTCGCCGGTCGAGTATCTGCCCGGCGCCGCCGTGGGCGACGACGACGACGCGCTCGCACGCGCCGCCGGTGACATCGGCACCACGATCTTCCATCCCGTCGGCACCGCCCGCATGGGCCGCGACAACGATGCACGCGCGGTGGTCGATGCGCGGTTGCGCGTGATCGGGCTCGAGGGCTTGCGCGTGATCGACGCCTCGGTGATGCCGTCGATCACCTCGGGCAACACCAACTCGCCGACTATGATGATCGCGGAAAAAGGGGCGGCGATGATACTGGAGGATGCGAAGAAGTAAGGCTCGGCTCTCTCTGTAACGGCTTGCAGGCGCCAACATCGCTATCTAAGATTGCAGGCGCGAACAAGGGGGCATCCATGATCGCATTTCGTCGTTTCATCATTCGAATTGTTGAAGTTCTGCTCGTCATTTTCGTCGTTCTGTTGACCCTGATTTCGGCCTTTTCTGGATGGGCCTACGGTCACCTGATGGGCGGAGCAGGGGTCGGCTTCGTGATGTTCCTGATCTGGGGCTTCCTCGGCTTTCTATCCGCCGCAGTGCTCGCAGCCTTCTATTTTCTGCTGACCGAGATCGCCGAGAATACCAAGCGCAGTTAGCCGGATCGGCTACAGCGCCTGCAAATGCCGGATCGGCCTTCCCGGCGTAATCGCCTGCGCCGCCGCCACGATCGCATTGGCGTCGATGCCGTAGTGCCGGTAAAGCTCGGCGAGCGAACCGGTCTGCCCGAAATGCTCGACCCCGAGCGAGCGCGTGCGATGGCCGCAAACCGCGCCGAGCCAGGCGAGCGTCGCCGGATGGCCGTCGAGGACGGTCACGAGCCCGCAATGCGCGGGCACGTCGTCGAATAGGCGCTCGATATGCGCGCGCGCATGCGCCATGCCGCGTTCGCGCGCGCGCTGCGCCGCGGTCCAGCCGGCATTGAGCCGGTCGGCAGAGGTGACGGCGAGCAGGCCGACATCGCGGCGGTCTTCGGCCATCAGGCCGACCGCCGCGATCGCCTCCGGCGCAATCGCGCCGGTGTAGGCGACGACGATTTGCGCATTCGGCCCCGGCTTGCGCAGCCAATAGGCGCCGTCGACGATCTGCTGCTCAAGCTCCGGCGCGAGTGTGCGCCGGATCTGTTCGACCGGCCGGGTCGACAGCCTGAGATAAACCGAGCCGCCGGTCTCGTCGCGCAGCCAGTTGCGTTCGTCCGGCTGCGCTTCGCGGTCCTTCTGAATATAGGAGAAAGCCCAGCGCAGGATCGCGGCGAGCTCGTCGACATAGGCCGGCTCGAATGCGGCCAGCCCGTCCTGCGCCATGCCGATCAGCGGCTCGGCGATGGATTGATGTGCGCCGCCCTCGCCCGCGAGCGTGATGCCGGACGGCGTGGCCACCACGATGAAGCGGGCGTCCTGGTAGCAAGCGTAGTTGAGCGCGTCGAGCCCGCGCGCGATGAAAGGATCGTACAGCGTGCCGATCGGCAACAGCCGCTCGCCATTGATCGCATGCGAGAGGCCAAGGGCCGACAGCGCGATGAACAGGTTCATCTCGGCGATGCCGAGCTCGATATGCTGACCCTGCGGAGAGAATTCCCAGTGGAACGTCGAAGGGATGTGCTCGCTCTTGAAGGTGTCCGCCATCTTCTCGCGCGCGAACAACCCGCGCCGGTTCACCCAGGGTCCGAGATTGGTGGACACCGTCACGTCCGGCGAGGTGGTCACGATGCGGCGCGCGAATTCGCTGTCGGTTCGGCCGATCTCGTTGAGGATGGCGCCGAAGCCGGTCTGCGTCGACATCAGGGGCTGCGCGCCGAAGGGTAGCGTGTCCGGTACCTCGATCCGCGGCGACTGCAGCCGCCGATTGGTTTCCGCGGCGAACGGCACATGGTCGAGGAACGCCTGAAGCCGACCGGGCGGCACGGCTAATCCCTCGAACTTGTCCCACTCGTGGCCGGGTCGGATGGTTTGGGCCTTGCGGAATTCGTCCATCTGAGCCGGCGTCATCATGCCGGCGTGATTGTCCTTGTGTCCCGCCATCGGCAGGCCAAAGCCCTTGACGGTGTAGCAGATGAAACAGGTCGGCTTGTCGCCCTCGGCTTTGTGGAAGGCGCCGAGCAGAGAGGGCAGGTCGTGGCCGCCGAGATTGTTCATCAGCGCGGCAAGCTCCGTGTCGGATCGCTTCTCGATCAGGCGTGTCACATCGCCCTGGTCGCCGATCTCGTCGTTGAGCCGCTTGCGCCACGCTGCGCCGCCGGCGAACACCAGCGCGGAGTAGAGCTGGTTCGGGCACTTGTCGATCCAGGCCTTCAGCCGGTCGCCGCCCGGCTCCTTGAACGCCGCCTGCTGCAGCGAGCCGTATTTGAGAATGACGACGTTCCAGCCGAAATTCTTAAACAGTTGCTCGTAACGCTCCCACAGGCCTTCGCGCACGACCGCATCGAGGCTCTGCCGGTTGTAATCGATGATCCACCAGCAATTGCGCAGACCCTGCTTCCAGCCTTCGAGCAGGGCTTCGAAAATATTGCCTTCGTCGAGTTCGGCGTCGCCGATGAGCGCGATCATGCGCCCTTCCGGCCGCGCTTTTCCGTCAATTTCTTGCCCCCAGCCATGCGCGCGCACATAATCCTGCACGAGCGATGAGAACAGCGTCTGCGCCACGCCGAGGCCGACCGAGCCGGTGGAGAAATCGACGTCGTCGGCGTCTTTGGTGCGCGACGGATAGCTTTGCGCGCCTTTGTAACCGCGGAATGCTTCCAGCCGCTCGCGCGTCTGCTCGCCGAGCAAATACTGGATGGCATGAAAGATCGGCGAGGCGTGCGGCTTCACCGCGACGCGGTCGGCGGGCTTGAGCACGTCAAAATAGAGCGCGGTCATGATGGTGGCGAGCGAAGCGCTCGAAGCCTGGTGGCCGCCGACCTTCAACCCGTCCGCGTTCTCGCGCAGATGATTGGCATTGTGGATCATCCAACTTGCGAGCCAGAGCACCTTGCGCTCGAGCGCGGCGAGGATGGGCACGTTGTCGCGCGTCGTCATGGTGAGTTCCCACGCCGAGTATGGGTCCCGGGTCCGGCTTCGCTCGCCCGGGACGACAGCCATGGAAATCTTGCGCTCAAGTCCGTGGCGTTGGTTGCCAATCTGGCCTATTCTATCCGGCGAATTTAGCGCATTCTTTCAATATTCATTCAAAAACAGGTAACTTATGCCAATACCGGCCCTCGACCCCATCGACCTCAAAATCCTGCGCCATTTGCAGGTCGACGGGCGCATGAGCCTCGCCGATCTGGCAGAAAAGGTCGGCCTGTCGCCGTCGCCGTGCCTGCGGCGCGTGCGCCTGCTGGAGAAGGCCGGCGTCATCACGCGCTATGTGGCGGTGCTCGATCAGCGTGCGGTCGGTCTGCCGGTGAGCGTATTCGTGTCGGTCAAATTGGAGAAGCAGAAGGAGGATTTACTGGATCGTTTCGCCAAGACCATCGCGCGCTGGCCCGAGGTGCTCGAATGCTATCTGATGACCGGCCCGCGCGATTACTGGCTGCGGGTGGTGGTGCCCGACCTCGCGGCCTATGAGCGGTTCCTGAAGCAGAAGCTCACGCGGCTGGAAGGCATCGCCTCGATCGAGTCGAGCTTCGCCTTGGAGCAGGTGAAATATACCAACGTCTTGCCGGTGGCGTGATTGCATCCCTACCCTCTCGGGGAGAGATAACCGCGCGCGTCAAGGCAAGGCTGAGACGCCGGCGCTGATCGTTTTGGCCGGCGCTTCGATCACGCTTTTACAGGCCGGCGGCAGGTCGGCGAGCATCAGCGGCCGCGGCGGTTTGGACGGTTTGGTCGGCTTGGGCGGATGCAGCACCCGGTCGGAAAACCAATAATCGAGCTCCTTGCCGCAACCGGCTTCCTTCGGCACCGGCGGCTGATGCCGGCAGTTCGGCGAGCCGGCCGGGCAGCGCAGCCGAACATGGATATGATCATGATGATTATACCAGGGCCGCACCTTGTCCATCCACGCCGGATGCTTGTCGCCCTGCACGCGGCACATTTCCTTCTTGATCGCCGCGTTCACCAGCACGCGCTCGACCTCCGGCTGCTCGGCGGCGGTCTTGATGAAAGAATTATAGGCGGGCGTCCACGTTTTCGGATTGACGTGCTTCCAGTCGTTGGAGACGAGGTTGATGGCGGAAATGTTGTCGCGCTCTTCCTTGGTCAGCACGTGGTCCGGCATCGGCATGAACCAGATGTCGACATCGAGCCCGATCTGGTGGCTCGTGTGCCCATAGGGCAGCGGGCCGCCGCGCGGTTGCGCGAGATCGCCGACCAGAATGCCCTTCCAGCCGGTGGCCTTGGCGGCGAGCGGCGCGAAGTGCTCGAGAAACTTGATCAGCGAAGGGTGGCCCCAATAACGGTTGCGCGACACGCGCATGACCTGCCAGGTCGGTCCGGTGACCGGCAACGGCACGCCGCCGGCGAGACAGCCGCGCGGGTAATAGCCGATCGCCATCGCCTTGCCGAGCGACGGCAGTTTCTCGGCACCGAACAGTTGCTTGGCGGGTGTCGCGGCGATCTTCGCTTCGGCCTTTGTCGGCTTTTCCGGCGGCAGCGGCGGCGTCGCCTGCGCAAGGCCTCCGCTGCCGGCAGCGACGAGCAGGCCGACAACCAAGGCGGCGGACAGAGCGAACCGGGTTGCGCTACGCAGGCACATGCTTAATCCCATCTAGCGATTCCGCCTCGACCTGTCAGGTAAAAAAGGCGGCATGGTTTAGGTCGTGCAATTGGCGTTTGCGGTCCAGCGTTCACGAAAATGCGTGCGACGCCAAGGGCTCAAACGGTTAACCTATCTTTACAAAAGTTCCCATTCGGGCGATCTTTACAAAAAATACGCGTTTCAAGGCGATCTATGCAAGGGGTTGTGTCATGCGTCGCGGGGGCGCCGTCACGTCAAGGCTGGCCGGTTTGGGCCTGAAGTGCTTGAGCGTGGTGGCTTTGGGCGCAACTTTCTATGGGGCCTCGTCGGCGCGCGCCGACATTCTGGTCAATGTCAGCAAGTCGCAACAGAAGCTCGAGGTTATCGTCGATGGCGCCGAGGCGTTCCGCTGGCCGGTATCGACCGGGCGCGCAGGACATGCAACCCCGAGCGGAAACTTCCGGCCCCACTTCATGGCGCGGCATTGGTATTCACGCCAGTACGGCCGCACGCCGATGCCCTACGCGGTGTTTTTCCACCGCGGCTACGCCGTGCACGGCACCATGGAGAGCTACAATCTCGGCCGTGTGGCGTCGCATGGCTGCGTGCGGCTGCGGCCGGACAATGCCGCGATCCTGTACTGGCTGGTGCGCAAACACGGCTTGAAGAATACCAAAGTCGTGGTCATGAACGGCCCGCTGCCGAAGGCGCCGCCGTCGGCGCCGCAGCAACAGCCGCCACAGGTACCACCGCAGGGCATGCCGGTGGCCGATGTGTCTCCCGCGCCGGACCTCATGCAGGGACAAGACCGGTTTGCCAAGGTCCTGGCCGCCGCGGAGGACAAACAGGCGCAGCAGCTCAGTGCCAAGATCCATGACGAGCCGGTGCGTGCGACGCATCGAACGCGGCATGTGCGGCATGCCAAGGCGGCCTCGCACAGGAAGCCCGCGCGCCCGCATAGGCGCGTGGCGCGCGACGAAGGCTTCCTCGTCTTCGGTCGCGATTGAGCGGACATTGTCGCATTGCGCCTAACGGCCACGTGTCCGATGAAGCAAAGCCGGGATCAACCGTGCAGGCCGGGCGCCTCGTGGCCGGTGCGGGCGACATATTCGGTATAGCCGCCGCCGTATTGGTGCACGCCGTCGGGCGTCAGCTCCAGCACGCGGTTGGACAGTGCGGCCAGGAAGTGCCGGTCGTGCGACACGAACAGCATGGTGCCCTCGTAAGCGCTCAGCGCCGCGATCAGCATCTGTTTGGTTGCCATGTCGAGGTGGTTGGTGGGTTCGTCCAGCACCAGGAAGTTCGGCGGGTCGTAGAGCATGAGCGCCATCACCAGCCGCGCCTTCTCGCCGCCCGACAGCACGCGGCATTTCTTTTCCACGTCGTCGCCGGAAAACCCGAAGCAACCGGCGAGCGTGCGCAGCGAGCCTTGGCCCGCTTGCGGGAACGAATCTTCCAATGACTGGAACACCGTGCGCTCGCCGTCCAGCAGATCCATGGCGTGTTGTGCGAAGTAGCCCATTCTGACGCTGCCGCCGAGCGCCACCGTGCCGTCGTCCGGCGCGGTGGCGCCCGCCACCAGCTTCAGCAATGTCGATTTGCCCGCGCCGTTGACGCCCATGACGCACCAGCGTTCCTTGCGGCGCACGGTGAAATCGAGTCCGTCATAGATGCTGCGGCTGCCATAGCCCTTTTGCACGTTCTTCAGGATCGCCACGTCGTCGCCCGAGCGCGGCGCCGGCGGAAAATCGAACGCCACCGTCTGGCGGCGCCGCGGCGGCTCCACCCGCTCGATCTTGTCGAGCTTCTTGACGCGGCTTTGCACCTGCGCGGCGTGCGAGGCGCGCGCCTTGAAGCGCTCGATGAACCTGATCTCCTTGGCGAGCATCGCCTGCTGACGCTCGAACTGTGCCTGTTGCTGTTGCTCGGCCAGTGCGCGTTGCTGCTCGTAGAATGCGTAATCGCCGGCATAGGTGGTCAATTCGCCGCCGTCGATCTCGACGATCTTGCCGACGACCCGGTTCATGAACTCGCGGTCGTGCGAGGTCATCAGCAGCAGCCCCTCATAGCCCGCGAGAAACTGTTCGAGCCAGATCAGGCTTTCGAGATCGAGATGGTTCGACGGCTCGTCGAGCAGCATGGCGTCGGGGCGCATCAGCAAGATGCGCGCGAGCGCCACGCGCATCTTCCAGCCGCCGGACAGGCTGCCTACGTCGCCGTCCATCATCTCCTGGCTGAAGGACAGGCCCGCCAGCACCTCGCGCGCGCGGCCTTCCAGCGCATAACCGTCGAGTTCCTGAAAGCGGTGCTGCACTTCGCCGTAGCGTTCGATGAGGCTCTCCATCTCGCCGGCGCGGTCCGGATCGGCCATCGCGGTTTCCAGTTCCTTCAGCTCGGCGGCGACTTCGCTCACCGGCCCGGCGCCTTCCATCACTTCGGCGACGGCGGAACGTCCCGCCATCTCGCCGGCGTCCTGGCTGAAATAGCCGATGGTCACGCCGCGATCGACCGCGACCTGGCCCTCGTCGGGCGCCTCCTGGCCGGTGATCATGCGGAACAATGTCGTCTTGCCGGCGCCGTTGGGGCCGACGAGGCCGACCTTCTCGCCTCTGTTGAGCGCCGCGGAGGCCTCGATGAAGAGAAGCTGGTGGCCGTTTTGTTTGGAGATGGCGTCGAGACGGATCATGCGGGGCACGGAAAGATAGAAAAACGCGGAGCGGCCTTACAGCACGGCCACGCAGGTCAATTCAACATATTCCTTCAGCAGGATGTAGGGCGTATTAGCGCAAGGCGCGGGGTCAAGCCCGCGCATGACGCAGAAACGGTTGCCGGGCTTCGCGAAGACGCGCGTCATCGCCCCTGTTGTTCGAGCGGCGCGGGGGGCGCCGGTGTGCCGGTTTTCTTTTCCCGTCAAGGGAATGGAGCCTCGGGAGGCGCCAGGGGTTGCCTGCCCGCTCGCTCAGCGATTAAGGCCAAGGACGATCAGCAGCGCACGATCGAGTTCCTCCGTGGTCGACGGATCAATCGACCCGAGCACGCCGCGAATGCGGTCGGTGCGTAGCGACATCATTCTTTCGGTCATGACCTGCGAGTTCTCGCGTAGCCCGGAGCCGGGGCTCGCCACGATGATGGGCCGCAAGGGCATTCTTTCGGTAATATCGGAAGTCAGCGGACAGACAAGGATTGTGCCTGCCTTTTCGTTGAAAATGTCCGCTTGAACGACGACGGCGGGACGCGGCTTGCCGAGGTCGGCATGCACGGCAAGAACGATATTGCCGCGCTTTATCGCCATTCAGACCAATCGTAGGCCTTCTCGATCCACTCGTCGAGCGCGCCACCCTCAACCGGCCGCGCCATCAATTCTGCCTGCCGGCGGAGATCCGCCAGCACCTTCGGGTCGCGCAGGTCAGGCACCCAATGCTGCACCGGCCGCAGGCCTTGCGCGCGCAAGCGCTCGCGCCGCGCGGCCATGCGTTCACGCGGCGTCTTGGCGGCCTTGGGCTTGCTCTTGCGCGAGGCTGGCATCGAATTTCTCCGCGGCGGAACGTAACATGTTACGTTCGGATGCGCAACCATGGTCGTGGCGTGACGACATGAAGGACGCTGGCGAATGAGGCTTCGGTAGAGCGCGGCGGAATTGGCGTCCAACCGCCTCATGGTGAGGAGCACGCCGCAGGCGTGCGTCTCGAACCATGGGGCGGCCCCATCCTTCGAGACGCATCGCGGAACGCGATGCTCCTCAGGATGAGGCCGGTAGAGGCTGCGACGCACGTCGGTTGTTGCCGTCATGGCTGGGCATAGCTTGTCGTAGACGCGCGTCGTCGCCCCTGTTGTTTGAATGGCGCGGGGCCGCCAGTGTCCCGGTTTTCTTTTCCCGTCCAGGGAATGGAGCCTCGGGAGGCGCCAGGGGCTTGCGAGGCCCCATGTGACGGATCCCTTGCGATCGGGCCCGCCGAGCGTGCTTTGCGAGAGCACGCGCCGGCTTTGCGTGAGCCGGCTGCGCCTCCCGACGCTCCACTCCGGCCTTGCCCTGCGCGGCCTGCGCCGGTTCGGCCGCGATGCGCATTGTCGGCGCACCGGCTCGGGGTCCGCGCCGGCCCCGTGTCATGACGACGGGATGGCGAAGCCCGAGCGGGGTAAAGATTAGGGCCTGTCTTCAGTTAGGCAGCGGCGGCGAGAGAACGGAACAGAATCAAACGCTGAACACCGTTCGCGGATGCGGCGCCGCAAGGATGTTGGGGGTTCCCAAATCAGTTGTCGAGTGATTCAT
>JAKAHJ010000052.1 GCA_021815055.1 Pseudomonadota bacterium | reverse complement strand
CGTCATTATAAAGAATCTTATAGGTCATGGTCACGCCGGAAGCGATCGCGGCGCGAATGGCGAGATAGCCGGAGTGATTGTAGGTGCCGTCGCCAAGATTCTGGAATACGTGCCCCCGCTGCGAGAACGGCGCCTCGCCGATCCAGTTGGCGCCCTCGCCGCCCATCTGGGTGAAGCCGAGCGTCTTGCGGTCCATCCACTGCGACATGAAGTGGCAGCCGATGCCGGCATAGGCGCGGCTGCCTTCCGGCACGCGCGTCGAAGAATTGTGCGGGCAGCCGGAGCAGAAATAAGGAATGCGCTGCGCGATCTCGGCGGTCTCGGCCGCCGCGCGCTGCGCCGCCTTCAGCCGCGCGACATGGGCGGCGATCTCGTCGTTCGCCCCGACATGCTTGAGGATGCGTTCGCCGATGCAGATCGCGACCTCGTTGGGATCGAGCGCGCCCTTCACCGGGAAAAGCCAGTTGCCCTGCTCGTCCTTCTTGCCGATGCAGACCGGCTGATTGGCGGTGCCGTAAAGCTCCTCGCGCACCTGCACTTCGATCAGCGAGCGCTTTTCCTCGACCACGATGATGAGGTCGAGACCCTGCGCGAAATCGACCAGCTCCTGGCGCGGGATCGGCCAGACGCAGCCGACCTTGAACAGCCTGAGCCCAAGATCGTTGCACCTGACCTCGTCGATGCCGAGTTCGTCGAGGGCCTGGCGCACGTCCAGATAGGCCTTGCCGGTGGTGACGATGCCGATCTTTGGAGTGCGCCCGCCGGAGGTGATCGTCTTGTTGAGCCTGTTCGCGCGCACGAAGGCGAGCATGGCATCGCGCTTGTAGTCGTGCAGGCGCGCTTCCTGGCCGAGGATGGTGTCGACGAGGCGGATATTGAGCCCGCCTTCGGGCATGATAAAATCGGTCGGCGTGACGATCTGAACGCGCTCCACGCTGCCGTCGACGATGCCGGTCGACTCCACGGTCTCGTGCATGCATTTGAGCGCGGTCCAGGTCGAGGTGTAGCGCGACATGGCCCAGCCGTAGAGCGCGTAGTCGATGATCTCCTGCACCCCGGCCGGGTTGAGGATCGGCATCATCACGTCGACGAAATGGAATTCGGACTGGTGCGCGGTGGTCGAGGATTCGGCAGTGTGGTCGTCGCCCATCAGCGCGAGCACGCCGCCGTGCTTCGAGGTGCCTGCCATGTTGGCGTGGCGGAAGACGTCGCCGGAGCGGTCGACGCCCGGGCCCTTGCCGTACCACATGCCGAACACGCCATCGAACTTGCCTTCGCCGCGCAGTTCGGCCTGCTGGCTGCCCCACAGCGCAGTGGCCGCGAGTTCTTCATTGATACCGGCCTGGAACTTGACATCCGCCGCGGTGAGCTGGCGCCCGGCCCGCATCATCTGCTGATCGAGACCACCCAAGGGCGAGCCGCGGTAGCCGGTGACGTAGCCTGCCGTGTTCAGCCCTGCCCGCCGGTCGCGCTCCTTCTGCATCAAGAGCGCCCGGATGAGCGCGTGATAGCCCGTCACCAGCACGCGCGGCTGGGCGAGGTCGTATTTGTCGTCGAGGCTGACGGATCGGAGCGTCATGGCTGGCCTAAAGGCAATCGCCGGGGCATGAGCGGTGAGCGGCCCGCGCCTTATTCATATAGGTTGGGGCGGACCGAGGCAAAGCCTGTGAAACCAAATAAAGCGTGACACCTCAAAGGCCTGGGGTCAATTTCGTTTCCGGCAGACAGCGCGGAAGGAAATTGCGGCCGGGGCGGCGCCAGCGCAGTTTTGACTCAGGGATCCCGCCCGAGGGACCACTGTGCCATGCTGGCCGGCCGTCCGGCCCGATCCGGGTCGTGACAGACAAGGCTTCCAAGCGATGATCCGGTATGACGACCACGCGGAATTCCAGATCGCCCGCCGAAACATCGAGAAGGCTTGGGTAGAGGCGGTCCTGCGGACCCCGATACGGTAGAAATCGCCGGTACGCGGCGCTCTTTTTTCAAATGCCTGCCCGGCCGGCATGTTATGTTGCGGGTGGTGACGCCGATCCACGATCGTAACTATGTCATCACCGCCTTTTTCGACAGGACCCGGCCATGCGTGTGAGAGTGGACCATGGAGCCGACGCGATTTACGTCAACCTGACGGATCGCGCGATCAAAGACAGCGCCGAGGTCGCCGATGGAATCGTCGTCGACTACGACGCCGAAGGCCGAATCGTGGGCGTCGAAATTCTCGATGCGTCTAAGCGCACCGACGATCCCGAGGTTCTGAAACAGTTCAGCTTCGAATTGCCGACTGTCGGGTGAAACGGAAATCGAAGCCGAACGCAACAATTGAATGCACTGTCATCATTGCGAAAATTGGGAACAACATCGTCCATCTCACGCTCGATTGCGAAGGCTCCTAGGAGCCTGTCCATTTAGTCGACGTGACGAACGAATAGAATCGAAAACGATTCTCACTCAGAATGTTGTTGCTGATATGGACCATCGTCGATTCCATAAATTTCAAGATTCGAGGGTTTCGCAGACTACTTGGACGCACTCCTAACCACGGGCATCGGATGGCCCTCAGTGGAAGGATTCGAACGTGGCGAAGGCTCGGCTCAAGGCCCCTCCCCGCGAACTCACGACGGTCTTGGACTTCGTCCGCTACGCCGCCACGCGTTTCGGCGCGGCCAAGCTCGTCTTCGGGCAGGGCACGCAGGATGCCGTCGAAGAGGCGATCTTCCTGGTGTTCGAAGCGCTCGGTCTTCCGATCGACCGGCTCGATCCGTTCCTGCCCGCGCGGCTCGCCGCCTCCGAACGCCGGAAAATATTTTCCCTGATCGAAAAGCGGATCAGAGCCCGCGTGCCGGCAGCCTATCTCCTCCATTGTGCTTATCTGCAAGGAATGCGGTTCTACATCGACGAGCGCGTCATCGTCCCGCGCTCGTATCTTGCCGAATTGCTCTATGGCGACTTGTTCAGCGGCGAAAACCCGCTGCTCGATCCCGCCGCGGTGACCCGCGTTCTCGACCTGGGCACCGGTTCCGGATGTCTGGCCATTCTTGCCTGCCGTGTCTTTCCGAACGCGCAGGTCGATGCGGTCGATCTGTCGAAAGAGGCGCTGCAGGTCGCCGCAATCAATGTCTCGGAACACGACTTTAAGGATCGCATCACCTTGCTGAAGGGGGACCTGTTCGAGCCGGTCGGCGACGCCATCTACGACATCATCCTGGCCAACCCGCCTTATGTGGACGCGGCGGCGGTCGCGGCGTTGCCCGCGGAATACAGACGCGAGCCGCTCAAGGCGCATAAAGGCGGCGCCGACGGCCTCGATATCGTGCGGCGCATCCTTGCGGAAGCCGGCGCGCATCTGAGCCCAGGCGGCGGCCTGTTGTGCGAGATCGGGCGAGGCCGAGAAATTCTGGAAAGGGACTATCCCGATCTGGGCTTTCTCTGGCTCGATACCGCGGAGAGCACCGGCGAAGTCTTCTGGCTTACCGCGGACGAATTGCAGCAATAGAGGCGTTACCCGGCGGGCGGGTTGCGCAATCGCCGCCGTCCGGCGCTTCCGCGCTCCCTATGTGCAGGGCTGCACCGAGCCCGGCGCAGGTGGTCAAATGTTAGGCAATCTGCGATAGCTCACTATCGGCCGGGCCCATTAAATGCTGCAATCGCCTACCCACACGATCGAGAGCAGAGCCTCCTGGATCGTCGCCAGCGTGGCGCTGTTTGCCATGCTGATGGCTTTCGGCTCGGCCTGGATTACCGCGGTCGCGCTCAAGGATATCGCCGCCGAGGTGGGGGGCGCGCGCTCGATTCCCGCGCTGGCGAGCGCCCTCGCTTGGCTCGGCTCCGGCGTCGGCGGCATCCTGATGGGCCGCATCGCCGAGAAGATCGGCACGCGCTGGACCGTGATGTTCGGAGCGCTGATGATCGGCGCCGGGCTGGTGATCTCCACGCTCGGACCGCCTTGGCCGCTGTGGATCGGGCAAGGCCTGTTTCTCGGCCTGATCGGGCTCGGCGGCATCAATGCGCCGCTCTATGTCTATGTCAGCCGCTGGTTCGACCGCCGGCGCGGTTCGGCTCTGGCGCTGATTTCGAGCGGCAGCTATCTCGCCGGCGCATTGTGGCCGCCGGTGTTCGAACGCGTCATCGCCACTTACGGCTGGCGGCAGATGATGCTGTGGTACGCGCTCGCCGAGATCGCCGTGATCGTACCGCTGGCCGCGATCTACTTCCGAAATCCGCCCGAAATAATCCAGCCGGCCGCCGCAGCGCATGGCACGCAAGGGCAGAGCCGCGTGCTCGGCCTGCCGGCCAATCTGGTCTTCGCCATGATGTGCGCAGCCGCTGTGCTGTGCTGTATCCCGATGGCGATGCCGCAGGGTCACCTGGTCGCGTTCTGCAGCGACCTCGGCATTGCGCGCTCGGTGGGCGCGGTCATGCTGTCGGTGCTGCTCGGCACGGCCTTCCTGAGCCGGCAGATCTGGGGTGCGATCTCCGATCGCATCGGCGGGCTTTCCACCGTGTTCATCGGTTCGGCCTGGCAGGCTTCCGCCATGCTGGCTTTCCTGTTCACGCAAAACGAGGCCGGCCTGTTCATGGTGGCCGCGGCCTTCGGCCTCGGCTTTTCCGGCATCATCCCGTCCTACGTGCTGGCACTGCGCGAATTGTTTCCGGCCTCCGAGGCGTCGTGGCGCATCCCGACCTTGTTATTGTTTTCGGGCGCCGGCATGGCGCTCGGCGGCTGGCTCGCCGGTCTGCTCTACGATCATTTCGGCTATTACGCGCCGGCCTTCAGCGCAGGGATCGGAGCGAACCTGCTGAACCTGATGATCGTCGGCACGCTGGTGGCGCGGCAGCGGTTGAAGTTGGCGAGGGCGTAATTTCTCACCTGCCGCTTCCGCGATCTCATCGCGGAGAGGTTAGGAAGCGGCCCTTTCCACCATCGCGAACAATTCTTCGCCGTACATCTTGCGCGCATCGGCCAGGAGCGGCTGCACGGCGGCGGCGAAGGCGTCGTGCTCCTGCGCGCTCAATTCCACGATCTTGCAGCCGGCGTCCTCGATGATCTTGCGCGACTGTGCATGCTCCACTTCGGCGAGCTTGCGCTGATACGTGACGACTTCGGCGACCGCCTGCCGCATCGCGCGCTGAAGCTCGGCCGGCCAGGCATCGAACGACGGGCGGTGTAGGAAGATCGGCCGCGAAATATAGAAATGCGAGGTGAGCGTGTGGAACTTGTGGAATTTGTGCACGCCATAGGTGACGGTGTTGGCGAGCGGATTTTCCTGCGCGTCCAAGGTGCCGGCCTTGATCATGGCGATCGCCTCGGTCAAGTCCATGCGCATGGCGACCGCGCCGAGCAGTTCGAAAGCGCGCTTCTGGATCTCGCTCGGCAGCACGCGAATTTTCATACCCGTCATGTCGGCGGGCACATGGATCGGCCGCAACCTGTTGGAGATGTGGCGGAAGCCGTTCTCGAACCAGCCGAGGATGCGGTAATTGCAGCGCTCTTCGGTTTTGCGCGCGAGAAAAGCGCCGAGCTCGCCGTCCATCGCCGCGCGCGCCTGCGCATTGTTCGCGAACAGAAACGGCAGGTCGACGAAGCCGAGTTCGGGCACGCGGTCCGTGAGGTAGCTCGACGACTGGTAGCCGAGCGTCATCTCGCCGTTCTCGACCAGCGTCAGGATGTCCTCGGCCTTGTAGCCGCGATCCATGATGTTCCAGACATAGTCGATCGCGACAATATCGCCGAACTCGGCCGTGAGCCTGTCGCCGATGAATTTCAGCGACTTGGAAAAGCCGGTCGACGCCGGCCCGTAGCCGCCCATGCGGATCGAAATTGGTTTGGTCATTGTCCCTCGCCTTTTGCGCCTCTTCTATAAGGGCGCGCCCGATCTGGCCAAGCGCGGCCGTTATGCTAGGCTTGCGCAAACGGAGGAAACGGCCATGAACACGCATGCGAAAGTCGCCGCGGTTTCACGGGATGGAATTTCACCGGCGGAGTGGCAGGCGCGCGTCGACCTCGCCGCGGTCTACCGCCTGATCGCGCATTACGGCTGGGACGACGTGATCTATAATCATTCGTCCATGCGGGTGCCGGGCGAGCCGCGCTACTTCCTGATGAAGAAGCACGATCTGCTCTATACCGAGGTGACCGCATCGAACCTCGTCAAGGTGTGCATGGACGAGGACCTCGACGAGAAATCCGGTGTGAACCGGCCGGGCTTCACGCTGCACGGCGGCGTGCTGGCGGCGCGGGCGGACGTCAATTGCGCGGTGCATGTCCACACCGCCACCGGCATGGCGATCGCGGGCCTCAAGCACGGGCTTCGCATGGTGTCGCAGCAGGCGATCCGCTTCTATCAACGCACCGGCTATCACACTTACGAAGGCATCACCGAGGATTTCGGCGAACGCGAGCGCATCAACCGCGACCTCGGGCAGAACCGCGCGATGATCATGCACAATCACGGGCTGCTCACGGTCGGCAAGACCGCGCGCGAGGCCTTCGTGTTGATGCATCACCTGATCGAGGCGGCCGATATCCAGTTGCGCATTGAAGCCACTGGCGGCGAGGCGATCGAGATTCCGCCGGAGGTCTGCATCAAGACGGCGGCGCAATACGAGACCCATGACGCCGGACGCGGCAGCCACGACTGGGCCGCCTACCTGCGCATGCTCGACCGGTTCGATACCAGCTACCGCAACTGACGACGAAGCGCCGTTTCCTGCGATTGCTGCACTGCGCAAAGCTCTTGGAGCGCGCTGCGTATCGCCGCTTTCCACAGCGCGCGCTTGCGCCATTGGGGATTAGGTATAATCTTTTCGGACATTGAAAAGGCGCGAGCGCTGTCATGACCGAAGGACTGAAATCTTTCTGGATCAGCATCGGTGCGGGCGCGGTATTGACCGTCGCGGCTGCCCCTTTCGCCTACACGTTTTGGCAAACCCAGACCAGCGGGCGCGCGCTCATGCGCGCCGAAATCGCCGAGCTCAATAGCAAGCTCGCCAAGAGCAACGATGCGCTGGCGAAGCTGCAAAAGACCGCCTCGGTCGAAAGCATCGCCAAACAGCTCGAACAGCTCAACGGCAGAATCAAAAACGCCAACGATCAGCTCGCCGGCCTGCAGAAGGCGACGGCGCTCGACGGCGTCGTCAAGCAGATCGCCGCGCTCGATGCCAAGATCGGCAGCGCGGAGGCTCAGATCGGCCGCACCAACGGCGCATTGGCCGAGCTCAAGAAAGCGGCTTCGCTCGATGGCGTCATGCAGCAGATCGAAAAGCTGGCCGCCGAGGTCAAGAACGCCAACGAAGGACTTGCCGAAATCCAAAAGGCCGGCATGACCACGGGTTCGACCGTCGCGGTCAAGACGCCCGCTCTGCAAAATTCGATCGGCGATCTCGCCAAACGGATCGACGAGGAAAAAGCCGCGCGCGCCAGACTATCGCAGGACATCGCGCATCTGCAGGACGCGATCACGAAGGAAGGCGCGCCCAAGACCAAGCCCGCGACCGGCGCGGAGCGCAACGACGTCGTGGTGTTCTATGTGCAGTCGCCCGAGGCTATGGCAAAGGCGCAGGCGGCCTCGCCTATTCCGCCGATGTCGGTGCGCTTCGAGAAGATCGGCAGCCTCAACGACAGCGGCCAGGCCGAGATGATCGCCCAGAAGCTGAAGGCGATCACCAAGGGCCGCAGCGGCTGTTCGGTCACCGTCGCCGGCTATGCCGACACGCTCGGCAGCGACAAAGTGAATCTGGCGATTTCAAAAATGCGCGCGCATGCCATCGCCGAAAAACTGAAGACCGCCTTTGCCGGCGGCAATGTCCAGATCACGGAAGCGGCCTGGGGCGAGCGGCGCCTACAGGAGTGGACGCCGAACGAAGTCGCGCGCGAAGCTAATCGCCGCGTCGACGTGTCGGTGAACTGCAAGGAAGGCGAGCGATAGGGCTGCCGTCTACGGGCGCTTCACCGTCCCCTCGCGCGTCGTTATTTCTCCGCGCGCGCCCAAAGCAGCTTCGCTTTTGTCATTGCGCAGGCGGACGAGACCGACCGTCCCCGCGAACGTGAATTCCGGCCGGCGGAAAGTGAAAGGCTCAGGACTGAGCATCACAAAATCAGTACCGCTCTTGCCGTGAATCTCGATCACCTTGCCGCCGTCCAGCGCGACGACCTCCGGGGCGGTCTCGTCCTTCAGGCGCGGATAGACGACCGCTGTAAGGCCCGCCGCGCCGCCGATCTGCGCTGTCAGGCCGGTCTGGGTGACGATCGCCCGACCGTACTTTCCGTTCGTGATGCCCCAACTGCGGTGTGTCCTGGTCTCCGTACTCAGCGGAACGTCGCGCGCGCCGATAAAGAAAATATCCGTGTCGACATCCTTCGTCCCGACCGCGGTCGCGCGATTAGCGCTGGTCTTGACCGCATCGGCCATCAACCAGAGCCGCCAGACCGCGGGCTCGCCGCCCTTCAGGCGGTCTGAAACGACAAAGTAGTTCGCGCCAAGCGGATCGCGATCCTTGACGAAAACGATCTCGCGGGTCCAACCGCCTTTCAAGCCCCGCACATGATCGATCAGGGGACCCGGCGTAAACGCCTCGACCTGCATGATCGAAGGACCGGGGGCGGAGGCGGCCACCACCATGCTGTGGTCCTCGGCCGGCATGTAGCCTTCATAGCCGAAGTCGTCTGCGATCAGCCGGCCTTTGCCCCACAGCGTGATGCTTCCGGAATCCTGGTCGTAATGCTGGTGGTTGTCGCCGGCGATCAAATAGAGTTGGGTCTCGCGATCGGACGGGAAATGCGCACGCAGCACCACGCCGGTTTTGGCGAACAGCTCGCTGCCATAGGCCGGTGCGAGCGGCACAACCGAACGAGGCCGCAAAATGGAGCGGACACCGGCGAACATCGGCAGAAATCCGCCGATCGCCGGATCGGGCGGCGAACCTTGTTGAAGGTCCATCCACTGCATCGTGCGTGCGAATTCCGGATCGCGTTCCTGCCATAGCGAGGCCAAAAGGCCGAATTCGCCGGTCGGGCTGCGGACATAGGTATTGCCGATCGGCGGTAGGTGCCGATGACCGGCGAGATCGGGATCGGGCGGCGTTGAAATCTTGGCCAGCCATTCGGCGACCTTTTTCATGCGCGGCGCAAAGAGATCGTCGCCGAGGCCGGCATTGTGGGCGGCGAGGAACGCGCCCAGCAGATAGTCATAGGCGACGATTGCGTATTGTGGTGCCTCAAGCCAGCCGCCGCCGGCGTCGGACCAGCCGTTGAGCTGCTGCCTGAGTTCGTCAAGCCCGCGGTGAACCCACTTCGCCGCCATCGGATGCGACGGGATCATCGCACCGAGCATGACGCGGAAGGCCGCCACCGTCGTGGTCATGTTCGGATTGGCGGAAAACCCCCGCGGCGGAGACCAGAAATCGTCGCGGTCGATGATGTAGCCGAGCAGCGCGATTTGCGCCTTGAGCCGCTCGCGCAGCGCTGGCGACAGGAGCGGCGAGCCCCAGATCGCGTCCGCCAGATTGAGCGCGATAATGAGCTGTGTCTGCTCGTGCGGCGCAAAGCCAAGAGTCGGGTGATGCCCCTGACGCACATAGACATCGACGGCGTCCTGCAGCCAAGTCACCGCCGTCTCGCTCAGATGCCGGGCGAGATCGGGATCGCCGGTGCAGAGGGAATAAGCGATCGGCCCGTCCATGGCGTAGGGCGAGAGCGGCTGCTTGCGATAGAGCGCCAGTTTCCGGGCGTCCGGGCGGAAACCAGCGCAGTAGTTGGCGACGTATTTTCGCGTCAGAAGCAGGCGCGGGTGCGAATCAGCCTCTTCGCCGTTCCAGTGCAGGACGTAGTCCTTCACGCGATCGAGCGGGAAATCGGTATATTTGATCTGGTATTGCTGCGGCAGCGGGGCCCGATACAGATCGTTACTGTGGAGCGGCGCAAGGCTCGCATCCTTGTCCAGAGCGGCCAGCAGCCATTTGCGCGCGCCATCGAGCAGCGGCAGATGCCACACCACTCCGTCCTTGCCCGCAAACACAAAGGTTTGCGCCGCGACTTGCTGGTCGACGCGCCCGGGCTCGACCCACGTCGCCGGCGACAGCGCGGCCACGGCCAGGAGGTCCGCGCCCGTCGCGTTGTAGAGTGCGAACCAGTTTCCCTGCCGCTCGTCCCGCCACCAGTGCAGCCACGGCTCAAGGACGAAGACCGGCGCGTTCGCACCGCCCGGCAGCGGCCGGTTCGCCAGCCGGCCGACGCGATGCTGGGCATCGATGCCCTTGCCAAAGCGATAATAAAGCGTGTCGGGCGAGAAACGCGGGCTGAGCGACAGATCGAAGGAAGCGCCTCCGGGGACCCGGAATTTCTCGTCGACCAGGACGACCGGCTCATGCGCCTGGATTTGAAATTCGATGTGCCAAGTCCCGCCATTGACAAATTTGACCTCGCAGGCCACCCGCGCGATCAGCAGCCCGCGCGAGATCACCACCGCGCGATAGTCGGAGATCGCCAGGCCGTCGGGCAGCCGCGAATCGCCCACCCAGTTTCCCGAATTGAGGCGGACGGCTTCGATCGGGCCCTGGCCGCCGGCAAGGTGCTTGCGAATTGCGATCCCCGTGCGGTCGTTGACGATGCGGATCTCCTGATCCGTTTCCGTCACGGCGATGTCCGTCGCCGGGGCCGATTGTGCGGGGTCGAAGCGATAAACGCGCGTCTCGAACGGATCGAGATCGGCGGCGAAAGCGATCCGGGGCGGCGACGCGCCCTCCCCCGGCAGAATTTGATAAATGACGGGCTTATTGTCCGGTCCGACCAGGGCTTCCCCGGCACGCGTATGCGCCAACTGCGCGGGCAAAGCGGGAAAGCGAACAACCTCGTTGCGCCAGACCCGTCCCATTTCGTCGCGCAGCGTGAAGCCATCGCGCGCGGCATCGGCCGGCTGTGCCCGGGCTGTGCCGCCAAGGACGAGGAGCGCCAGCAGCGCGGCACCCGCAAATCGAAAAATGGAATTTGCCAGCACCCGAATGTCCCGAGCCGAATGCGTCAAACGCTTGTTGGCGGGGGGCGCAATCTGTTACGAGTGAGCCCGCGCGACATATTATTCGTCATCATGTTTTCGCGCTTTTTGTGGCTGTGGATCACGATCCGATGCGGCGAATTCTGCTGTTCCTGTTCAGTCATCGATTTCTCGCCCTGGCGCGATGGGATTTTTATTTCCTGCGGCTGCGTGCGAAAAATGCCGTTCTTCGCCAGAATGCGCGGCTCGACAAAGCCCTGGCGGCGGCCGCACGCCCGTTCTACCTGAATCTCGGTTCCGGTCCGCGCGGGCTCAAAAGCCCGAATTGGCTGAACATCGACGGCTATCCCGACAGGAACGTGGATTTACTCATCGATTTCGGCCGGACATTGCCGTTTCCCGACCGCACGTTCGACGGCGTGTTCTGCGAGCACGTGCTCGAACATTTCACGATCGAGGACGGCGAGCGGCTGGCACGCGATGTATTTCGCTGCATGCGGCCGGGCGCGACCTGGCGCATCATCGTGCCCGACGCCGAGCGAATCATGCGCGCCTATTTCGATCAGCCCGAGGATCTCGTCGCGCGGCGCGGCGGCACGGCCATGGAGGCGGTCAACTCATATTTTCGCCAGCGCTACGAACATCACTTTTTGTACGATTGGGAGTCGATGCGGGCGATGCTGCTACGCGCCGGGTTCAGCGACGTCGTTCGCAGCGAGGCGCACAGCGGACGAAACCGCGACCTGATCCTCGACGACGACAAATATGCCTGGGAAAGCCTCTATGTCGAGGCCGTGCGGGGCGAGGTGCCGGCGCTCGCATAGACGCACTTGCCACGGCCCGGCGCTTCAGCCGGACGCATTCCCGGCAAGAGAATCGCGCACGCTTTGCTGGCGCAGCAGGTCTTCGAAATACGCGATCACCCGGACGAGCCCTTCCTTGAGCGGCACGCGCGGCTGCCAGCCGAGGTTTTCGCGCGCGCGCCGGATATCGGGCTGACGCTGACGCGGATCGTCCTCCGGCAGCGGACGGTGCACGATACGGGAGCGCGAGCCCGAGGTGTCGATGATCACCTTGGCCAGCTCCAGGATCGTATATTCGTCGGGATTTCCCATATTGATGGGACCGGTCACGTCGTCCTTGGTCGCCATCAGCCGCATCAGCCCGTCGACCAGATCGTCCACGTAGCAGAAGGATCGGGTCTGATCGCCGTTGCCGTAGATGGTGATGTCGCGCTCGAGCAACGCCTGCACGACGAAATTGGAGATGACGCGGCCGTCGTTCGGATGCATTCGCGGCCCGTAGGTATTGAAGATGCGCGCCACCTTGATCCGCAGGCGATGCTGACGCCAGTAGTCGAAGAACAGCGTCTCCGCGCAACGCTTGCCCTCGTCATAACAGGAGCGCAGGCCGATCGGGTTGACGTGGCCCCAATAGGACTCCTCCTGCGGATGGACCTCCGGATCGCCGTAAACCTCGGAGGTCGAGGCCTGAAGAATTTTGGCTTGCACGCGCTTGGCGAGCCCGAGCATGTTGATGGCGCCGTGCACGCTGGTCTTGGTCGTCTGGACGGGGTCGCGCTGATAATGGATCGGGGATGCCGGGCAAGCGAGATTGTAGATTTCGTCGACTTCGACATAGAGCGGAAACGTCACGTCGTGCCGCATCAGCTCGAAGCGCGGATGCGTCAGCAGGTGCTCGATATTCCGCCGCGACCCGGTGAAGAAATTGTCGACGCAGAGCACGTCGCAGCCGGCGTCGAGCAACTGCTCGCACAAATGAGAGCCGATAAAGCCGGCACCGCCGGTCACCAATACCCGTCTTTCCAGATGCATGAGTTCGACTCGTGGGAGGGCGCGGGAATCGCGCGCGATTGCCTAGATTGACGACGCCGTCGGGGGCAAGTCGAGCCCGATCGGCGTCACCGGTGAATTTCGGTCGGCCCTCACGCTGCCGCGGCGGAGGAAGCGGTACGGCGGAGCATGACGCGCCCGATAACCAGCACATCCATTTTGGTGCGCAGAAAGCAGTCGAGCGCCTCGCCCGGCGTGCACACGACCGGCTCGTTCTCGTTGAACGAGGTATTGAGAACCATCGGGACGCCCGTCAACGCCCGGAAAGCATCGATCAATCCATAATAGACGGGGTTCGTGCGCGCCGAAACCGTTTGTAGTCGCCCGGATCCGTCGACATGGGTGACGGCCGGGATGCGCGGCCGCTTTTCCGCGCGGATCTGAAAGACCTGCATCATGAAGGGCACCGCGTCGTCTTCCTCGAACCATTCGCCGACGTGATTTTCCAGCACGGAAGGCGCAAAGGGCCGGAAGGATTCGCGCCGTTTGATCTTCAGATTGAGGATGTCCTTCATGTCGGCGCGGCGCGGGTCGCCCAGGATGGAGCGGTTGCCGAGCGCCCGGGGACCCCATTCCATGCGTCCCTGGAACCAGCCGACGACCTGGCCGTCGGCAACGGCCGCGGCGGTGCGCCGGCAAAGGTCGGATTCGCTGGCGATGGTCTCCACCGTGCAGCCGGCCTGCGCGATGTCGTCCTTGCGGTCGGCCAGCAGGCCGGCGACGGCGGCGGCATCGAACTGCGGCCCCCAATAGGCGTGGTCCATCACGAAGGAGCGCGCGCGCCCGCTCCTTTGCCACACCACCATGGCGGCGCCGATCGCGCCGCCCGCATCTCCCGCCGCCGACTGCACATAAAGGCGGCGGAACGGCGTCTTCCGGCGCACCTTGCCGTTGGCGACCGAGTTCATGCCGCAGCCGCCGGCGATCGCCAGATCGGTGAGGCCGGTGCGCTCCTGCAAGGTGATGAGGATGTTGAAGAAGGCCTCCTCGTACATCGCCTGCGCGGAGGCGGCGATGTCGCGGTGCTCGTCACCCAGCGGCGCATCGCGATGCCGGCGCGGGCCGAGCAGTTCTTCCAGCGCGGGCGAGAACAGGTCGCCGACCTGCGGCGAGCCGCCGTCCCATGAATAAGCGACATGCTCGCGATGATGACGGAAGTAGCGCAGGTTGAGCGCGTAGGTGCCGTCGGCGTTCAGGCGCACGATGTCGCGCATGGCATCGAGCCGGGTCGGCCGGCCATAGGGCGCCAAGCCCATCACCTTGTACTCGTCGCCGTAGTTCGGAAAGCCGAGATACTGGGTGACGGCCTGATAAAAAATGCCCAGCGAATGCGGAAAATAGACGCGCGACCGGATGTCGATCGCGCTGCCCTCGCCCACACCCCACGCCCCGCTGGCGAAATCGCCGAAACCATCGACCGAGACCGCCGCCGCGCGCGTAAAGGGCGACACCAGAAAGCACGAGGCGAGATGGGCGAGATGATGCTCGACGGCATGAACTTCGCCGCGGAACGGCGCGCCGGGCAGTTGCGCCAGCTCCGCCGCAGCCGAGGCGCGCCGCTTGCGATTGCGCAGGCGGTCGACCAAGAGGCGCAGGTCGGGCCGCGACAGCGCGACATGGGCGAGGCGCCGCAGCATGTTCGCATTCGGATCGCTGTTGACCGCGACATGGTCGAGCGCGGCCGGCTCGATGCCGGCCTCCGCCAGGCAATAGCCGATCGCCCGAACCGGGAAACCGGCCCAATGCTTGACGCGGCGAAAGCGCTCCTCTTCGGCCGCGGCCACGAGCTGGCCGTCGCGGACCAGGCAGGCCGAGGAATCGCCGTGGTACGCATTGATTCCGAGGATATACATATCGGAGTTTCCTCAGCGAGCCGGCCGGCCGGCGGCGACAAGCTGCGTGTAGGCTGCGATGAATTGATTCGCCACCGCGTCCCAGCCGAACTCGGCCGCCATCCAGGCGCGGCCCTTGGCACCCATCATGCGCAAGGCCGCGGGCTCGCGCGCGGTGGCCTCCGCCAGGCCCTGCGCGATCGCGGACGGCGACGGCGCGACGCACCAACCGCAGCCGCGATCCGGCAACGCGGCCCATGGCGTCGCGCTGGTGGTCAAGGCCGGCACGCCGTGCGCGAGCGCTTCGGCGACGACGATGCCGAAGCTTTCCGAATGGCTCGGCAAGACCAGAAGCTCGCAAGCGTAAAAGGCCGCCCGCTTGGCTTCGTCGTCCAGCGGTCCGTCGAACGAGACGACGTTTCCGAGCCCCGCCGATGCCACAGCGGCCTCGATCTCGGCGCGATGCCCGGCCTCGTCCGGCCCGGCGATGCGCAGGCGCCACCCGCGCGGGCGCACCGCGTCCCAAGCCTCGATCAGCATCCGCAGGCCCTTGACCGGATAGATGCGGCCAAGGAACAAAGCGGTGCGAGACCCCGTGTCCGGGCGCGCGCCTGGTTCGGGACGAAGCTCAGGAATATCGACGCCGTTCGCGATTACGCAGACCGGCACCCCAAGGCCGAAACGCGCGAGATTTTCCGCCTCGTGCGCGGCGGTCGCGTGCAGGCTTTGCGCCCGCCGCAGGTCGGAGCGCTGGTAGAGGTGCCACGCGAGGCGCTTCTTGAAGTGCTTGTGGCGCATGGCCCAGGGCTCGAGCATGCCCCGCGTGCTGACCATGCGCGGGACCTGCAAACCGGCCGCCAGCCGGGAAACCCGGTGATTATGTGAAAGCCAGATGCCGTTGTCATGAATGATGTCGGGCGGTCCGAAGGCGGCCAGCGCCTGTTCCAGCGATCCGGTCAAACGCCTGAGCGTGGCTGATGCGCCCAGTAGCGGCGTCGTGCACACGGATTGATCGGGCGTCCACAATCCGACGTCCACGCCGGCGGCCGCCAGCGCGAGCGCCAGCCGCGAGACCGAATGCGCGGGCCCGCCATAAGCGGGCGCGAGACTGGTGGCGGTGAGGAGGAGTTTCAGTACGGCACCTCAGCAAACAAGCCTGCCAGCACCGATCCGACGCAAACCGATTGAAACCAATAGGCACCCTAATATTGCCGACGCTATGAGCCCGATGCCCGCCAACACGGCGAACGCGTTCGAACCCGCTGCATAAGCAGAGGACTCGAACTGCCACGCATAAAAGCGGAGCAAGAAAGCCAACATAAGCGGATTAAGACAAAAGATTCCCAACGAGTGCCGTCCGAGTGTACCCAACGCGGCAGTCACCAGTCTTAACGATTTCGATGACAAGAGACGGTAGCCGAACGCAAACAGCGAAATTGCCGCGAAGAGCGTCGAAACGCGAAAATAGCCTCCGAGTCCGACAAGCCCCAACTCGCGACGAACTAACGATTCCAGAATCATCAGCAACAGCGAACCGGCCACCACGAGCGCGGCGACGGAAAGCGGTGCCGAGAGTCCGTTCAACGGACGATAGGACGCAAAGACGCCGACCGCGACATACGGCAACCAAAATACTATTAGCCTGAATGACAGACCGAGATATAATTCTCGTTGATCGGCGGAAACAGGCCAAAAAATGTACACCAATGCTCCGACGGCGACGACTGCCGCAATTTTTCCTGCAGCGATCGTCACTCCTCGCAATGCGGCCACGAGCCATATGACTTGCAGAAGCAGGATGAAATAGTATTGTCCCGGCCAGGCAAATCCGTTGAAGGCCCTGTAAAGACCGATCAATTCAACATGACCGTGAGAAATCCAGTTCCATAGGAAGTAGACCAGGCTCCAGACTACAAATGGGAGCATTGAACGTTTCGTTTTTTCGGAGATCCACCGCCATCCCGATCCGGCCTTGGCTCGATCACACGATCCGCTGAGCCCGTAGGCGCTTAGGATGACGAACAGCGGAACACACCAGTCGAAAATCGAATAGCCTGCGCTCTCGTAGATATAAGCCGGAAAGACGAACCTGCCGTGGATAAAGACCACGGCTATGATTGCCAAGCCCTTAAACCCATCGATGCCCGAATC
>JAKAHJ010000051.1 GCA_021815055.1 Pseudomonadota bacterium | reverse complement strand
GCCCGGCCAATCTCCAAGCCGGTCCCGCGCCGCCATCACCTGGCCGACGATCTCGCTGGCGGTGAGATTGCGCACCAGCCGCTGCGTGCCGGTATGGCAGAATGAGCAGTTGAGCGTACAGCCGACCTGGCTCGAGACGCACAGAGTGCCGCGCTCGGTATCCGGGATATAGACGCACTCGACCTCGTGCGGGCGCCCGCTTTCGGGATCGCCCGGCAGCCGCAACAACCATTTGCGGGTGCCGTCGACCGAGACCTGTTCGGCGACCACTTCGGGGCGCTCCAGCGTGAAACGCTGGCCAAGCGCCGCGCGCAATTCCTTCGACACGCTGGTCATCGCGTCAAACGACGTGAAGCCGCGGAAATAGATCCAGTGCCAGAGCTGCTGCACGCGCATCTTGCGCTGCGCCTCCGGCACGCCGAGCGCGCCCAGCGCCGCGGAGAGTTCCGCGCGCGTCATGCCGACGAACGTCGGCTTTTCCGGCGCGACATAGCGCTCGAGCGGCGTTTTCTCGAGGAAGGGGGCGGAGGCCGGCGGGACGCTCAAAACCGATGTCATAGCGACATATATAGGTGTCGTGGCCGGGATTGTCCCGGCCATCCCGCTTAGAAATGCACTGCCCAAATGATCGGGATCACCGGGTCTCGCCACTGCGTGGCGGCCCGGTGATGACACCCGAGGGCCCCTATTTGCACTCCTCCGCGACCTTGTCCAAGGCGTCGGAGATGCCCTTGAGCGAATAGACGTCGGTGGTCTTGGTTCCGCGCGCGGATTCGGACTTGACGACCAATTCGGAGCCCTTGCGCATGGCAGCCACCATCTGCACTTCTTCCGCCGCGTTCTTGACCCAGGCGCCGTCGTTCTGCGTGTACATCGCATAATTGGCCGAACCGATGGCGGCGGATGCATCGTGACCCGCCTTCTGCGGATAGCCGACGATCACCGACACTTCGTTCTTCACCTTTTCGGCCGGGCGCGTGGACACGAAGGCATAGGAGGGATCGCGGTTGCGGCCCGCCGGCTCGGTCTTGGCCGAGGTCGGCTTGGAGAGCGCGAAGCAAACCGGCTTGCCGTCGGGAGTCGCCTTGTAGGCGCCCCAGTCGCCGAACTGGCCGAGCAAGATGGCGGAAGCACTGGGATCGGGCTTGGCCGGCTTCGGCTGCGCGGAGGCAGCGAACGACACGGCGAAAGCGGCAATTATGGCCATCGCGGCACGGAGCAAAGAAATCTTGTTCATCGGGCCCTACCGGTCATTCGTGACGACGGTCCTTGAGACCGTCACGAAAAGTGGCTGGATATTAGCCCAATAGGGGCGAATATCGACACTGTGAAGGCGACCCCCCGTCGCCGGTGGCGACAATATGCGCGGAAAGTTAACATGGGCTGCTCCGGCGGCAAGCCGCGCCATGTTACAAATGCGTAATCCGGCACCCCACGCACGCAAACGGTTCCCATGAAAGCCCTGCTCTGCACCCGTTACGGTACGCCCGACGACCTCGAACTCGCCGAGATTGCCGATCCGGTTGCCGGACCCGGCGAAGCGGTTGTGAAAATCGGGGCAGCAGCGTTGAATTTCTTCGATACACTGATCATCGCCGGTAAATACCAATACAAGCCCGAGATGCCATTCTCGCCGGCGGCGGAATTCGCCGGAACGGTGGAAAGCCTCGGCACGGGCGTTACCGGATTGCGCATCGGCGACCGCGTGCTCGGCTATTCCGGCTATGGCGCAGCGCGCGAACGCATCGCGATTGCCGCCGATAGACTGGTCAGGATTCCGGACCGGGTCGATTTCGACCACGCCGCCGGCTTGTGCGTAACCTACGGCACCACGCTGCACGCGCTCAAGGATCGCGCCCGGCTCGCGCCGGGCGAAACTCTGGCGGTGCTCGGCGCTTCCGGCGGCGTGGGTCTCGCGGCGGTCGAACTCGGCAAGCTGATGGGCGCGCGCGTGATTGCCTGCGCTTCCTCGGCGGAAAAGATCGCCTTCGCGCGCCGGCATGGCGCCGACGACGGCATCGATTACGCCGGCGAAGACCTGAAGGACGCGCTGCGGCGCGTCACGCAAAACAAGGGCGCCGACGTGATCTACGATCCGGTGGGCGGCGATTACGCGGAAGCGGCCTTGCGCTCGATCGCGTGGCAGGGACGTTTTCTCGTCGTCGGTTTCGCGGCCGGAAATATCCCAAAGCTGCCGCTCAATCTCGTGCTGCTGAAAGGCTGCGACGTGCTCGGCGTGTTCTGGGGCTCATGGATCACGCGCGATCCCGCCGGCCACCGCGCCAACACCGAAAAGCTGCTGCAATGGTGCGCCGAGGGCAAACTGTCGTCGCACGTGCACGCCGTGTATCCGCTCGGCGAGGCGTCCGCCGCGCTGAAAGCCATCGCGTCACGGCAGGTAATGGGGAAGGTTATTTTGAGGCCGTGATGTAAGCCCGAACGCTCATGTGTCATCACCGGGCTAAACACTTATCCCGGTGACCCCGCTTAGGAAGGCACTGCTTCCCTCAAGCGGGATGGCCGGGACAAGCCGGGACAAGCCCGGCCATGACGGGTTAGCCATCCACAAATCCCTCGGCCCGCAAATACGCCAGCAGCGGCAACAATGGCAGACCGAGAATGGTGAAATAATCGCCCTCGACGCGCTCGAACAAGTGGATACCGATACCTTCGAGCTGGTAGGCGCCGACGCTCGCCGACGCCGACGCGCCGGCGAGATCGAGATAGAGATCGAGAAACCGGTCAGCGAAATCGCGCATGGTCAGTCGCGCGCTTTCGGCGCATGTGAACAGAACCTCGCCATCGCGCACGAGCGCAAGCGCCGAACTGAGCACATGCGTCTTGCCGCGCAATGCGCGCAACTGCCGTGCCGCGTCCGCGCGATTCGCCGGCTTCGAAAAGCGCTCATCGCCGAGCGCCAGCGTCTGATCGGCGCCGAGCACGATGTGGCCCGGCATGCTGGCGGCGACCGCGTCAGCCTTGGTGCGCGCCAACAAGCTCGCCACCGCCAGCGAATCGCCGACGCCCGCGCGCGCTTCCACCGCGCGCTCGTCGATCTGCGCCGGCCTGATCGCAAAGCGCAGGCCCGCCGCCGCCAGAATCTTGCCGCGGATATCGCTCTTGGAAGCAAGCACCAGCGGGTAACGGTCGAGCCAAAGCGGCATGTGTTTCTCTTTCTTATCCCCTGAAAGGGGAGGGTCGGCGCGCCTTGCGCGCCGGGGTGGGGTTATCGCGCCACAATCGACAAGACAACTACCCCCACCCGGCCGCTTTCAGCGGCCACCCTCCCCCGCTTGCGGGGGAGGGATTCAAGCCCCGGGCGCGCGGCGCCGTTCGCTCAACAGACGCATCACCGCTGCGGCGGTTTCCTCGATCGAGCGGCGCGTTACATCGATGGTCGGCCAATTATGCCTCGCGCACAGCCGCCGCGAATAGGAAACTTCCTCCGCCACCGCCGTCCTGTCGATATATCGATCGTCGGCGCGATGGGCTTTCAGCCCCAGCAAGCGGTTCTCGCGGATCTGCACGATACGCTCGGGGCTGGCGTAGAGCCCGATGACCAGCGGACGCGTCAGTTTTTCCACCGCCGGCGGCAACGGTACATTCGGCACCAGCGGCACATTCCCGGTCTTGATGCCGCGATTGGCGAGATAGATCGAGGTGGGCGTTTTCGAGGTGCGCGACACGCCGATCAGAACGACGTCGGCATCCTCCAGGCCTTCGACATGCTGGCCGTCATCGTGCATCATGCTGAAATTGAGCGCCTCGATGCGATGGAAATATTCCGCATTGAGCACATGCTGGGCGCCGGCGCGATGGATGGTCTCGGCGCCGAGATAGGCCTGGAACACGCGCAGGATCGGCCCCAGGACCGACATGCAGGGCAGACCGAGGTCGCGGCACTTGGCCTCGAGCTGCTGGATCAGATCTTCCTCGAGCAGCGTGTACAGCACGATGCCCGGCGAATCGGTAATTTCCTCCAGCGCCCGGTCGAGCTGCTTTTTCGAGCGCACCATCGGGTAGAGGTGCTCGACCGGCGCCACATTGGCATATTGCGCCGCGGCCGCCCGGGCGACCGTGATCAGCGTCTCGCCGGTGGCGTCGGAGACGAGATGCAGGTGGAAATAGCCGGTGCCGGACATGCGGGGAAAAGTTAACGAAAAGTTAAGGACAGCGTGTGGATCGCTGGGGAGGAGGCCACGCCCCGGCGCCGGAGGCAAGCGATGCTTTTGCTCCGAGCGGAATTCCATCCACATCCGTGCCGCCGGGACGATTGGCACGGCCTTTTCCCGATTGCGGGCCAGCATGTGGACAGGCGGTTGGGGAATGCCGGGGAAATCCACCGAAAATGCCGACAAAGTACCCTGTACGATTGTGGATGACCGGCTCGCGATAAACGTGCATTTCTGAATCGAAGCCGTTCCGGCAGTGGACAGACTGTTGGCCAAAAGGCATGAGTCCAATCAACGTCCTAATAACTACTACAATCGAAAAATCTTAGATTCTTGATGGGAGAAGGCGTGACACGCTGTGCCATGGGGACAAAGCCCTTGCTGCGCGTACTTAGCAGGATACGCGAAGCCGTTCCTCCGATCTGGTTGATGCGACAGGCGGGGCGATATTTGCCGGAATACCGTATTGTGCGCGAGAAAGCCGGTGGGTTTCTCGACCTTTGTTTCAATCCGGAACTTGCCGCGGAAGTGACTTTGCAGCCTGTGCGACGCTTCGGTTTCGACGCGGCTATCCTGTTTTCGGATATTCTGGTGGTTCCGCTCGCGCTCGGGCGGAAAGTGGAGTTCCTGGCCGGCGAAGGGCCGAAGCTCGAACCGTTTACCGATGCGGACGCGCTCGCAAGTCTGCGCGAGAGCATCGATCAGAATGTCGTCGCGCCGGTCTATGAGACCGTGAAGCGGGTGAAGATGGCGCTCGACGACAAGACAACATTGATCGGATTTTGCGGCGCGCCCTGGACCGTGGCGACCTACATGGTGGCGGGCGAGGGCACGCTCGACCAGGCGCCGGCGCGCATGCTGGCCTACCGCGACGCCGCGCTGTTCGCCCGGTTGATCGAGCGGCTGACCGGTGCATCGATCGACTATCTGGTGGGGCAGCTCGAAGCCGGCGCCGAATGCGTGCAGATTTTCGATACTTGGTCGGGCGTGCTGTCGCCGACCGAATTCGAGCGTTGGTGCGTGGCGCCGACGCGGAGAATCGTCGACGGCGTGCGTGCGCAGGTGCCGGGTGCAAAAATCATCGGTTTTCCGCGCGGCGCCGGGACCAAGCTCGCCCGCTATATCGAAGGCACGGGCATCGATGCGGTCGGCCTCGATTGGACCGTCGATCTCGCATTTGCGCGCGACCGCGTGCAGAACCGCGTGCCGGTGCAGGGCAATGTCGACCCGCTCGCGTTGCTGGCCGGCGGCGAGGCACTCGACCGCGAGGTGGACGCCGTGCTGCAGGCCTTCGCCGACGGCCCTTTCATCTTCAATCTCGGCCACGGCATTCTGCCGCCGACCCCGATCGCGCATGTCGAGCGGATGCTGAAACGGGTGAGGGGGTAATGCGATCGAGCACGTAGTTATCCCCCGCTTGCGGGGGAGGGTGCCGCCGAAGGCGGCGGGTGGGGGGAATGGCAAACCAAATTGCGAGACGTCTGCGTAAAACAATGACGCCGCAGGAGGTGAAGGTCTGGAATCACCTTCGCTCCTGGCGACAGCTAGGTTTTCATTTTCGCCGCCAAGCGCCGCGCGCCGGCTACATCGTCGACTTCATCTGTCTCAAATATCGGCTGATTGTCGAAATCGATAGCGGTCAGCACAATTTCTAATCGCATCAAGAGAGCGATCGGCTGCGTGATCGCAAGTTGAACGATTGCGGCTTCCTCGTTCTTCGGTTTTGGAATAGCGACATCGACCGAAATCTGGCAGGAGTCCTGGAGGTCATTGACGCTGCGCTATGTGAGAGAAACCCCCACCCGGCCGCCTGCGGCGGCCACCCTCCCCCTGCGGGGGAGGGATAACCTGCGCCGCAAACCAAGATGCTCTATCTCTGGATCAAAGCGCTGCATCTCATCGCAGTCATCTCCTGGATGGCCGGGATGCTCTATCTGCCGCGGCTGTTCGTCTATCACGCGGCGGCGGCGCCCGGTTCCGAGTCGTCCGAGACCTTCAAGGTCATGGAGCGCCGGCTTTACAAATTCATCATGACGCCGGCGATGATCGTGACTTGGCTCGCCGGAATCGTGCTGGTATTTCAGAACGGCTGGCTCGCCGCCGGCTGGTTCCACGCCAAGCTTGCGCTCGTGATCGTGATGACCGTCATGCACGGCCTGCTCGGTCACTGGGCCAACGATTTCGCCTTCGACCGCAATGGCCACAGCCAGAAATTCTTTCGGATCGCCAACGAGGTACCGACTCTCTTGCTGATCGCCATCGTCATCCTGGTCACGGTCAAGCCGTTTTGACCTTGGCCGGGCGCCTGCTCATTCGGTCACGCGCGCAAGCAACTTTTGGCCCGGCTGGCCGTTGAAATAATCGAATTTTCACTCCGTTCGACTTCAACACTTGCGAAAAATCGCGCTTCCACATATGTTCGGTCCATCCCACCGAACGCAGGCGGATGAACGTCGGCGTGAGCACATCGCGACCCGGCGCCGACAGGTTCGGTCCGGCCGCGGACTTGGGCCCGGGACGACATCCCAGATAGCCCACCGTCACTCCAGACCTGCGAACTCACTCCTTCCAGACAGCGTCGGTCATCCCGTTTTCCCAGACTCCGCCGGTCTACCCCAATAGGACAATCACCCCCCATGCGGGAAATGAAGCTCCAGGACCTCAAGTCCAAGACCCCTGCCGAACTCCTTGCCTTTGCGGAAGAGCATCAGGTCGAGAACGCCTCGACCCTGCGCAAGCAGGAATTGATGTTCGCGATCCTCAAGCAGCTCGCGACGCAGGAAGTCGACATCATCGGCGAAGGCGTGGTCGAAGTGCTGCCGGACGGCTTCGGCTTCCTGCGCTCGCCTGAATCGAATTATCTCTCGGGGCCCGACGACATTTACGTGTCGCCCTCGCAGATCCGCCGCTTCGGCCTGCGCACCGGCGACACGGTCGAGGGCCACATCCGTTCGCCGAAGGAAGGCGAGCGCTATTTCGCGCTGCTCAAGGTCAATACGATCAATTTCGAAGACCCCGAAAAGGCGCGCCACAAGATCAACTTCGACAATCTGACGCCGCTCTATCCCGATGAGCGGCTGCGGATGGAGCACGAGGATCCGACCAAGAAGGACCTCTCGGCGCGCGTCATCGACATCGTGGCGCCGATCGGCAAGGGCCAGCGCGCGCTGATCGTGTCGCCGCCGCGCACCGGCAAGACCGTGCTGTTGCAGAACATCGCGCATTCGATCACCGCCAATCATCCCGAATGCTACCTGATCGTGCTTCTCATCGACGAGCGGCCGGAGGAAGTCACCGACATGCAGCGCTCGGTCAAGGGCGAGGTCATCTCTTCGACCTTCGACGAGCCGGCCTCGCGTCACGTGCAGGTCGCCGAGATGGTGATCGAGAAGGCCAAGCGCCTGGTCGAGCACCAGCGCGATGTGGTGATCCTGCTCGACTCGATCACGCGCCTCGGCCGCGCCTACAACACCGTGGTGCCCTCGTCCGGCAAGGTGCTGACCGGCGGCGTCGACGCCAACGCCTTGCAGCGGCCGAAGCGCTTTTTCGGCGCCGCGCGCAACATCGAGGAAGGCGGCTCGCTCACCATCATCGCCACCGCGCTGATCGACACCGGCAGCCGCATGGACGAAGTCATCTTCGAAGAGTTCAAGGGCACCGGCAATAGCGAGCTCATCCTCGACCGCAAAGTGGCCGACAAGCGCACCTTCCCGGCGATCGACATCACCCGCTCCGGCACGCGCAAGGAAGAGTTGCTCACCGAGCCGGCCGTGCTCAAGAAGATGTACGTGTTGCGCCGCATCCTCAATCCGATGGGTACGATGGATGCGATCGATTTCCTGCTCGACAAGCTGCGCAATACGAAGAGCAACGCGGACTTCTTCGAGAGCATGAATACGTAAGCGCGAGCACACGCGCGACATCTCAAATGGCCGGGCCGCATGCCCGGCCATTTTGCACGTCCTTATCGTGAGCGGGGCGTCCGACGAAACCGCGCGTGCTACACCGGGCGGGCCGAGTTCCGGCGCCCGCCGTCTCTTCGGGCAAACGACGGATCGGGCATGCACACGCCGTTTTTCTTGTCCATCAGTTGCTTGCACTTGTGCAGGCTTGAATAGCCGCAGTGGACCTGTGCGCCCTGCTTGTCCTTGAAGCCGCACCATTCTTCGGCCCTGGCGGGCGCGCTCGATGCGGCCAGGATTCCAACCACCGTCAGACAGCACGCCAGCCCTGAAGCTGCGGCCAAGTTCGCAATTCGCATGGCGATTCTCCGATCGCCGCCCCCGAAGCAAGCGCGTCCAATTTTTGTCGTTTTGTCGCCGCGGATCAAGAGCCGCTATCTCCGCGATTGTCCCAGCGGCGGCGAAAACGCGTTCGGCTTGTGGCCATATTCGGGCGTCACCGCGAACGCGTGAGCTTGTTCCCGCTGTGATGGAACGTAATCGCGGCTCGTTCGTTATGGGCCGGGTTATACGGGACGTAGGCGTGTGCAATCCAACATTAGCAGAGCTCACGATTTGACGGGCGACGCCGCGCAGGCGATCGCCATCGGCGGTTTCGTCCGCGCCGTAAGTCGCATTCTTGGTCGATCGCGCACGATGGGCCGTGTGCCGACTGAATTCGGGGGCATTTGAAACGACCGGGCGCCGAAGGAGGCGGGCGTCCGCCATTTTCCTCGAACGGAAGAGGTCCACATGAATCGTTGGAATGTCGTGGCAGCCGGCGCTGCCGTCCTTCTGCTGGGCGTCGATCCGGCGCTCGCGCGTCACCGTCACCACCATCAGCATTCCACTCGTCATCACACCTTCGATCGTCAGCCGCCGAGCTTTCCTGCCGCTGGCTTGGACGGCTGCATCTACGACAATAACGGCCGTCAACTATGCGTGCAGCCGCAACAGCAGAGCCGCGTTACGCGTCATCAACGCGTCCAACGTCAGCGCAAGCGGGTGACTGCCGGTCGCCATCATCAGATCCAAACCGCTGCACGCGTCGGCGGCTGCACGTACGACAATAACGGTCGTCAAATATGCCTACAGCCCGCGCAGGCTGCCTATGGCTATGCCGATGCGGCGGACACGGCACGCAGGCGCGAAGTCTCCACAAATAACGGCACGATCATCGGCGGCCGGCCTGCCGGGTGTCCGCGCGCCTATTGCGGCTGCGGCTTGCGCAAATATCTCGGCCTTGCCGACAAGCGGCTCAATCTGGCATGGAATTGGGCGCGCTTGTTTCCGCGCGCGGTCGGTCCCGCTCCGGGCGTCGCCGCCGTCCGCGGGCACCACGTGATGTATATCGAGGGTGCGGCCGGCAATGGTCTTTGGACCGTGCGCGATTACAATTCCGGCCGCGGACTGTCGCGAATCCACGTTCGCGACGTGCGCGGCTACGTGTTCGTCAATCCGCGTGCTTAGCGGCGGCGACGGCGGCTGCGATGGCCGCCGGATCGCCCACCGGCAGCGAGCAGCGCTCGCCGACGCAAACGAACGCCGCGCTGCCGGAAAATGCTTTCAATTTTTCCTGCGCCGGGTGCGACGGCGGCAGGTCGCCGGGCGCGCGGGCGCGCTGAACCACGCGCGCGAGGAACGGCAGCTCGAGCGCTGCGCGCGCAAAGGCTTCGGCCTCCGGTCCCGTGCACACGATCTCGGCGGCGCGCAGGCGCAGGTCGAGCGCGTTCAACAGCGCGACATGGCCGAACAGATTGCGCGCCGCCGTCGCCAGAACATGCTCGATCAACCGGTCGGTGCGCGCGCGGTAACTATCGTCGCCGGAAAACAGCGAAAGCCGCACCAGGTTCTGCGCCGCGACGGCGTTCGGGTTGGGCGTGGCGTCGTCCACGGTCGAATGCGGGCGCACAATGAGGTCGCCGGCATCGTCAGCCGACAAATAATACGCGCCGGTTGCGGCATCGGCGTAATGCGCATCGAAGGCGTGCTGCCACGCAAGCGCCTGATCCAGGTAGGCGCGTGCGCCGGTGGCTTCGTAAAGCGCGAGCGCCGCGCGGATCATGGCGGCGAAGTCCGAAGCGAGACCGGGAAACGTGAGCTTACCCGCACGCCAGGAATGGCCGAGCCGGTCTCCGCGGGTCATATTGCCGGCGATGAAATCGAAGGCGCGCCTCGCCATGGCAATCCATTGCGGCTCGTCCAGAATAATGCCGGCGTTGACCAGCGCGGCGATCGTCAACCCGTTCCAGTCTGCCAGCACTTTGTCGTCGAGCCCGGGGCGCACGCGGCCCGCGCGCGCATCGAGCAGGATCGCGCGCAAAGCGACGAGCCGCGCCTCATCGTCGCCGGTGCGCGGCACACTCGCGAGGCGATTGAGAATGGTATGTCCTTCGAAATTGCCGTCGTCGCTGACGTCGTAGTGCGCGGCGAAGAACTCGCCGGCCTCCGGACCGATCAATTCGACGATTTCGTTCTTGCTCCAGACGTAGAACTTGCCCTCCTCGCCTTCCGAGTCGGCGTCGAGCGAAGCGGCGAAGCCGCCTTGCGCGGTGGTCATCTCGCGCGCGAGCCATTCGACCGATTCGCGCGCGCGCTGCGCGAACAGCGGATTGCCGCTGCGTTGCCAGGCGAGCGCGAGCAGTTCGAGAAGCTGCGCGTTGTCGTACAGCATCTTCTCGAAATGCGGCACCAGCCATTTCTCGTCGACCGAATAGCGGGCGAAGCCGCCGCCGAGATGGTCGTAGATGCCGCCTTCGCTCATGCGTTCGAGCGTGTGTTCGACGATTTCGAAGAAACGGTTGTCGCCGGTGCGCAGCCCCGCGCGCCAGAGCATTTCCAGAATCGCCGGCTGCGGAAATTTCGGCGCGCCGCGCAACCCGCCATGCACCGCATCGAAGGCGTTGCCGATCTGCCTGGCGGCGGCGTCGAGCTCCTTCAGCCCGATGACGATCTTGCCCTCTGGCCGCGCCTTTTCGGCGAGGTTGGCGAGAAGCGCCGCGCGGTTCTGCTCGATACGCGCCGGTTCCTCGCGGAACAGCCGCGCCACCTCGCGCAGCACATCGGCGAAGGCCGGCCGTCCGAAACGCGACTCTTTCGGAAAATAAGTGCCGCCCCATACCGGTTCGGCCGATGGCGTGAGAAACATGGTCAGCGGCCAGCCGCCCTGCTCGCCCAAGAGATGCAGCGCGTTCATGTAAATCTGGTCGATGTCGGGGCGTTCCTCGCGGTCGACTTTGATGTTGACGAACAGTTCGTTCATCACACGCGCGGTCGCTTCGTCCTCGAAGCTCTCATGCGCCATCACATGGCACCAGTGGCAGGCGGCGTAGCCGACCGAGAGCAGGATCGGCCGGTTCGAGCGCTTGGCCTCCGCCAGCGCCTCCGGTCCCCACCGCCACCAGTCGACCGGATTGCGCGCGTGCTGCAACAGATAGGGCGAGGTCGCTTGCGCGAGGCGGTTTTCGTGCGTGGGGGTTTGCGAGGCGGTCATGGGAGCAACCTAGCGCGGATTGGCGGAAAGCGAAAACCGAGCGTGCCGGCGCGTTTGCCCGTGCGGAAAGGGGGTGTTAACAAGCGCCGCCCGTCCATTCCGCAAGCACCCACATCCTGTGCCGCGCAAGCCGATCCTCACCAGCGCCTTCCTCGTTCTGGCCGCTGGATTCCTGGTGCTGTTCATCGGCGGCGGCGCCCGCTTTGCGGTTGGCCTCACCCTGAAACCGATCGTCGACGACCTCGGCTGGAGCCGCAGCGAACTCGGCCTCGCGGTCGGCCTGTTTCAGGTCGTGTCGGCGACCGCGATGTTCTTCGCCGGCCGCCTGACCGACCGCGCCGGCCCTCGCTTGGTGCTGGGCCTGGGATTGTTTGTCAGCGGCATCGGCATCGGACTGATGAGCCTGATGTCGGAGCCCTGGCACGCGCTTTTGCTCTACGGCGTGATCTACGCGCTCGGCAACGGCGCGGCATCGATGGCCCCGGTCGGCGTGATGGTGACGCGCGCCTTCCCGCAACGCACCGGCAGCGCCAATGCCGTCGTGATGTCGGGCATGAGCGTCGGCCAGCTATTGATGATCGCGGCGCTGGCGGCGGTGCTCACGATGGTGAGCTGGCACGCCGTCTATGTGACGCTGGGGCTTGCCCATCTCGTGCTGTTGCCGGTCGTCATCGCCGCGGTACCGAAAGCGAGCCCGTCCGAGCGTAAAGCCGCGCAGCCGGCCGCGGGCTTAGGGATTACCGAAGCCGCACGCACGCGGCAGTTCTGGCTGCTGATCGTGATCTACGCGATCTGCGGCTTTGACGATTTCTTCGTTTCCACCCATGTCGTGGCCTTCGCCGAGGACCGCGGCGTCAACGCCTTCATGGCCGGCAATCTGCTGGCGTTGATGGGACTGACCGGGCTGATCGGCGTGGTCGCCGCCGGCGCGGCCAGCGACCGCGTGGGGCCGATATGGCCGACCGTGCTCTCCTTCGCCGCGCGCGTCGCGGTGTTCGGTCTGGTGACGGTCGATCAATCGCCGCTTTCGGTCGCGGTGTTCGCGCTGGTGTTCGGCGCGACGTTCCTGGTGACGGCGCCGCTCACGGTGGTATTCGTGGCCGTGAGCTTCGGCACGCGCCATCTCGGCGCGCTCATCGGGTCGATCACCATGGTGCATCACATCTTCGGCGGGTTCGGCGCCTGGCTCGGTGCCGCGCTGTTCGATGCGCGCGACAATTACGATGCGGCCTTCGCGCTGATGTTCGCGGTGTCGCTGATCGCCATGGTGCTGTCGTTCATGCTGCAACGGCCGGGGCTACGCGCAACGCGCTCGGCATGAGGTGAGCGGCCTCACTTCACCCTTGTCCACATTTCGGCGCGGCAAATCATCATGACGCAGCCCCTGACCTTGAGCGAACCGGCGCTCTGAAGTGTGACGACGACGTCGGAATAGACCGTGCCGGTTCCGGCATCGCGCATGTCGCCTTGCCATTTTTTGTCGCCGGTTTTCGGCGCGTCCGTCATGATCATGACGCCGATTTCTTTCTTCCGCGCCGCCTCCCTGACCGCGACGACCTTGCCGCATAGTTTGCCGCCGCAGTCATAGAAGCGCACTTGCGTGCCGGTCGAGGGGCGCTGCCAGATGCCGTACGGATCGCCCGCATTCGCGGCGCCGGCAAGTGCGATAAGCGGTGTGAAAACGAGCGAAGTGATCAGCAATGATTTGATTGATCTGCGCATGCCTGCCCCCTCCCCAGGGATTTTCAGCCGGCACATCCTAGCAAGCGGCGGTTGTGGTGTCTTGCTCCGTTTCAACCGATGCCGACTGCGGCGTTTTTTGCGGCATTACTTTTTCACGCTGGCGGAAAACAATTCAGCCAAAGAAAACGCGGGCACCTGCATCTTGCGGTCCGCCCAGCGCTTGAGATCGGCCACCGTGAAGCGTTCGAGGAACGGATTCGCCTTCACGACGCTCTCGCGTTTGGTCTTGCCGCTGGCGTCGGCCTTCGCCATCACCGTTGCCGCATCGGAGTCGGCAGGCGCCGAGAGCACGGCGACCGCCCCGGCGCCGCCGGCGAAATGCGCGAGGTAGACGGTGCCGGCCGTCACCGGCAGGCCGCGCCGGCGCAGCAGCGCGGCATTGCGCTCGGCAAACCGTCTGGCGATTTCGCGTGCGATGGCCGGTTGATGCCGCAAGGCCAGTGTGTCCTCGCGGCTGTGCGCCTTGGCGAGATCGGGCCGGTAGGCGCGGATCATCTCGAGCCATGTCTCGTCGATGAACTGGGCGGTGCCGGCGGCGCTCGAGCGCTTGTTCTTTGCAGCGGCATTGCCGCCGGATTCGGCCATGATGATACGGTCGACCACGCCGTCGACCGCGGCCTGGTCGGCGAGCGTGTCCTGTCCGCGCAAAAACGTGACCAGGCTCCAGGTGCCGAAGGAAGCGAGCCCCAATCCCGCCAGCAGAACGCCGACAATCGCAGCAGCGCGAAGCCCGCGTACGCTTTGCGGCGCGACGACAAGGCGCGCACCGATGCGCGGGGGAACGACGATTTCGGGAACGATCGGAGGTGCGGTGGCGTATTCCGCTGCGCCGGCTTGCGGCGGGTCGTGTTCGATCGGCTCGACGGCGATGCTGTAAAGATCAAATATCTGCCTATCGATCGCGTCGAAGATCTCGATGCGCTCGAATTCCATGAGCGCAAGCTGCTCGCGTAAGCTTCCCTCGCCCGCCTGCGCATCTTGCGCGGGCTGCTCCCGGTCGGGAATGAACTTTGCGGTCGCCGCTGCTTCCATGGTCTTGGCTTTTCCCAATAGCCGGACCGACGTGAACATCCGATGAAAGCACGAAGTCGGCCGCAGTTTTCGGTATCTGCGTGGCATCGGCATGGCGGCCGTGACGGCCACCGCGCGGCGTGGTTAAGGAAAGGATAACGGTTTGCGCGCGGGTGGGCGGTGCGAAGTGGACGCGGCGATATCGCTCGTCTTCTCAAACGGGATTAGCACTACGCCGGTAAGGCGCACGGAATGGTGCGTCGGCCATGGCGGCGGTAAACGAGGAAATCGGCGTCGGTGGTGAGCAGAAGCGGGTCGGACAACAATTCGGTCATGCGCACCAGGCACGCGTCCGCGAAGCTCATCGGCACGTCGGCGTATTTCTGCATCAGGCTAACGACGGGCTGCGTCTGGTCGGCCAACCGAAAGGAAGGTACGAGTGCGCCGCGGCGGAGCAGCGCTGCTATGGCCGAAGTGCCCCCGGGACCCAGCAGGTGGAACGATTCCGAAAGCGCGGCCTCGCAAGTTTGCCACGGGGGCGGATGTTGACGAGCTTGCCGGTCGGCCCAGGCGCGGCTGCTTTCGCGCTGGCTCAACAGCGTGACGAGAAAACTCGCGTCAACGATGATGCTTGCGGCCATAGCCCGTGGATTTCAGGTAGTGCTTCTTGCGCGCGCCCAGATCGGGCGGCAGATCGTGAACCGAGCCGATCAGGTCGGCGATAGCTTCATATGAGGCAGGGCGTTGTCGGTCCGGGGCGAGCATCAATCGCTCGCGGACGATGTCGGATTTGGTAACCCGGCGGGTCTGCGATTCGGCCTCGATTTGCGCCACGATGGCGTCCGGCAATCGGACAGTGAGAGTTTTCATGTCCGAAATGTAATACGCTGCTGGCAATAATGCAATACGATGGCGGTTTGCAATTGCGGGCGGCGGTCCTTGACCTCCCCTCCCCGCCGGCGCATGCGTGCGCCGCGATGTCTCACGCCCCGCGCTACCCGACCAGCCCCAAGAACACTGCGAGGGCCTGGTTCAGGCGTGCAATATCGGAGTCATCGAGGCGGCCAATGCGATAACCGAGTTTCGTTTTTGGTGTCGTGATGATCTTGTCCACCATGATGCGCGAGGGGAATTCCAGGCCGTTTAACTCGCTCGGTTCGACGACGATGCGGAACAGCGGCAGATCGGTCGGATCGCGCGTGAAGCCGCAGAACGTGACCGAGTCGAGGAATTCGAAATGAGCGTGCTGGATAATGACGACGGGGCGCGGCTTGTTGCCGAAGTCGGCCGAGCTTGCGCTGGTCCAGATTTCGCCGCGGGTCACGCGGGCGTCTCGGCGATCATGGCATCGGCCCAGGCTTGATCTTCGGCCGCGTGGGGGCTCGCATTGGCGAGCAGACATTGCCGCCGCGCCTCTGCGACAAAGCTTGGAGAGCGCATGTCCGGCACCCACAAGGTGACCGCGCGCAAGCCCTCCGCGCGCAGACGGGCGCGATGGTTGCGGACCTTCTCGCGCGATGTGAGGGGCCGCGCCTTGCGGGCCTTGTTTCTTGGCCGTGACGTCGCCATGACGGAATCTCTGGTTACATGTAACCTAGTAAATTCTGGCTTTACCCGCAAGGTTCGATCGGCTTCAACGCGATCATGACAACCCGCGACACCATCTTCGCGCTTTCCTCCGGCCGCGGGCCTGCGGCGATCGCGGTCATCCGCATTTCCGGGCCGCGCGCGGGCGCGGCGCTCGAAGCGCTCGGCGTGAAAATCCCCGAGCCGCGCAAGGCCGCGTTCGCGCGCCTGCGCGATCCCGCCTCTAGCGACGTCATCGACGAGGGCCTGGCGCTCTGGTTTCCCGGCCCGCGCAGCGAGACCGGCGAGGACGTGGCCGAGCTGCAGGTGCATGGCGGCCGCGCCGTCATTGCGGCCGTGCTCAAGGCGCTCGCGCGCGTGGAAGGCCTGCGGCCGGCCGAGGCCGGGGAATTCACCCGCCGCGCGTTCGAGAACGGCAAGCTCGACTTGACCGCGGTGGAAGGCCTCGCCGACCTGGTGATGGCCGAGACCGAAGGCCAGCGCCGGCAGGCCTATCGCCAAATGAGCGGAGCGCTTGGCAACCGGGCAGAGGCTTGGCGCGAGCGGCTCGTCCGCGCGCTGGCGCTCATCGAGGCGTGCATCGATTTTTCCGACGAGGCCGACGTGCCGGAGAATCTGGTGGCGCCGGCGCTCGCGGTCGTGCGCGAACTTGAAGCTGAGATTGCGGGCGCGCTGGCCGATGACGGACGCGGGGAGCGGCTGCGTGAGGGCGTGACGGTGGCGATTGCAGGCCCGCCCAATGCAGGGAAATCGACGCTGCTCAACCGGATTGCGCGGCGCGAGGCGGCGATCGTGTCGCCTTACGCGGGCACCACGCGCGACGTAATTGAGGTGCATCTCGATTTAGGCGGGCTGCCGGTGACGTTGCTCGATACCGCCGGGATTC
>JAKAHJ010000050.1 GCA_021815055.1 Pseudomonadota bacterium | reverse complement strand
CCGCGGCTGAACGCTACGCGCCGCGGCGGTCTGTTCTCTGTGGCACTGTCCCTGGAGTTCAGCCCGCTCGCGCGGGCCTTCCCCGCCGGACGTTATCCGGCACCGTTTGTCCATGGAGCCCGGACTTTCCTCTCCGCCCACCTTTCGGCCTCTGGCGCGGAGCGGCCGTCCGGCCGACTGACAGGATAGGCATGGGGTGCGAGGGAGGCGGCGTCAAGCGGCCGTTGCGGAAGGCAAAGGACAAAAAAAGCCCGGACCGGTCGGGGGCAGAGGTGACAGGCCCGGGGATTGAAGTCGGAGGTTGTTAGATAGTGTCAGGCGGGTTTGTAGCGCGACCATCCGGCCAAATTCAGGCCCGGACGGGGCCAAATCGGGCAGATTCGGTGCCAATTCAGGCGTGCGGCGACACCGGCGCGGCGCAGGCCGATCCGAAAGGGACGCAAAGATCATGATCGACCGGCCATCCGCTTTCATCGACGCGCTCATCGGCGAAGGTCCGGCGGTCGGTCGCGCCGAAAAGCTTGGCCTTTCAAGTATCGATATTCGTGCCAGGTCAGCACGATGACCACCGCGTCGACCGCCGTAATGAACAAAAGAAATGCCGAATGCGTAAAACTGAAGCGGTAGAGCTGGTACGCGATGAACAGTGCGAAGACGACGAGGGCGGTCGGGTAATACCAGAGCCTTTCACGCAGCAGGCCGAGGATGAGCCATAACTTGATGGCGCCGTGGCTCAGAAGATAGAGCGCCGCAAAGGTTTGCGTTCCGACCGAGAGATGTTGGGCCGCGTGCAGGAGATAGTTCGCGACCAGATCGCGCGGGTCTTCCGCCAGTTCCCTTTGGGTCAGCACCGCGACGAGGCCAAGCACAAATTGCCGCGGCACAAGAAACGCAAGAACGCCTCCGAGAATTTCCAGAAATGCAAAGGCGCCTTTGAGAAAAAGGCTGATCCTGAAAAAAAGATGGATACGTTTTTCGCTGAGGAAGTTTGTTTCGCTCACATCCGCATCCCGCCCGGTAGCTGGCTCGCCGGCCATTCGCCCTCAGAGCTTTCGAGGGAATAGACGTGCCGGCAAATGCAATACGTTCAATGCCGTTTCATAGAGCGGCTCGATCAGGGGCATGACCCAGCGGGCCAGCGGCGAGACCAGAAAGGCCGCGGCGCCGCTGAAGCATGCGGCGATCAGGATAGACGCGATCATGTCGACCGGGAAGTGCAGCCCCAGATAGATCCGGGCCCAGGCGACCAGTAGGCCCAGGCCGACGACGACCTTTCCCCATGCCGGCGCCGCGCGCGTGACGATAAGACCAAGCCCGACCGTGAACATGAACGTCGTGTGATCGCTCGGAAACGAGTTCTCCGGCGCGTGCGCGACGAGCGTTCGGCCAATTCCCATCATAAAGGGGCGAGGCTCGAACCACAGGAGACCGACGACCTGATTCGCTCCAAGAGCAAAAGCGGCCGAGGCGGCGGTCGCGATCAGTCCGGCGCGCCGTAGGGGATCGCCCCATATCCAGGCGACGATCAAGAAAAAAGGAACGAGGACGACAATATTGGACGCGGCGAATTTCGCCAGCGCAACCGTCAACGGATAAGAATGTGTCGTGGCGTTGAGGAGAAGAAAAAGCTTGTCGTTCAAGGCTTGCATGTTGGTCCTTGCCGGAGTGGCCGCTCGCATCGCGCGGGCACCATGCCGAAGGAGGTGCGGCGCTGTTGTGACACCCTTGCCTGCACGGGAATCGCCAATACTGTCGCGGCGCGCACCTTAAGAATTTGTAATGCACCGGACCTGCCGTTCCACCCGCTACGGCGGCGCATAAGTCAGCCCGTTTTTCCCGGCCTTGTATCGACCAGCGCGCGCAGCGTGAGTTGCGTCGAGGGATCGGCGATGCCGTCCACGCGCGCCTGGCGGAAATGGCGCTGGAACGCCGTCACCACATCGCGGGTCGCGTCGTCATAGTGCCCGGTCTCCTCGACGCCATAGCCGTAGTCGCGCAGGGCACGCTGCAGACGCGCCACCGCTTCGCCGCGGTCGCCGGGATGCAGCGTGATGCCGTCGATCTTGAGCGGCGCCGGGCGAATCCAATGGCCGACCCCGGAATCGCTCAGCAGTTGCCAGGGAAATTTTTCGCCCGGGTCCTGTTTGCGCGCGGGCGCGACGTCGGAATGCGCCAGCACGCGGTCGGATCTGATCGGTCCGCGGCGTGTGGCGATCGACTTGCACAGCGAGATCACCGCCGCGATCTGCCGGCGCGGAAAGTCGCGGTAGCCGAACTCGTGCCCCGGATTGACGATCTCGATGCCGATCGAGCGCGAATTGATGTCGGTCTCGCCGGCCCAGGACGACACGCCGGCATGCCAGGCGCGCTTCTCTTCCGGCACGCATTGCACGGCGCGGCCGTCCTCGAACACCACGTAGTGCGACGAGACCTTGCTCTCGGCGGAGGTCAGCCGTTCGAGCGCCGCCTCGCCGGTCTGCATGCCGGTGTAGTGCAGAAGGATGATGTCGGGCGGCCCGCCCTTGCGCTCGTCGAAACTCGGCGAGGGCACGACGTCGGCAACGATGAAGGAATCCGGTTCAAAGACGGACATGACCGTGCTGGGGCCCGAAAGGGGTGGGGTCTCTTGAATAGCGCCGGTCACCATTCGCCGTGCCCGCGCAGCAAAAGCAACCGCGGTGGCAACATGGTGGCAGCGCGTTACCGCATTGGTTTGTCAACAGATTTTTTGCCTCGCTGGATCCGAAGGCGGAGCGCCGAAGCCGCGCGATGCCCGCCTCCGGCAAGGAATCCTTAAGTTTAAGGGTCGCTTAATGGAGCGATGCGCTGCGGTGCGTCGGCACCTGGTGAGGGGCCGGTGCAGGGCATTCCATTGACGCCCATAATATCCCATGATAACCCATATTAAGTCATCGCGGATTGCAGGCCTTTTCCCCGGCGAACGGCGATGCCGGGGCGCCGTCGGCCCGGCATTCCACGGGATCGGAGCCTTTGCGGCGTTCAAAATAAGCGTCCGGTCGGTGTTGGGTGCGGGACATGGACCGCTTCGTGTCGAACATCACATTGCGGCTCGACTCCAAGGGGCGCGTCTCGATTCCCGCTTCCTTCCGATCGGTGCTCGCGCGCGACGGCTTCGAGGGGCTCTATTGCTATCCGGCGCTGGATCGCCCGGCGATCGATGCCGGCGGCCATGCGTTGATGTCGGAGATCGAGGCGTTGATCGGACGCTTTACGCCCTATTCGGAGGAACGCGAGCGGTTCGCCTTGGCGCTCTACGGCACCAGCGAGACGCTCAAGATCGACGGCGAGGGGCGGGTGGTGCTGAGCGACACGCTCAAGCGTCATGCCGGGATCGCGGACGTGGTGACGTTCGTCGGGCTCGGGCACAAGTTTCGGATCTGGCAGCCCGGCCGGTTCCAGAACGAGCTCGCGGCGGCCACCCAAAAGCTGCGCGCGCTCAAGACCGGTTTGAGTTCGCAGTCGGCGGCGTGCGACCCGTCGGGAGCACGGGAATGACGGCGGGCAGCGGCGGCCCTGTCGTCGCTGGCGGACCGGCCCTCCACATTCCCGTGCTCGGCCGCCCGGCGATCCAGTTCCTCAATCTCCGCGCTGGTGGCGTCTATATCGACGGCACGTTCGGCGCCGGCGGCTATACGCGCGCGATCCTCGCGACGCCCGGCACGAGAGTGATCGGCATCGACCGCGACCGCACCGCCATCGCGCTCGGCGCCGATCTGGTCGAGGCCGCGCAGGGTCGGCTCACCCTGATCGAAGACCGCTTCTCCAACCTCGACGCGGTCGCGCGCGAGGCGGGATACGAAGCGGTCGACGGGGTCGTGCTCGACGTCGGCGTGTCTTCCATGCAGATCGACACGGCCGAGCGCGGCTTTTCCTTCCGCCTCGAAGGCCCGCTCGACATGCGCATGGAGCGGGAAGGCGCGAGCGCGGCCGACGTGGTCAACAAAGCGAGCGAGCGCGATCTCGCCAGCATCATCTTCGCGCTCGGCGAGGAAAAATTCTCGCGCGCGATCGCGCGCGCCATCGTGAAGGCGCGCGGCGAGGCGCCGATCGCGACCACGCGCGCGCTCGCCGACATTGTGGGCTCGGTGGTGCGCGCCCGTCCGGGCGACATTCATCCCGCTACGCGCACCTTTCAGGCGCTGCGCATTTTCGTCAATGACGAGCTCGGCGAACTCGCCGCCGCGCTCGCCGCCGCCGAAAACATCCTCAAGCCCGGCGGCCGTCTGGTCGTGGTGTCGTTTCATTCGCTCGAAGACCGCATCGTCAAATCTTTTCTCGCTGCGCGAAGCGAAACGCGCGGCGGCTCGCGCCACGCCCCTGAAGTCAAGCGCGCGGCCCCGAGCTTCACCGTCTTGACCAAGCGTCCGGTCGTCGCCGAAGAAGACGAGATTGCGAAAAATCCGCGCGCCCGCTCGGCCAAGCTGCGCGCCGGCGAGCGCACGGAAGCGCCGGCCCATCGCGGCGATATCGATGCGTTGCTGCCGCGCCTGCCGGCGCTGGCCGCCGTGCTGAAGGAGCGCCGCTGATGCGCATCCTCAATATTCTCGTGATCGCGGCGCTCATCCTCGCGGCCTCGGTCGTCTACAAGATCAAGTTCGACTCCACGCTGCAGGCCGAGCGCGTCGCCAAGCTGCGCGGCGAAATCCAGAAAGAACGCAATGCGGTTGCCGTCTTGCGCGCGGAATGGGGCAAGCTCGACACGCCCGGGCGCATCCAGGGCCTGGCCGAGCGGCATCTCGCGCTCAAGCCCGTCGAGCCGACGCAGTTCGATAGTCTCGACAATCTGCCCGAGCGTCCATTGCAGGTCGTGCCGCCGCGCAGCACCGACCCGATCGCGGCCATGCTGGCGCCCAAAGCGCCGGAAACCACTGGCAGCGTGGCGCCGCGCGCGCCCGCGCAGAAGGACCGGTAACCCCGATGGCTACAGCCGCCCCGCCGCATTCGACCGAAAGCCGATGGCAGCGTTTCGTGCGCTCGCTGCTTTACGGCAAGGACGTCGACCGCAGCGTCAAGGCGAAGGCACGGCTTGGGCTCGCCATCGTCGCCTTCGCCGCGGTCTATGCCGTCATCGCGCTCCGGCTCGTGATGTTCGCCGCGGCAAGCGACGGGCATGGCGGCCGCCGCGGCGTCGGGCAGGACGCGGTCGCGACCGCGCGGCCCGACATCCTCGATCGCCGCGGCGAAATCCTCGCCACCGACGTCAAATCGCCTTCGCTGTTCGCCGAGCCGCGCAAGCTGATCGACGTCGACGAAGCGGTGGAGCTTTTGACCGCGACGTTGCCCGACCTCGATGCCAAGGAAGTGCGCGACCGCCTGTCGTCGAACCGCGGCTTCGTCTGGCTCAAGCGCGATATTTCGCCCAAGCAGCAGCGCGAGGTGCACCGCCTCGGCATTCCGGGCGTCGGCTTCCTGACCGAGAACCGGCGCGTCTATCCGAACGGCCCGGTAGTCAGCCACGAGATCGGCCACGTCAATATCGACAACCAGGGCATCGCCGGCATCGAAAAATGGCTGGACGGGCAGGGGCTCGCGGCGCTGCATATGGCCGGGCTCGCCACCGACCAGTTGCAGCGGCCGGTCGATCTCGCCGTCGACCTGCGCGTGCAGTTCGCGCTGCGCGACGAACTCGTCAAGGCGCGCGAGAAGTTCAAGGCCAAGGCCGCCGCCGGCCTGATCACCGACGTCAACACCGGCGAGATCCTCGCCATGGTGTCGGAGCCCGATTACGACCCGAACTATCCGAAAGAGGCCAACGATCCCACCCGCATCAATCGCCTGACCACGGGCGTGTACGAGATGGGCTCGACCTTCAAGCTGTTCACGGTGGCGATGGCGCTCGATTCGGGGAAGGTGACGCTGAATTCGAGTTTCGACGGGCGTCAGACGCTGCGCTACGGCCGTTTCACCATCCATGACGACCACCCGTTGCCGCGCATGCTGAGCGTGCCGGAGATCTTCACCTATTCCTCCAATATCGGCGCCGCGCGCATGGCGCTGTCGCTCGGTCCCGAATATCACCGGGCCTTCTTGAAGAAGATGGGCCAGCTCGACCGGCTGCGCACCGAATTGCCCGAGAGCGCCGAGCCGATCGTGCCCAAGCGCTGGGGCGAGTTGAACACGGTGACGATCGCCTTCGGCCACGGTCTCTCGGTGGCGCCGCTGCAGGCGCTGATGGGCGTCGGCGCCATCATGAATGGCGGGCTGCTCATCCCGCCGACCTTCCTGAAGCGCAGCCGGGAAGATGCGCTGAAACTCGCCAAACGGGTCTTGAAGCCCGAGACCAGCCAGAAGATGCGTTATCTCATGCGGCTCAATGCCGAGAAGGGGACCGGCACCAAGGCCAACGTCGCCGGCTACTACGTCGGCGGCAAGACCGGCACCGCCGAGAAGGTGATCAACGGCCGCTATGCCAAGCACAAGCTCTTGACCGACTTCATGGCGGTGCTGCCGGCCGACAAGCCGCAATATCTGATCCTCATCATGCTCGATGAGCCGCAGGGTCTGCCGGAGACCCATGGTTTTGCCACCGCCGGCTGGAACGTGGCGCCGACGGCGGCGAAAGTGATCACGCGCGTCGCCCCGCTCTTGGATCTCGCACCGCGTTTCGACCTGCCCAAGGCCGATCAACTCATTCTGGCCAAGGCGACAGAAAGCCGGTAGCTCCTCTTTCTTACCTCCCCCTGCAGGGGGAGGTCGCCCGCTGTAGCGCAGCGGAAGCGGGCGGGTGGGGGTCAATCTAACGCCGTAGTGACCCCCTCCCTGACCCTCCGCCTTTCAGGGGGAGGGAATGGAGAGTCAGGCGCGTGGAATAAGTGCAAAGGGATTCATGAAACTCGCCGATCTGCCGCTGGAAAATGCCCGTTTCGAGCCGCGCTTTGCGGGCGTGGAACTTAATGGCATTGCCGCCGACAGCCGCAAAGTGAAGCCGGGCGACCTTTTCGTCGCGGTGCCCGGCACCAAGGCGGACGGCCTATCTTTCGTGCCGCAGGCGCTGGCGAACGGCGCCGCCGCGATCATGGCCGAGCGCAAGCCGGAGCTTCAGGCCGCCATCGCCTTCATCGAAACCGGCAATGTGCGGCGCGCACTGGCGCTCGCCGCCGCCGCTTTTTTTCCGCGCCAGCCCGCGACCATCGCGGCGGTGACCGGCACCAGCGGCAAGACCTCGGTCGCCGCCTTCACGCGCCAGATCTGGGCGGCGCTCGGCGAACAGGCCGCCAGCATCGGCACCGTCGGCCTGGTGTCGCCGCAGGGCGAGACATACGGCTCGCTCACCACGCCCGATCCGATCGAACTGCATCGCACGCTCGACCGGCTCGCGGGCGAAGGTGTCACGCATCTGGCGCTGGAGGCCTCCTCGCACGGGCTCGACCAGCACCGGCTCGACGGCGTGCGCATCAAGGCCGGCGCCTTCACCAATCTCTCGCGCGACCATCTCGACTATCATCCGACCATCGAGGCCTATCTCGCCGCCAAGCTGCGGCTGTTCGCCGACCTGGTCGTGCCGTCCGGCGCGGCGGTGATCGATGTCGACGATTGCTATGCCGGGCCGGCGGTCGACGCGGCGAATAAACGCGGATTGAACATCATTAGCGTCGGCGAAAAGGGCGACGGCATCCGGCTCGTCGACGGGCACATCGATGGCTTCGCGCAGCGCGTCACTTTCGCGCATGGCGGCCGCGCCTACGACGTGAAGTTGCCGCTGGTGGGCGCGTTCCAGGTGCACAATGCGGCACTGGCGGCCGGGCTCGTCATTGCAACCGGCGGCGAGCCTGCGCGCGTGTTCGCCGCGCTCGAAAAGCTCGAAGGCGCCAAGGGCCGGCTCGAACGCGCCGGCGCGCGCAATGGCGCGCCGATCTTCATCGATTACGCGCACAAGCCGGATGCGCTCGCCAAGGCGCTGGCCGCTTTGCGGCCCTATACGACCGGCAAGCTCACCGTGGTGTTCGGCTGCGGCGGCGACCGCGACAAGGGCAAGCGTCCGCTCATGGGCCGCATCGCGGCCGAGAATGCCGAGCGCGTGATCGTCACCGACGACAATCCGCGCAGCGAGGACCCGGCCGCCATCCGTGCCGCCATACTGGCGGAGGCGCCGGGCGCGATCGAGATCGGCGACCGCGGCGAAGCGATCCGCCGCGCCATCGAGGAACTGAAGGCCGGCGACGTGCTGCTGATCGCCGGCAAGGGCCATGAAACCGGCCAGATCGTCGGCGGCCGCGTGGTGCATTTTTCAGACCACGAGGCGGTGGCGGAAGCATTGGGGGATGCGGGAGCGAAGATTTGAGATGACAGTCCTTTGGACCCTCTCCGACATGGCCGCCGCGATGTGCGCGGAAAAATCCGGCCCGTTGCCGGAGGGTGTGAGCGGCATTTCCATCGACAGCCGCAGTCTTGCGCTAGGCGAAGCCTTCTTCGCGATCCAGGGCGATGCGCGCGACGGCCATGACTTCGTCGACAATGCGCTCAAGGCCGGCGCCGGCCTCGCCGTGGTCGCGCGCGGGCAACGCGCGCGCTTTGCCGCGGACGCGCCGCTGCTCGTCGTCGAGGACGTGCTCGAGGCTTTGCGCGATCTCGGCCGCGCGGCGCGCGCGCGCTCCGACGCCAGGATCGTCGCGGTGACCGGTTCGGTCGGCAAGACCTCGACCAAGGAGGCCTTGAAGCTCGCGCTTTCCGCCGATGGCGAGACGCATGCCTCGGCCGCCTCCTACAACAATCACTGGGGCGTGCCGCTCTCCTTGGCCCGGCTGCCGAAAGCTGCGAAATACGCGGTGTTCGAAATCGGCATGAACCATGCCGGCGAGATTACGCCGCTCACGCAGATGGTGCGCCCGCATGTGGCGATCGTGACCGCGATCGCGCCGGTGCATCTGGAATTCTTCGGCACGCTCAAGAAGATCGCCGAGGCCAAGGCGGAAATCTTTCTCGGCGTCGAGCCGGGCGGGGCGGCCGTCATCAACCGCGACATCCGGCAATTCGCGCAGCTTGCCGCCGCCGCCAAGGCTGCCGGCGTTGCCCGCATCGTCTCGTTCGGCGAACACGGCTCAGCGGACGCCAGACTCGCGCGCTGCGCCTTGCAGCCGGAGTCTTCCACCGTCGAGGCCGACATTCTCGGTCAGGCCGTGACCTACAAGCTCGGCGCGCCCGGCCGCCACCTGGTCATCAATTCGCTCGGGGTGCTGGCGGCGGCCGCGCTCACCGGCGCCGATCTCGCGCTTGCCGCGCTCGCGCTCGCACAACTTGCGCCCGCCGCCGGGCGCGGCACCCGCATCGCGCTCGGCGTGGCCGGAGGCGAGGCGCTGCTGATCGACGAAAGCTACAATGCGAACCCAGCCTCGATGCGCGCGGCGATCGCGCTGCTCGGGCAGGCGGCAGTCGGCCCGCGCGGGCGCCGGATCGCCGTGCTCGGCGACATGCTGGAACTCGGGACGCAGGGGCGCGAGCTGCACCGCGGCCTGGCCGCGGCTATCGACGAGGCCGCGGTCGATCTCGTCTATTGTTCCGGGCCGCTGATGCGCGCGCTGTGGGAGGCCCTTCCCTCGGCGCGCCGGGGCGGCTATGCCGAGACTGCGGCGGCGCTTCAGCCGGCCGTCATCGAAGCCGTGCGGGCGGGGGACGCGGTGATGGTGAAAGGTTCGCTCGGCTCCAAGATGGGCCCGATCGTCAAGGCGCTGCGACGCCGGTTTCCCACGCAAGGCGCGCTCGCCGAGGTTAAGGGCTGATCGGGGTTCCACGCGATGTTCTATTGGCTGACCGAGCTTTCCGACAAGTTCACGGTGTTCAACGTGTTCCGCTACATCACCTTCCGCACCGGCGGGGCGGTGATGACGGCGCTCGTCTTCGTGTTCCTGTTCGGCGGGCCGATCATCGATCACTTGCGGCTCAAGCAGGGCAAGGGCCAGCCGATCCGCACCGACGGCCCGCAGTCGCATCTCGTCACCAAAAAGGGTACGCCCACCATGGGCGGGCTGATGATCCTGTCCGGCCTCCTGGTCTCGACGCTGCTATGGGCGAACCCGGCCAACCCGTATGTCTGGATCGTGCTCGGCGTGACGCTTTCCTTCGGCCTGATCGGATTTTACGACGACTATCTGAAGGTCACCAAGCAGACCCATGCCGGCTTTGCCGGCCGCACGCGGCTCCTGGCCGAATTCGTGGTGGCGGTCGCGGCCTGCGTCCTGCTCGCCTATCTCGGCAAGCCGCCGACCTCGACCTCGCTGGTTTTTCCGTTCTTCAAGGATCTCGCTTTCAATCTCGGCTACGCCTTTTTCGTGTTCGGCGCCTTCGTGATCGTCGGCGCCGGCAACGCGGTCAACCTGACCGACGGGCTCGATGGGCTCGCCATCGTGCCGGTGATGATCGCGGCCGCGACTTTCGGGCTGATCTCATATCTGGTCGGCAATGCGCTGTTCGCCGAATATCTGCAGATCCACTACGTTGCCGGCACCGGCGAACTGGCCGTGTTGTGCGGCGCGCTGATCGGCGCGGGGCTCGGCTTCCTCTGGTTCAACGCGCCGCCGGCCTCGATCTTCATGGGCGACACCGGTTCGCTCTCGCTCGGCGGATTGCTCGGCGCGGTCGCGGTCGCGGTCAAGCACGAGATCGTGCTCGCCATCGTCGGCGGCCTGTTCGTGCTGGAGGCGGTGTCGGTGATCGTGCAGGTGGTTTCTTTCAAGCTCACCGGCAAGCGCGTGTTCAAGATGGCGCCGATCCATCACCATTACGAGCAGCTCGGCTGGACCGAGCCGCAGATCGTGATCCGCTTCTGGATCGTCGCGGTGGTGCTGGCGCTGGCCGGGCTCGCGAGCCTGAAGCTGCGATGAAAAATCTTTTTGTCATTCCGGGGCGCCGCGAAGCGGCGAACCCGGAATCCATAACCCGCAGCGCTGCGGAGTATGGATTCCGGGTCCGGCCCTTCGGGCCGTCCCGGAATGACGGAGCATAAGATGATTCCCATCACCGTTTTCGCCGGAAAGAAAGTCGCCGTGTTCGGGCTCGGCAATTCCGGGCTCATCGCTGCGCGCGCGCTGAAGAACGGCGGTGCGGATATGGTCGTATTCGACGACAATGCAAAAAGCGTCGAGGAAGCGCGCGCCGCCGGCCTCGCCGCGCGCGATTTGCGCGAGCTCGACTGGACACAACTCGCCGCGCTGGTGCTGGCGCCCGGCGTTCCGCTCACCCATCCGGCGCCGCACTGGACCGTCGAACGCGCGCGCCAAGCCGGCGTCGAGATCGTCGGCGACATCGAACTGTTCTGCCGCGAGCGCGCGAAGGCGGGCGTGCATTGTCCGCTCGTCGCGATCACCGGCACCAACGGCAAGTCGACCACCACCGCGCTCACCGCGCACCTGTTGAAGGGCGCCGGCTACGACGCGCAGATGGGGGGCAATATCGGCGTGCCGGTGCTGGCGCTCGAGCCCTTCGCGCAAGGCCGCGCCTATGTGCTGGAAGTCTCGTCCTATCAGATCGACCTGGCGCCCTCGCTGCGCACGAGTGTAGGCATTCTCCTGAACGTCACCGAAGATCATCTCGACCGCCACGGCACGATCGAGAACTACGCCGCCATCAAGGCGCGCCTGCCGGCGAGCGTCGAACAAGACGGCACCGCCGTGATCGGCGTCGACGACCAATGGACGCGGGACGCCGCCGGCCGCATCGAGCGCGCGGGCAAGAAGGTCGCGCGCGTGTCGGTGCTGGGACCGCTGCGCGACGGCTATTACGCCGAAGGCACGCGTATCATGCACGCCAGCGGCGGCACGGCGCATCCGGTGGCGCAGCTTGCCGGCATCGGCTCCTTGCGCGGCGCGCACAACGCTCAGAACGCCGCCTGCGCCATCGCCGCCTGCGTCGCGCTCGGCATCAACCTGCCGGCCATCCAGAAAGGCCTCGTCAGTTTCGCCGGGCTCGCCCACCGCATGCAGCAGGTCGGGCGCAAGTCGACGAATTCGGGCGCCATCCTCTACGTCAACGATTCGAAAGCGACCAATGCCGACAGCGCCGCCAAGGCGCTGGCGAGCTTCCACGATATTTTCTGGATCGCCGGCGGCAAGCCGAAAACCGGCGGCATCGAGAGCCTTACCGAATTCTTCCCGCGCATCCGCAAGGCCTATCTGATCGGCGAGGCGGCGGATGAATTCGCGGCGACACTGCAAGGCAAGGCGCCCTGCGAGATCGCCGGCGTCATGGCCAAGGCGGTCGAAGCCGCCACGCGCGATGCGGAAACCTCCGGATTGAAAGAGCCGGTGGTGTTGTTGTCGCCTGCCTGCGCCTCGTTCGACCAGTACCGCAATTTCGAAATTCGCGGACAGGCGTTCACGGACATCGTCTTGGGACTGCCGGGGGTAGAGCCCGTGTAGTCGCGTACGCCGCGACGGGGTCTCCCTTCACCCTCCCCCTCCAGGGGAGGGTGAAGAAGTGCTGGCGGCGCAGCCCATCATTAATGCTTCGTAAACCGCGACGCGTCAGGACTATTTGAATCCTGCCGGTCGGGGAATCGCATGGTCTCGCGCGCGCAACGCACGCCGTTCGGCGAATGGTGGTGGACGGTCGACAAGCTTACGCTCGCCGCTATCGGCGCGCTGATGCTGGCCGGCGTCGTGCTCTCGCTCGCGGCGAGCCCGCCGGTGGCCGGAAGGCTCGGGCTCGACCCGTTCTATTTCGTCAACCGCCACATCCTGTTCCTGATTCCGACCATCGTCGTCCTCGTCTCGGTCTCGTTCCTCAATCCGCAGCAGATCCGGCGGCTCTCGCTCGTCGTGTTCGCGGTCAGCCTCGTGCTGGTGGCGGCAACGCCGTTCTTCGGCGCCGAGATCAAGGGCGCGCGGCGCTGGCTCATCATCTTCGGCGTCAACATCCAGCCGTCGGAATTCTTGAAGCCCGCTTTCGTGATTCTGGTGGCCTGGCTGTTCGGCGAGTCGGCGAAGCGCCCGGACATGCCGGCCAACACGATCTCGCTCGCGCTCCTCGGCGTGGTCGTGACGCTTTTGGTGATCCAGCCCGACTTCGGACAGACCATGCTGATCGCGCTCGTTTGGAGCGCACTGTTCTTCATGGCCGGCATGCGGTTGATCTGGATGTTCGGCATCGCCGGCGTCGGCGCCTTCGGCCTCACTATCGCCTATTACACCGTGGCGCATGTGGCGAGCCGCATCCAGAAATTCCTCAATCCCGCGTCCGGCGACAGCTACAATATCGACATCGCGACCGAGAGCTTTCTGCGCGGCGGCTGGTTCGGCAAAGGCCCGGGTGAGGGCACCATCAAGCGCCTGCTGCCGGAGAGCCATACCGATTTCGTCTTCGCGGTGGCGGCGGAGGAATTCGGCGTCGCGCTGTGTTTGGCCTTGGCCGCGCTATATGCCTTCATCGTCATCCGCTCGTTGTTGCGCGCGATGCGCAACGACGACGCCTTCACGCGCTTTGCGGCCGCTGGGCTCACCATCCTGTTCGCCACGCAATCGGCGATCAACATGGCGGTGAACCTGCGCCTGATTCCGGCCAAAGGCATGACGCTGCCCTTCATCTCCTATGGCGGCTCCTCGATGATCTCGCTCGCTTACGCGATGGGCATGTTGCTCGCGCTCACGCGCGAACAGCCGCGCGCGGCGATGCTGAAGGCGCCGGAGCTGGAAGCCAATCTTGCTTCTACCTCCCCCTGAAAGGGGGAGGTCGCCCGGCGCGCGTAGCGCAGGCGGGCGGGTGGGGGTCTGCTAATCTCTGCTAGACTATGACAATGACCAATGACCCCACCCCGGATCGCCTTCGGCGATCCGACCCTCCCCTTTCAGGGGAGGGAAAAGAGAGAAAGCCCATCCTCCTCTGCGCCGGCGGCACCGGTGGGCATCTGTTTCCGGCCGAGGCGCTGGCGGTCGCGCTTGGCAAGCGCGGGCTTGCGGTCGAGCTCGCCACCGATCACCGCGCCGCGCATTTCGGGTTTCCCGCCCGCGCCGTGCATCTGATCCCGAGCGCGACTTTGCGCGGACGCAATCCCATCGCGCTCGCGCGCACCTTGACGACGCTCGCGCTCGGCACCGCGAAAGCTTGGCTGTTGATCGGACGCATGAAGCCCGCCGCCGTCGTCGGCTTCGGCGGCTATCCGACGGTGCCGCCGCTATTCGCCGCGTCGCTGCGCGGCGTGCCGACCGTGCTGCACGAGGCGAACGGCGTCATGGGCCGCGCCAACCGCATGCTGGCGGCGCGCGTCACGAAGATCGCGACCGGCTTTCCCACGCTCAAGAATCTCGAGCCTGTGCTGCAAGCGAAGGTGACATTCACCGGCAATCCGGTGCGCCCGGCGGTGGTCGCAGCGGCGGCGACGGCCTATGCCGCGCCGGAAGCGGGCGGCACGCTGCACCTGCTCGTCTTCGGCGGCAGCCAGGGCGCGCATGTGATGGCCGAGATCGTGCCCAAGGCGATCGAGCGCCTCGCCGGCGATGCGCGCGCGCGGTTGAGCGTGGTGCAGCAGGCGCGCGCCGAGGACCTCGAGGCGGTGCGCAAGGTCTATGCCCGGCTCGGCGTTGCGGCCGAATGCGCGCCGTTCTTTTCCGATTTGCCGCTGCGCTTAGCGGCGGCGCATCTCGTGGTCTCGCGCTCCGGCGCTTCCACCGTGGCCGAGCTTTCCGCCATCGGCCGGCCCGCGATATTGGTCCCGCTGCCGCATGCGCTCGACCAGGACCAGCTCGCCAATGCCGGCGTGCTGGAGGCGGCGGGCGGCGCCATTACCATCGTGCAGCGCGATTTCACGCCCGACCGGCTGGCCGCCGAAATTGGCCGGCTCGCCGCCGACCCGGCGGCGCTTTCCCGCATGGCGGCGGGGGCGAAAGCGGCGGGAACTTTGGATGCAGCCGAGCGGCTTGCGGACATTGTCATGAAAGTGGCAGGAAACTAGCACAAGGCCGGGCATGACGGCTGAGAGGCTGAGGGTAATCCAAGATGAAACTGCCGCGCGACATCGGACCGGTGCATTTCGTCGGCATCGGCGGCATCGGCATGAGCGGGATCGCCGAGGTGCTGGCCAATCTCGGCTATACCGTCACCGGCTCGGACGTCGCCGACAGCGCCAACGTCAAGCGGCTGCGCGACTTGGGGCTCACGGTCGCGATCGGCCACAAGGCGGAGAACATCGACGGCGCCGATGTCGTGGTGGTCTCCTCTGCCATCAAGCGCGACAATCCCGAACTCGTGGCGGCGCGTGCGAAGCGGCTGCCGGTGGTGCGGCGCGCCGAGATGCTGGCCGAGCTGATGCGGCTGAAATCCTGCGTCGCCATCGCCGGCACGCATGGCAAGACCACCACCACCTCGCTGGTGGCGGCGCTGCTCGACGCCGGCGGGCTCGACCCGACCGTGATCAACGGCGGCATCATCAATGCCTACGGCACCAATGCGCGGTTAGGGGCCGGCGACTGGATGGTGGTGGAGGCGGACGAATCCGACGGCACCTTCCTGAAGCTGCCGGCCGACATCGCCATCGTCACCAATGTCGATCCCGAGCATCTCGACCACTTCCACACCTTCGACGCCGTGCAGGACGCTTTTCGCGCTTTCGTCGAAAATATCCCGTTCTACGGTTTCGCGGTGATGTGCACCGATCATCCGGTAGTGCAGACCCTGGTCGGCAAATTGGAGGATCGCCGCATCCTCACTTACGGGCAGAACCCGCAGGCCGACGTGCGGCTCGTCGATCTCGATCACCACAACGGCGAGTCGCATTTCACGGTGCAGTTCCGCGACCGCGAGGGCAAGACGACGCACATGATCGACGGGCTCGTACTACCGATGCCCGGCCGTCACAACGCCTTGAACGCGACCTCGGCGGTGGCGGTGGCGCACGAGCTCGGCCTTGCGGACGACGTGATCCGTAAGGCGTTGGCCGGTTTCGGCGGCGTCAAGCGCCGCTTCACGCGCGTGGGCACCTGGAACGGCGCGCTCATCATCGACGATTACGGCCATCACCCGGTGGAGATCGCGGCGGTCTTACGCGCCGCGCGCGAAAGCGCCAAGGGCAAGGTGATCGCGGTAATGCAGCCGCATCGCTACACGCGGCTGCACGATCTGTTCGAGCAGTTCTCGACCTGCTTCAACGACGCCGACGCGGTGATCGTGGCGCCGGTCTATCCGGCCGGCGAGCAGCCGATTCCGGCCATCGACCGCGACGCGCTGGTGCAAAGCCTGCGCGCGCACGGCCATCGCCAGGCCATACCGCTCGCGGCGCCGGAAAATCTCGCCGCCATGATCAAGGACCTGGCGAAGCCCGGCGATTACGTGGTGTGCTTAGGCGCCGGCTCGATCACGCAATGGGCCTATGCGCTGCCGGCGGAACTTGCGGCGCTGGGATGAGGGCAGTGCGGGGGCGTGCCACAACGTCATGGCCGGGCTTGTCCCGGCCATCCACGTCCTTACGTCAGGGTCTCAAAGAGATCGTTCCATTGCGGATTGGACGCGAGAATAAGCCGAGCCTTCCAGGTTCTCGACCAGTGCTTCATGTTCTTTTCCCGCTGAATCGCGGTACGAATATCGTCGTAGACTTCGAAATAAACCAGCCGCTTCAAACCATACGTCTTGGTGAAGCCTTTCACGGCACCTTCGCGGTGTTCGGCGACACGGCGAACCAAGTCATTCGTGACACCGACATAGAGTGTCCCGTTAGGCCGATTGGTGAGGATGTAAACGTAGCCCCCCATAGGCTTATCATTGCGTCCGTGGATGGCCGGGACAAGCCCGGCCATGACGGGTGAGGCTGTGCCATGACCTTCCCCGATATCACGCCGGATCTCAAATCCCGCATGCCGGAATTGCGCGGGCGGCTCATGGCGAACCAGCCGCTCGCCGACCTCACCTGGTTCCGCGTCGGCGGGCCGGCGGAGGTGATGTTCCTG
>JAKAHJ010000188.1 GCA_021815055.1 Pseudomonadota bacterium | reverse complement strand
CCGGCACCAGTTCCGTGCGCCAGCGCTCGCGCCACCACGGCACGCGGGCGGTGAAGTCGATGCGCGGATAATGCTGCGCCCAGGTGCGCCGCCACAGCTCGATCGCCGCGTGTTCGTCGGCGGGCGTGTAGGGGCGCAGCTTTAATTTGTCATCGCCGGGCCGGCGCGCAGCACCGTGACCCGGCGATCCCGATTCGATTGGCACGGCCATGTGTCCTTAAGCGAGATGGCCGGGACAAGCCCGACCATGACAAGTCCGAGGCTCACCTTTCCGTCAGCTTGAACTCGATGCGGCGGTTGCGGCGATAGGCTTCCTCGGTGGTGCCCGTGTCGATCGGCTGGAATTCGCCGAAGCCGGCGGCGACCAGCCGCTGCGGCGAGACGCCCTTGGCGACGAGATACTGCACCACCGCGATCGCGCGCGCGGCCGACAGATCCCAGTTCGACTTGAACTGCCCGCCGGTGATCGGCCGCACGTCGGTGTGGCCGTCGACCCGCAGCACCCAGGCGATATTGGCGGGGATCTGCTTTTCCAGTTCGACCAAGGCGGCGCCGACCTTGTCGAGCTCGGCCTGCGCGTCGGGCTTGAGGTCGGCCTTGCCGGTGTCGAAGAACAATTCGGATTGCAGCACGAAGCGGTCGCCGACGATGCGCACGTCGGGGCGATTGCCGAGGATGTCGCGCAGCTTGCCGAAGAAGTCGGAGCGGTAGCGCGAGAGTTCCTGCACCCGATGCGCCAGCGCGAGGTTCAGCCGCTGGCCGAGCTCACCGATGCGGCTCTGCGAATCCGCATTCTTCTTTTCGGACGAGTCGAGCGCCTGTTCGAGCGCGGCGAGCTGGCGGCGGAAGGCGGCGATCTGCTGGTTGAGCACCTCGACCTGCGCCAGCGCGCGGGCGGTAATCTGCTTCTGGCTGTCGAGCTGGCCGGTGAGCTCGCCGATCTTGCCTTGCGCGGCGGCGGCGCCGGCGCCGATTCCGTCGGCGACGCCCTTGAACTTGTCGCGGTCGCTCTGAGCGGTCGCGAGCGAGGCGCGCAATTGTGCGATCTGGTCCTCGAGATCGGCCTTGCCGGTCTTCTCCATCGACAAAAGATCGGTGAGTTGGGCGATCTGCGCATTGAGCTGCTGGAGCGCGGTATCCTTGCCGGCGACTTCCTGCTGCAGATAGAACTGCACGACCACGAAGACGGTGAGCAGGAAGATGATGCCGAGGATCAGCGTCGAAAGCGCGTCGACGAAGCCCGGCCAGTAGTTCATGCCGCCTTCGCTGCGGCGATATCGGGCAAGGGCCATTTTCTCGTTACTCCGACATTTCCCGCTCATGCCCGCGCAAGCGGGCATCCAGTACTGGGTCCCCCTTTTCGCGGGGGCGAGCGGAAGGCGCTACCGGTCCACGCGTTCGCGCACCATGATCTCCAGCAGCCGCTTGATCTCGCGCTGCTGTTCGGCCTGGCCGTCGACCCAGTCGCGGATCATCTGCTGCTCGTTGCGCATGTGATGCACGAGGCCCTGGATCGCCTCGGCCAGATTGGCCATGGCGGTGGACGACGACTTTCCCGAGCCGGTCTGCTCGACCGCCTCGCGCAAGCGGTCGATGGCCGAACGCACCTCGCCCGTCACCCCGACCGCGGCCGCACCCGGCTCGCCCGCGTGGTCGTAGACGGTGGTCGACAACCAGTCTTCCAGTTCGGTGTAGAAACGGTTCTGCGCCTGGCTCGACTGCAGATCGAGGAAGCCGAGCACCAGCGAGCCGGCCAGACCGAACAGCGAGGATGAGAACGAAATGCCCATGCCGCCGAGCGGGGCGGCCAGTCCTTCGCGCAGCGAATCGAACATCGAGCCGGCATCGCCGCCGGCCTTCAATCCGTTGATGACGTTGCCGACCGAACCCACGGTTTCGATCAGGCCCCAGAACGTGCCGAGCAGGCCGAGGAACACCAGCAGGCCGGTCATGTAACGCGAGATGTCGCGCGCCTCGTCGAGCCGCGTGGCGATCGAATCGAGGATGCTGCGCATCAATTGCGGCGACACCGCCATGCGGCCGACGCGCGACCCGAGGATCGCGGCCATCGGCGCCAAGAGCACCGGCGGGCGCTCGACCGCGAGCCCGGGGTCGGCGAGGCGGAAATTGTTGACCCACGAGATTTCCGGATAGAGCCGCACTACCTGCCGCAGCGCCAGCACGATGCCAATGAACAGAACGCCGAGGATCAGCGAATTGAGCCCGGGATTGGCCATGAAGGCGACTTGGATCTGCTTGTAGAGCAGGAACGCAATCAGCCCGCCCAGCACGATGAAGATCGCCATCCGAAACAGGAAAATGCTGGGCGATGAGAGTTTGAGCGGATCGAGTTCTTTTGCCATGAGGTTCGATTAGCCAACACCGGCTCGGGGTCTGCGGAGCAATATGGCACAGACCCGTGACAAGAAAAAACACTTGTGCCGGGGCTGTTAATGGTAAACTGGTCGAATGAGTTAAAATTGCGGTGGTTCCGCCGCCGCGACTTGACGCTCATTCGGCGGCGCGCGCGCCTCGTGCGCGAGCCCGAAATCCAGAATTCGATGCCGTGGCGCCCCTGGATTGCGCGCCCACGCGCTTTGAGCGCGTGTCGGGGAGTGACAAGAGTGGGCCGCTACGCGGTTCCGGCCTGTTTGATCAGCTTCAGCAGTTCCTTATGGATGGTTTCGTTGCCGGCCGTCACCGAGCCCGCCTTGAGCGGATCGTCGCCGCCGTCGCAGTCGGACACGTAGCCGCCCGCCTCGCGCACCAAAATGAGCCCGGCCGCGATGTCCCAGGGTTTGAGGTCGCGTTCCCAATAGCCGTCGAGGCGTCCCGCGGCGACCCAGGCAAGGTCGAGCGCGGCCGCGCCGAAGCGGCGCAGACCCGCGGCCTGCTCCTGTACGGCCACGGTCTCCTTGTGGGCGAGCGCGATATTGCCGCGGCCGTGATGCGGCAGGCCGCAGGCGACGACCGAATCGAGCATGCGCTTGCGGGCGGCGACGCGGATGCGCTGGTCGTTGAGGAAGGCGCCCTTGCCCTTTTCGGCGACGAACATCTCGTCGGTGGCCGGATTGTAGATAAGCCCCGCCACCACGGCGCCGTCGCGCTCGAGCCCGATCGAAATGGCGAATTGCGGAATGCCGTGCAGGAAATTGGTGGTGCCGTCGAGCGGGTCGACGACCCAGGTATGGGTCTTGTCGGCGCCCTCGCGGTGTCCCTCTTCTTCGCCGAGAAAGCCGTAGCCGGGACGCGCCTTGCTGAGTTCCTGGAACAGGGTTTCCTCGGCACGGCGATCAGCGGCCGAGACGAAATTGGCCGGGCCCTTGAGCGAAACCTGCAGCTTCTCGACCTCGCCGAAGTCGCGTTTGAGCGCCCGCGCGGCCTTGCGCGCGGCGGCGATCATGACATTGAGCAGGGCGGAATGGGCCATCGGAACTTCTCTTTACTATCCCTCCCCCGAAGGGGGAGGGTGGACGCGCGCAAGCGCGGCCGGGTGGGGGCGCTTAGCACATCTGTAAAAAAGACCCCACCCGTCTCCGCGCTTCGCGCGGAGACACCCTCCCCTTTCAGGGGAGGGATGAACGGCGTCAAGGCCGCGGCAGATTGAGCGTCGACATCCATTTCTTGGCCGCCTTTTCGGCCGCCTCGCGCACGGATTCCGGCTGCTTGGA
>JAKAHJ010000187.1 GCA_021815055.1 Pseudomonadota bacterium | reverse complement strand
GACCCCGGACGAGCTCATCAAGATGGTCAGCGATGCGGGCCTGCGCGGCCTCGGCGGCGCCGGCTTCCCGACCGGGCGCAAATGGTCGCTTGTGCGCGCAGAACCGGCGCCGCGCATGTTCGCGGTAAATGCCGACGAGGGCGAGCCGGGTACCTTCAAGGACCGCTATTATCTCGAACGCGATCCGCACCGTTTCCTCGAAGGCGTGCTGATCGCAGCCTGGGTGGTCGAGGCGCGCGAAACCTACATCTATATCCGCGACGAATATCCCGAGCTGCGCCTGATGCTCGGCGAAGAGATCGCGCGCATCGAAGACGCCGGGCTTTCGCCGCACACCAAGCTGCACCTGCGCCGCGGCGCCGGCGCCTATATCTGCGGCGAAGAGTCGGCGATGATCGAATCGATCGAAGGCAAGCGCGGGCTGCCGCGCCATCGCCCGCCTTATGTCGCACAGGTCGGCCTGTTCGGGCGCCCGACGCTCGAGCAGAACGTCGAGACCATGTTCTGGGTGCGCGACATCGTCGAGCGAGGCGCCGGCTGGGCGACCGCGCAGGGCCGCCACGAGCGCAAGGGCTTCCGCAGTTTCTCGGTGTCGGGCCGCGTCAACAAGCCCGGCGTCAAGCTCGCGCCCGCCGGTATCACCATGCGCGAACTGATCGATGAATATTGCGGCGGCATGCTCGATGGCCACAGCTTCAAGGCCTACCTGCCGGGCGGGGCATCCGGCGGCATCCTGCCGGCCTCGATGGCCGACATCCCGCTCGATTTCGGAACTCTGGAGCAGTACGGCTGCTTCGTCGGTTCGCACGCGGTCGTGATCCTGTCCGACAAGGACGATCTGAAGGCGGTGGCGTTGAACCTGATGAAGTTCTTCGAGGAAGAGAGCTGCGGCCAGTGCACGCCCTGCCGCGTCGGCACCGAAAAGGCCGCCAAGCTCATGGCCAAGGGTCCGTGGAATGCGCAGCTATTGGCCGAGCTGTCCACCGCCATGCGCGACGCCTCGATCTGCGGCCTCGGGCAGGCGGCGCCCAATCCGCTGTTGTGCGTGCTGAAGTATTTCCCCGAGGAGCTCTCGAAGCCGCTCGGGGGCTGGTGATGATGAGGGCCGACCTCATGGTTCGAGACGCATCGCCACAGCGCGTCGAAGACGCGCGTAAACGCCCTGATGGCGATGCTCCTCACCATGAGGCGGAATTGAGCCCTCATCCTGAGGAGCCCGCGCAGCGGGCGTCTCGAAGGATGAGGGCACTGGCGAGGAATGAGTTATGACCGAGTCGAAACCCAAGACCTTCTTCATCGACGAGCGCGAGATCGACATCCGTGAAGGCGAGACGATCTTCCGCGCCGCGCGCAGGCTCGACATCAAGCTGCCCCATCTGTGCTACTCGCCCAAGCCCGGCTACCGCCCGGACGGCAATTGCCGCGTCTGCATGGTCGAGATCGAGGGCGAGCGCGTGCTGGCGGCAAGCTGCATCCGCACGCCTTCGCCCGGCATGAAAGTGAAGACGCAGACCGATCGCGCCAGGACCGCGCGCCAGATGGTGGCCGAACTGCTGGTCACCGACCAGCCGGCGATCGAGGTCGCGCACGATCCGATCTCGGAATTCTGGAAGACGGTGAAGCGCCAGGGCGTCGAGCAAAGCCGCTTCCCCAAGCGCGAGCGCATCGTAATGCCGCCGCCCGACCGCAGCCATCCGGCCATGGCGGTCAATCTCGACGCCTGCATTCAGTGCAATCTCTGCGTCCGCGCCTGCCGCGAAGTGCAGGTCAACGACGTGATCGGCATGGCCGGCCGCGGCCACAACGAGAAGATCGTGTTCGACTTCGACGATCCGATGGGCGCCTCGACTTGCGTCGCCTGCGGCGAATGCGTGCAGGCCTGCCCGACCGGCGCGCTGATGCCGGCGACGCTGGTGAACCAGGACAATGTGCGCACGGAATTCGCCGACCGCGAGGTGCATTCGGTCTGCCCCTATTGCGGCGTCGGCTGCCAGCTCACCTACCAGATCAGGAACGACAAGCTCATCGCGGTCACCGGCCGCAACGGTCCGGCCAACGAGAACCGGCTATGCGTGAAGGGCCGCTTCGGCTTCGATTACGTGCACAATCCGCAGCGCCTGACGCAGCCGATGATCCGCAAGGAGGGCGTGCCCAAGGTTCCACACGAATATATCGATCCGTCGAATCCGTGGACCCATTTCCGTCCGGCCACCTGGGAAGAGGCGCTCGACAAGGCGGCGGCGGGTCTCAAAACGATCCGCGACCGCGATGGCGGGAAGGCGCTCGCCGGTTTCGGCTCGGCCAAGTGCTCGAACGAGGAAGCCTATCTGTTCCAGAAGCTGGTGCGCGCCGGCTTCGGCACCAACAATGTCGACCACTGCACGCGGCTCTGCCACGCCTCCTCGGTGGCGGCGCTCCTGGAAGGCGTCGGCTCGGGCGCGGTGTCGGCGACCTTCAACGAGGTGAAGAATTCCGACGTCATCGTCGTGATCGGCGCCAACCCCACCGAGAATCATCCGGTCGCCGCTACCTTCTTCAAGCAGGCGTCGAAGCGCGGCGCCAAGCTCGTGGTGATGGACCCGCGCGGGCAGGCCCTGAAGCGCCATGCCTGGCGCATGATGCAGTTCAAGAACGGCGCCGACGTGGCGATGCTCAACGCCATGCTCAACGTCATCGTCGCGGAGAAGCTCTACGACGAGCAGTATATCCAGACCTATGTCGAGGGCTTCCCGCAATTCGCCGAGAGCGTGAAGGACTACACGCCCGAGGAGATGGCGCCGATCTGCGGCATCGAAGCCGACACGCTGCGCGAGGTCGCGCGCACTTACGCGCGCGCCCATTCCGCCATCATCTTCTGGGGCATGGGCGTGTCGCAGCACACGCACGGCACCGACAATGCGCGCTGCCTGATCGCGCTCGCGCTCATCACCGGCCAGATCGGCCGCCCCGGCACCGGCCTGCATCCCTTGCGCGGGCAGAACAACGTGCAGGGCGCCTCCGACGCCGGCCTCATCCCGATGTTTTTCCCCGACTACAGGCCGGTGGAGAACCCGGAGATCCGCGGCCAGGTGGAGAACCTGTGGGGCGTCAAGCTCGACCCCAAGAAGGGTCTCACCGTGGTCGAAATCGTGGACGCGATCCACGCGAACACGATCAAGGGCATGTACATCCTGGGCGAGAACCCGGCGATGTCCGATCCGGATTTGAACCACGCGCGCGAGGCGCTGGCGCATCTCGAACATCTCGTGGTGCAGGACCTGTTCCTGACCGAGACCGCCGTCTATGCCGACGTGGTGCTGCCGGCCTCCGCCTGGCCGGAAAAGGATGGCACGGTGACCAACACCAATCGTCAGGTGCAGATGGGCCGCGCCGCGCTGCCGCTGCCGGGCGATGCGCGCCCCGACTGGTGGATCACGCAGGAACTGGCGCGCCGGATCGGCCTGAACTGGAATTACACGCATCCGAGCGAGATCTACACCGAGATGGCCTCGCTGATGCCGTCGCTCGACAACATCTCGTGGGAGCGCGTCGAACGCGAGAGCGCGGTCACCTATCCCTCCGACGCGCCCGACCAGCCGGGCCACGACGTGGTGTTCGACAAGGGTTTCCCGCGCCCGGGCGGTTTCGGCAAATTGGTGGCGGCAAAGCTCACGCCGCCGGCCGAGACGCCGGACCACGA
>JAKAHJ010000186.1 GCA_021815055.1 Pseudomonadota bacterium | reverse complement strand
ATGAATCACTCGACAACTGATTTGGGAACCCCCAACATCCTTGCGGCGCCGCATCCGCGAACGGTGTTCAGCGTTTGATTCTGTTCCGTTCTCTCGCCGCCGCTGCCTAACTGAAGACAGGCCCTAGCGCGGAATCCGAGCGCGTTGTCCGTCATTGCGATCAGCCGCATTGCACGACTTAATGTAGATTGTTGCGCTTCGATAGCGCGGCACAATTAGCTCCATCTCAAATCTTTATTTACGCGCGTGCAGCTAGAATCTCCCCAACCAAAACGAGAAGCGGAAAAGCGGCGCGACCTTCCCAAAATCCAGTCCTTGACGCATTCGCGCGAGCGTATGCGCGTGCCGGAACTCGCCATGCAACGTTTGGAAAACGAACCGACCGGAGTAACGAAATGAAAGCAGTGAAGCTCGCAACCGCCGCCGTCCTCATGCTCGGCATCGGCGTTCCCGCTTGGGCGACCAATGCCACCAAGGACGAGGCCATTGCGATGGTCAAGAAGGCGGTCGACTACGTAAAGCAGAACGGCCCCGTCAAGGCTTATACGGTCTTTGACGACAAGAAGGGCCAGTTCGTCGACCGCGACCTCTACATTGTCGTCTATGGCACGAATGGCAAGGTGCTGGCGCACGGCGCCAATGCTAAGCTCATCGGTAAGGACATGAACGACGCCCAGGACGTGGACGGCAAGTATTACGTCAAGGAGCGCCTCGCGCTCGCGGCCAAGGGCGCCGATTTCTGGCAGGACTACAAGTTCGTCAATCCGGTCAGCAAGAAGATCGAGCCCAAGCAGATGTATTGCCAGCCGCTCACCGACACCATCGTCTGCGGCGGCGTGTACAAGAACTGACGAAGCCCGAACGCAGGGCCGCTGCGGCGGCCCTGCCGCACCTTCCTGCCCGCGGCCCCCTCATCCAAAGCAAGTAGATCGGAAATCCATGCTCTCCTGGTTGGCTAATCTGCGTCTGCGCTGGAAAGTCCTTGTTGCGCCCGCCTTCCTGATCCTCGTCTTGATCGGTGTCGGCGCCTATGCCTGGGACCAACAGCGCGCCAACCAGGCGGCGGTCGATGCGCTCATGGTCGGGCCGGTGCGGCAGGCGGAAGCCGTCTCCGATTTCACCACGGCGGCATGGGCGGCGCAGGTCCATCTCTATCGTCTCATGGCCACTGCGGCCAACGAGACCGACGCGAAGAAGATCAAGTCGCTCGGCGACACCGCCGTCAAGGCGTTGGGCGAGATGACCGAAAAGCTGAAGACGCTGGACGATCCCGCCTTCAAGGAGGGCAAGACCGGCGAGAAGGTCGGGCAGTTGCAAACTGCCGTCGGAAATTACGTCAAGCAGGCCAAAGGCGTGATCGACATGGCCGACGGCGACGCCGGCACCGCGCTCACGTTGATGATGAGCGCCGCGCGCAGCTTCGCGGCCATGGCCAACCTGACGGACGACCTGACCGACTCGAGCAAGGACCTGCGCGACCGAAAGATCGCACTGAACAATGCCGCGCTCGACCGCCAGACCACCGTGCTGATCGCAATCATGACCATCACGATCATGATCGGCTGTGCCTGGTCGCTGCTCATCAGCCGCGGCATATCGCGCCCGGTGGTCGGCATCGCCACGGCGATCAAGCGCATGGCCGATGGCGATTTCGAAACGGCGCTGCCGGGCCTCGGCCGCAAGGACGAGATCGGCGAGATCGCCGCCGCCGTCGAAGGCATCAAGCTCAAGGCGGTCGAAAAAGCACATCTCGAAGCCGAGGAGACCGCGCGCCGCCAGTCGCTCGCCGCCGAGGAGCAGGCGCGCCGGCAGCAGGCGGAGGCGGTAGTGCAGGCCAAGGCGGCGGAAGAAAAGGCGAAGGCCGCCGAGCAGCAGGCGCGCGTGCTTGCCCTGCTCGCTACCGGCCTGAAGGGCCTGTCGGAAGGCGACCTGACCGTGGAAGTCGACGAGACTGTCCCGGACGAATACCGGCAGATCAAGGACGACTTCAACGCCGCGGTCGTGCGCTTGCGCGACACCATCGGCTCGATCACCGAGGCGGCGCGCGAAGTCTCGAACGCCACCGCGGAGATTTCCACCAGCACGACCGACTTGTCGCAGCGGACCGAGGAACAGGCCGCGAGTCTGGAACAGACCTCGGCCTCGATGGAGGAAATCGCCTCGATCGTGAAGAAGAACGCCGAGAATGCGCAAGAAGCGAATCGTTCGGCGTCCGCCACGCGCGGGGTCGCCGATCGCGGCGGCGAGGTGGTGGCGCAGGCCGTGCATGCGATGGCTCGTATCGAGGAATCCTCGCGCCAGATTTCCGATATCATCGGCGTGATCGACGAGATCGCGCGGCAGACCAACCTGCTCGCGCTCAATGCCGCGGTGGAAGCGGCGCGCGCCGGCGAAGCGGGACGCGGCTTCGCCGTGGTGGCGACCGAAGTGCGCAGCCTGGCGCAGCGCTCTTCGCAAGCGGCCAAGGACATCAAGGATCTGATCGTAAGCTCCGGCGCGCAGGTCAAGGACGGCGTCGACCTCGTCAACAAGGCGGGCGCTGCGCTCGACGAGATCGTGGCCTCGATCAAGTCGGTGGCGACGATCGTCTCCGACATTGCGTTGGCGAGCGCCGAGCAGTCGACCGGCATCGAGCAGGTCAACAAGGCGCTGACGCAGATGGACGAGGTGACGCAGCAGAACTCCGCGCTGGTGGAAGAGAACGCCGCGACCGCCAAGACGCTCGAACAGCAAATGCAGGCGATGAACGAGCGCGTCGCCTACTTCCGCTTGGAGGCCGGCGAGGTGCGCGCTGCGGCGAGCGAAGCCGCGCCGCGCGCGCGGTTGGTCGCGCCGGCGGTGGCGGTCGCGCCGAAGCGCGCGCCTGCGCCGGCCAAGCGCGGTGTCGTCGGTCGCATGCGCGGCGCGGTGGCTACCGCCTTCAAGAGCGACGACTGGTCGGAGTTCTGAGCTAGGCCGCCGCGGCGGCGATCTCGTTGATGCGCACCTGCGGCAGGAGCCGGCGCACGTCTTCCTCGCGGCATAGTTCGTTGCCGGGCGTCAGTGTGGCGGCCGAACCCGCCGCGACTGCGGTGCGAAACGCCTGCTTGAGCCCCGTGCCCTTTGCCAGCGATGCCACCAGGCCCGCGAGAAAACTGTCGCCGGCGCCGACCGTGCTGGCAACTTCGACCGGGAGCGGCTGCGCGCGCCAGGCCTGCCCTGCCGTTACCAGGAGCGCGCCGTCGCCACCCAACGTCAGCGCGACCATCTCGGCGCCGCCGCCGGCGGCGAGCGCGCGGCAGGCCGCGATGCGCTCGCGATCGTTGTCGAGCGGCGCGGCGACGAACTCCGTCAGCTCCATGAGGTTCGGCTTGATCAGTGTAACGCCTTCATCGAGCGCGGCCTTGAGCGCCGCGCCCGCAGTATCGACCGCGATCTTTGCGCCGAGGGCCTTGGCGCGCCGGGCGACCTCGGCGAAGAAGTCGTCGGGCACGCCCGGCGGCACGCTGCCGCTCGCGACCACGTAGCGCGGCGGCTCCGGCAAAGACGAGAGCTTATCGAGGATGGCTTCCCACTCGGTGCGATGCAGCGGCGCGCCCGGCAGGACGAAACGAAACTGTTCGCCGGAGGAGCGTTCATAGGCGGTAAAATTCTCGCGCGTCTCCACATGCGAGGGAGTCACCACACTGTCGATGCCTTCGCGCTCGACCAGCTTGTGCAGCAAT
>JAKAHJ010000049.1 GCA_021815055.1 Pseudomonadota bacterium | reverse complement strand
TTCCGATCTGCGACACCCCAAGGAGACCGTCATGTCGGATGCAGCGGCCGCCCGCACGCCGGGCGCCAAGCGCGCCGCCCCCGGCGAATATGTTTTCGACCTCGGCACCGTGGACAAGATCATGGGCGGCCCCGCCTATTCGACCGCGCACGGTCCCTGCGTGGAAGGCGACCGCATCATCGTCGGCCTCATGCGGATGAAGGCCGGCACCGGCGCGGAGCCGCATTCGCACCCGAACGAGCAGTGGATTTACATCCTCGAAGGCACGTTCCGCGCCGTCATCGACGGCCGCACGATCGAAGCCAGGCCCGGCTCGCTCATCTATATTCCGGCGAACACCGTGCATTCCGGCGGCGCATCGCCCGACGGCGACGTGGTGTTCTTCACCTGCAAGGACGGTTCCTACGGCCTGCACGGAATCAAGGCCACCTGAGAGGCGGGGCTCAGGCGGCGACAAAAATCGCAACCGCTTTCAAAAACTGGGAGGATCGAATGAAACGTCTTGGTCTGATTTTGATGTCGGGCGTGCTTCTCGCACTCGGCGCGACGGCGGCGAGTGCGCAGGACAAATATCCGAGCCGTCCGATCAAGGTTCTGGTGCCCTATGCGCCGGGCGGCGCCACCGACATCACCACCCGCATCGTCGGCGACGAATTCCAGAAGATCACCGGCCAGGGCTTCGTGGTCATCAACAAGCCGGGCGCCTTCGGCATGCTGGCGATCGACGAATTGGTGAAGGCGGCGCCGGACGGCTACACGCTGATGGTCGGCAACGTCTCGACCAATGCGATCACGCCGATCATCTACAAGAGCAAGATGTCGTTCGACTACGGCAAGAAAGTCACCGCGGTGACCAACCTGGTCGACGTGCCGGCCTTCCTCCTGGTGACGACGGCCAACGATTTTCCGGTCAAGAGCGTCCCCGAACTCATTGCCTATGCCAAGAAGAACCCGGGCAAGATCCGCTACGGCACGGTCGGCAACGGCTCCTATCCGCACTACGACATGGCCTATTTCGCCAAGCGCGCCGGCGATCTCGACATGCAGGCACTGCCCAACAAGAACGGCGCCTCGGGCGTGATCCAGGACCTGTTGCGCGGCGACGTGCAGGCCGCGTTCCTCAACACCGGCAGCGCCGCCGGCATGGTGCAGACCGGCAAATTCCGCGCGCTCGCCATGGTCAACCATACGCGGCTCGCCGACTATCCCAACGTGCCGACCATGAAGGAGCTCGGCTATCCGGATGTCGGCACCATCGCGTGGAACGCGCTGTTTGCGCCTGCCGGCACGCCGAAGCCGGTGCTCGACGCGCTCTACGCCGCGGTCGCCAAGGCGCTCGCGACACCGGAGGTGCAGGCCAAGTTCAAGAAGCAGAACTACAACATCGTGCCGAGCAAGTCGGTAGCCGACGCGCAGAAATGGCACGCCGCCGAGATGAAGCACTGGGAGAAGATCACCAAGGCCGTGAAGATCGACATGAAGTGAGGCGGTCTCTATTGGCTCTCCCGCCCGTAAGCGCGTTCCCTCCCCCTGAAAGGGGGAGGGTCAGGGAAGGGGTCCAAGAATCGCAAAAAGAATCGGCAAGAAGAAGCGACCTTGCCCTCCAAATCGGACGGTGTGGTCCAGTCGAAGCCGATATTGCCGGGCGCCTCGTCCGACCTCCGCTTTTTCGATCGCCGCCTGGATGAATTCGCGGCGTTCGACCGCGCGCAATTTCGCCATTCCGCTGTCCTCCCCGGATCTCTTTCACACTTTCTTAACCGACCGAGCCCAGCAATTAACTGCAAAACAACGGGTTGTGGAATACCTTGCGACCCGGAGCGAAACGTCAGCATGAGCGAGAATACCGTGACATCGGCACTGGCGCGCGAATGGCGCCCGGTCGCGCTCGCCGGCGGCGGCGGCCTCGCCGCGGGCTTCGTGCTGTTTCATTACGTGCTGCCGGCCGGCCAGTGGGCCGCGTCCTCCTCCACGCTCGCCGCGTCGTTTTTCTTCGCCGCGCTCGCCGCAATGCTCGCGATGGCGCTCGCCGGCGCGATCGTCATCGCCGGCCTGCGCCGCCACAGCCGGCGCATCCGCGACGCGATCAACAACATGTCGCAGGGCCTGTGCATGTTCGACAGCGACGGGCGGCTTCTGCTGTGCAATCGGCGCTATCAGGACCTGTACCGGCTGCCCGCCGCTGTGGCCGGACCGGGCGCCACCCTGACCAGCCTGCTCGAATACAGGGTCGCCAACGGCACGTTCTCCGGCAATATCGACGACTACGTGCGTACGCTCGCGGCCACCATGGCCGACGGCAAGACCACCAGCACCGAGGTGAAATCCGCCGACGGGCGCACCGTCTGCGTCATCAACCGGCCGTTGATCGACGGCGGCTGGGTGGCCACGCACGAGGATATCACCGACCGGCGCGACGCCGAGCGCGAACGCGTCACCATGCAGGAGCAGCGGCAACGCCGCGCGACAATCGAGCAGGCCATCGCGGCGTTCCGGCGCAGCGTCGAGAACCACCTGCGCACGGTGAGCGACGGCGCCATGGCGATGCGCTCGACCGCCTCGACGCTGCTCGGCAATTCCGCGCAAACAGCCCAGAGCGCCGAAATGGCCGTGGCGTCGTCCAACGAAGCCTCGGCCAATATCGAGACCGCGGCGCTCGCCGCCGACGAGCTCGCCGGCTCGATCGGCCAGATCGGCCGCCAGCTCGCGACCACCACCGATATCGTGCGCGAGGCGGTCGGCGAAGCGCAGGGCACCAATCGCGAGATCACGGCGCTGGCGCAGGCCGCGCAGAAGATCGGCGACGTGATCAAGCTCATCCGCGCGATCGCCGGGCAGACCAACCTGCTCGCACTCAACGCCACCATCGAGGCGGCCCGCGCCGGCGAAGCGGGCAAGGGCTTCGCGGTGGTGGCCGCCGAAGTGAAATCGCTGGCGGTGCAGACCGCCAAGGCGACCGAGGACATTTCGCGCCTGATCACGGCGGTGCAGTCGGCGACGACGGGCGCTGTCGACGCCATCGGCCGCATTGCCGCGCGCATGCAGGAAATCGACAATTGCGCGACGACGGTGTCGGGTTCGGTCGAGGAACAGAGCATGGCGACCGGCGAGATCTCGCTGAACATCGCAAGCGCCGCCGGCGGCGCCAAGACGGTGGTGTCGGTGCTCGACGAGGTCTCCGGCGCGGCCGCCGAGACCCGCCGATCGGCCGAAAGCGTGCTCACCGCCTCGCAGGCGGTGGAACAGGCCGCCGCCGAACTGCGCAGCGAAGTCGAAGGATTTCTCGCGCGCGTCGCGGCTTGACCTTGTCCCGGCTCTGCGCTGCACCGCGTCCGGGGCACGCTCGCTAAAACACCCCGCTCACCCAATAAAACACCGCCGCGAAAGGCGCGTGAGGGCCTCGATTTCGCCCCCTCAAAGCCCGCGTGCCGCATGGCTCGCATGCGCGGAGCCGGCCCGGAAATGCAGCTCCCACCTTTCGGTATCATGCGCTAGTTTGCGGCAACGGACGACATCCCTATCGGAGTAATCAATGCGGTTAGGCTACTTCACCATGCCGGTGCATCCGCTCGGGCGCGACTGGTCGCAGACGCTGCGCGAGGATCGCGAGGCGATCATCCTGGCCGACAGCCTCGGCTTCTATGACGCCTTCGTCGGCGAGCACCTGACCGACGCCTGCGAGAACGTCACCAACAGCCTGTTGTTTCACGCCACGCTCATTCACGACACCAAGACCATCAAGCTCGCTTCCGGCACCTGCAACCTGTCGCAGATCCACCCCATGGTAATCGCCGCCAACGTCGCCATGTTCGACCATCTTGCGCAGGGCCGTTTCATCATGGGCGTCTCGGCCGGCGCGCTCACCTCGGATGCCGAGGCGCTCGGCATCCTCGACGAGGACCGCAACAAGATCTTCGCCGAAGCGATCGACGTGATCCTGGCGATCTGGGAGCGCGAGCCGCCCTACGACATCGATTTCCCCAGCAACCGCTTCAAGGTCTCGACCGCGCGCACCTCGGCGCTCGAACTCGGCGTCGGCTACATGGCCAAGCCGTTCCAGAAGCCGCGGCCGGAGATCGTCGGCACCGTGGTGGCGCCGTTCTCGCCCGGTGTCGTGCTGATGGGCAAACGCGACTTCCATCCGCTCTCGGCCAACTTCCTTTTGTCGAAGCACATGAAGTCGCATTGGCAGAACTATGCCAAGGGCAAAGCCGAGGTCGGCGAGAAGGCCGAGGTCGAGGACTGGCGCGTCGCCCGCACGATCTTCGTGGCCGACGACGACAAGACCGCCTTGCGCTACGGCCGCGAGGACGCCAAGAGCCCCTACCGTTTCTATTTCGGGCAGATGCGCGCCAAGATGAAGCGCGGCGGAAGGCTCTATGTGTTCAAGAGCCACAAGGAGCAGCCGGACGAGGAGATTACGCACGATTTCGTCATGGACCATTGCGTGATCCACGGTACCGTCAACAAGGTGGTGGACGAAATTCTCAAGATCCGCGAGGAGATCGGCGACTTCGGCGAGCTGGTCTATGCCGGCATGGACTGGGTCGATCCGGCGCTCGGCAAGCGCTCGATGCAGCTCATGGCGGAAGAGGTGATGCCGCGCGTCAACGCCGCCATCGGCGCCAGCGCGAAGAACGCGGCGGAGTAACGTTCTTGTTCTTACCTCCCCCTGAAAGGGGGAGGCCGCTCATCATCGCTACGCGATGATGAGCGGGTGGGTTAGACAGGAAGCGGGGACCCGGCGCCGGCCGTGCTGGATTCCCGCTTGCGCGGGAATGAGCGGAGGACGTGGTAGCGCTACGGCTACCGCGCCGGCGGCAGTGGGCGCGTGGAAACCGAAGTGCCGCGGTCGGGCAACCGCATCGCGCCGGCTGGTGCGCCGCCGATGGCCGCCGTCTGCGGTTGGCTGCTCGGCAGCACCACAACGCGCGTGCCGACCTGCACCCGGCTGAAGAGGTCTTCGATGTCCTCGTTAAGCAGGCGGATGCAGCCCGACGAAACGGTCTTACCGATGGTCGAGGGCTGGTTGGTGCCGTGGATGCGGTAGAGCGTGTTCCCGAGATAGAGCGCGCGTGCGCCGAGCGGATTACCCGGGCCGCCCGCCATCATGCGCGGCAGATAGGGCTGGCGTTCGATCATTTCCGTCGGCGGAAACCAGTCCGGCCATTCCTTCATCCGGGAGACGCGCTCGGTGCCCGCCCAGGTGAAGCCCTCGCGCCCGACGCCGATGCCGTAGCGAAGCGCCTTGCCGTGGCCGAGGACCAAATAGAGGTAGGTGTTGGGCGTATCGACAATGATGGTCCCGGCCGGTTCCCTGGTGTTGTAGTCGACGAGCTGGCGCTTGAGATTGGCCGGCAATTCCTTGGGCTGGCCGGTTTCCGGCTGATCCTCCGGCGGCAGCGTCATGACGCTGGTCCCGGGAACCGCGTCGGCTTGCGGCGCGGCGTTGCCGGGCGCGGCGGCGGCGGGCGCCGCGCCGATCGCGGCCGGCGGGCGAATCGAATTGGGATCGTTGCCGGCGGCCGGCGCGCCGGCGCGCTGCGGCAGCGGATCGAGCTGGTGGCCATAGCCCGAGGAACGGGGATTCGCCGGCACAAAGCCGAGCGGCGGCAAGGCGTCGGCCTCGTCCGAATAGATGCGCGTCGGCACACCGGACGGCGCCTGCTGCACGGCGCGCCGATTGGTCGGCAGCAGACGCTGCCGATTCACCACTTCGCCGTCGTCATCGACATAAACGCCGGGCGGCGGGAGCGTACCCTGGGAGACGGCCGGCGGCGACGCCGAACGATAATAGGGCGGCGCGCCATAGGACTGCGCCTGCGCGGACGGGGCCGACAACAGAACTGCCGACGGCAGCGCCAGCAGGAAAACGCCGGAAGTTCGGATCATTCGTCACCCTGGGGACAGCGCGGCTCCCCGGCCGCGAAGCTAGCTTTGGATGCCTCGGGATGAAGGCACATTCAAGACCATATTGCGACTTTATGTCTCGCCGGTTACCGGGCGGCCAGTCAATGGCCGGCCGGCGCCGCGTGCGGATCGACCCGTTTGAGCATCAGGAGCACCATCGGCACCATGGCCGCGGCGAAGATGGCCGATAGCCAGTAAACATCGATATAGGCGAGCAGAACCGACTGGCTCTGCACGGTTTTGCCGATCCATACGATGGCGAGATCGCGCGCTTGGGCGGCCGCGGCACCCTGCTCGGCGAAATACCGCGCCACGGTGCGCGTGGCGTCCTGGTAGGCGAGCGAGGTCGGCGTGATGTGCTCGACCAGCCGCGCCTGGTGGAACTGCGCCCGTCGCGCAATCTCGGTATTGGCCAGGGAAATGCCGATGCTGCCGCCCAGATTGCGCGCCACATTGATGAGGGCGGAGGCCTGCCCGGTGCGCCCGGGCGCCAGCCCGGCATAGGCCGCTGTGTTGATCGGGATGAACAGGAACGGCAACCCGATCATCTGCAACACGCGCGCCCAGGCGAAAAAGCCGAAGTCCGCGCTGCCATCGAGCGACGTCATGTGCCACATCGCCAGCGCGATCGTCGCCATGCCGAAAGCGATCAGGTATTTCGGCTGGACCACATTCGCGACCGCGCCCGCAACCGGCATCAGCACCAGCATCGCTATACCGCCCGGCATCAAGGCGAGGCCCGACAGATAGGCCGTGTAGGGAAAGGCCGTCTGCAGAAGCTGCGGCAGGATCTGGGTGGAACCGAACAGCACGGCGCCCACTGACATCATCACCAGAAACGACGTGCCGAACTGGCGCGTGAACAAGAGCCGCACATCGACGATCGGGTCCTTGCGCGCGAACTCCCAGGGCAGAAACAAAATAAAGGACAGCGCCGAAACCAGCGCCACGGCGATAATGAAGCCGGAGCTGAACCAGTTGTCCTGCTGGCCGCGATCGAGCACGATTTCCAGACAGCCGAGCGCGAGCGCCACCAGCGCGAAGCCGGCCCAGTCCACTTTCAGTCCGCCCTGAAAGCGCGCGCGGCGTTCCCGTTCCAGCGCTTCGGGCTCGACTAGGAGCCACTGCACCAGCGCGAGCGACATGATCCCGAACGGCACATTGATGAAGAATATCCAATGCCAGGAATAGCTGTCGGTGATCCAGCCTCCCAACGTCGGCCCGACGGTCGGCGCCAGAATCACGGCGACGCCGTAGAGCGCGAAGGCCTGGGCGCGTTTGGCCGGCGGGAAAGTGTCGGCCAGGATCGACTGCTCGCTCGGCGCCATGCCGCCGCCGCCCAGGCCCTGCACGATGCGGAAGAAAATGAGCGACTGTAGATTCCAGGCCAGTCCGCATAACAGCGAGGACACGGTGAAGATCGCCACGCAGAGCATGTAATAGCGCTTGCGTCCGATCACGCCCGAGAGCCAGCCGCTCACCGGAATGATCACGGCATTGGCGACGAGATAGGTGGTGATGATCCAGGTCGCCTGGTCGGCGCTGGCGGCGAGATCGCCCGCGATGTTGAGCAGCGCTACATTGGCGATCGATGTATCCAGCACCAGCATGAAGGTGGCGATCGACACCACCACGGCGATAAGCCAGGGATTGCGGTCGCCGGCCGCCGAACGGCTTTGCGCGTTCCACGCTGCCGCGCGCGCGTCGCTCATCGCACTTTCACCGTCGGCACCACCGACATGCCGGGGCCGAGATAGACGTCGGGCGGACGATCGAATGCGATCTTGACCGGAATGCGCTGCACCACCTTCACGTAATTGCCGGTGGCATTTTCAGGCGGCAGCAGGGAGAACACCGCCCCGCTGCCGGCCTGGATGCTCGCGACGTGGCCGTGAAAGATCCGGTCCGGATAGGCATCGACTTCGATGTCCACCGGCTGGCCGGGGCGCATGTCGGTGAGCGCGGTCTCCTTGAAGTTGGCGGTGACCCAGACCTTGCGCGGCACCAGCACCATCATCGCCTGGCCGGGCTGCACATAGGCGCCCTTGGCCGCGGTCAGATTGGTGACATGGCCCTCCTGCGGGGCATCGATATCGGTGCGCTTGAGATTGATCTCGGCCTGCGTGAGCTGCGCGCGCGCGGCATCGACCTGCGCGAACGCGCTCCGGTGCTGCGCGCGCAAGACACCGAGTTGTTTTTCCGCCGCCGTCTCGGCCGCCTGCGCCGCCGCGAAGGCTGCCTGCTTTTGCGTGAGATCGGAGGCGGCCTGCTGCGCCTGCTGTTCGGTACCGGCGCCGTTCTTCAGCAATCGCTGCGCGCGCGTGTCCTGCTGCTGGGAGAATTCGAGCGCGGCCTGATTCTGCGTCACCTGCGTCTTGGCCTGGGCGATGGTGGCGGCCTGCGCCTCGATCTGGGCGTCGACATCGGCCACGCTCGCCTGCGCCTGCTCGAGCTGGGCCTGCGCCTGCGCCACCGCGGCCCGGTAATCCCTTTGCTCGATGCGCACCAGCGCCGCGCCGGGTGCGACGAGCTGATTGTCGGTGACCGGCACGCCGACGATCACCCCACTCACTTGCGGACTGATCTGTACCGGCCGCGCATCGATAAAGGCGTCGCTGGTGGAGACGTAATGCCGCGCATGCAGCCACCACACGATGCCGGCCGCGATAAGCGCGAGTGCGGCGATGGCCAGGGCGACCATAGCGACCGGCTTGCGCAGCAATCGCGCCGGGCGACCGGGCGGCGCCTTCTGCCCGTCCGCCTTGTCGCCGGCGGGTTCACGCTCGCGCGCCTGCGGGCGCCCCTCGGCCTCAACCGGCGTTTGCGGCCGCTCGACCTTAGGGGCCGAGGAAGCCTCGGGCCGCTGATCTTTCTCAAGGAGCGCCATCTGCAAACGAACCAGGATGGCCCACCCTGCCCGGGGGTCAATGACCGCACCCGCTGAAGGTTCCTCGAACTTAAGGCTGGTCTGGGGCCACACAGGCGATACGAGGCGACGGCATTCCGCCGCCTCGCGATCAACGGGGCAAAGGGCTCAGCCCTTCTTTCCCTCTTCCTCCAGAACCTTCTTGGCGACGCGATGACAGTCGACCGCGGCCGGGAAGCCACAATAGACCGCGACCTGCCGCAAAATCGCCGACAGTTCTGCCGGCGTTAGGCCGTTGCGCAGCGCGCCGCGGAAATGCGCTTCGAATTCGTGCATGCGGCCGAGGCAGGCGATCATGCCGAGATTGAGGATCGAACGGTCGCGCGGCTTCAAGGCATCATCGCCCCATACCGCGCCCCAGCAATAGGTCGTCAGCAATTCCTGGAAGTGCCGGTTGAAATCGTCGGTGTTGGCGACCGCGCGGTCGACATAAGCATCGCCCAGCACCTGCCGGCGCATCGCCATGCCCTTGTCATAGAGTGCCTTGTCCATGCCTTTTGCATCCTCCCTGTTTGACGGTGAATTCCGTCGTCGGCGCCCATGTTGACAGAGCGAGGCCGATCTCGTCCATTCGCGCCCGGACCAAGGCCAAGGCGGGCTACCGGCGCACCAAGGGGCGTGAACTTGCGAGCTGCGCCGGATTGCTAAGCCGAGATAAGTCAATAAGTTAGCACCGGATCCCGAGCCCGGACCGCCGCGCACAGTTGCACTTTTGCCCCCGGCACAGGATTCCGCCTTGCCGGCCGTTCAATGAACAGGCCACGGATTAGAATGGATCGGATTTCCGATGGCGAGCGCGCACCGGCTATGGACGACAGCGACGAAGCGCTCATGGCTCGCATCGCGCGCGGCGATGAGCCGGCGTTCCGCGTGCTCGCGCGCCGGCATGTGCCGGCCGCAATCCGGCTGGCGCGGCGCATTCTCGGCAATGCGGCCGAGGCCGAAGACGTGGCGCAGGAGGCGATGCTGCGGGTGTGGACCCACGCGCCGCGCTGGCAGCCGCTGGCAGCGTTTCGCACCTGGCTCACGCGCGTGGTGGTCAATCTCTGTCTCGACCGCAAGCGGCGCGCGCCCTGGGTCGAACTGGAAGCCGCCGGCGAGATTGTCGACGTTTCGCTTGGACCGGGCGAGAAGATGGAAGGCGAGGAGCGCGAGCGGCTGCTCGCCGCCGCGATCGACAGGCTGCCCGAGCGCCAGCGCATCGCCATTGTCCTCAGCTATTCGGAGGGCATGAGCAATGCGCAGGTCGCCGAAATGCTCGGCACCTCGGTCTCCGCGGTGGAGACCTTGCTGGTGCGCGGGAAACAGAGTTTGCGCCGTACGCTCGGCGCCATGACGGATGAGAGTGAGTGACATGATGCCGGATGCGTTCGACGAACTCCTGATGAAATCGCTCAAGCGCGGGCCTTCGCCGGCGGACGACGCGGCGGCGAACCGAATTGTGGAACGGATCGCCGGCACGCTGCCGCGGCAGAACAAGCCGTTCTGGCGGCTGCCCGCCGTGCTGCTCGACTGGCAATTCGCGCCGGCCTGGCCGCGTGTCGCCGCGCTCGCCTGCTGCGCGCTGATCGGCTTCGGCATCGGGCTCGCCGGGATCGATCGCTCGTTCAGGCCATCCGATGCGCCGATGGTGCTGGCCGGCCGCGATCTCGGCTCGATCGTGTTCGAGCCCGAACCGCTGACCGGAGCCCGGCCGTGAGCGCCAGCGGCACGATGCCGGTAACGGCAGCGCGCGTCGCGCCGCGCTGGCTCCTGCTCGGCTCGCTCGCGCTCAATTTGTTTTTCATCGGCATCGCCATCGCGATGGCGGTGCGCGCACCGGCGCCGCCGTCCTGGGACCGCAATGTGTTCGTGCGCGTCGAACGCCTCGCCGCCACCCTGCCGGACGCCGACGCCGCCGTTTTGCGCGGCGCTATCGATGCCGACCGCCAGGCGCTGGAGACCGCGCAGACCGAGTACCACGCGGCGCAGAACGAGATCAGGCAGGCGCTGCGCCGGCAGCCGTTCGACCTCGGCGTGATGCGCGCGGCCATGACGAAATCGCGGGCGGCGCGGCAGAATTTCGACCAGATTTTGCAGGGAATCTTCGCCAGCGCTGCGTCGAAAATGTCACAGGCCGGACGGCAGGCCATGGCGGACTGGCCGCCGGGCCGAAAATCCGCGAGCAAGCGATGATGGATCGGGCTACTCTCCCCCGGCGGGATCGTTTGAACACTGTTGAAAGTGTGTGGGTATGCGTTGCGCAAAGAAGATTGTGCCGTGTGAAACGAAGCTTTGGGGGCGCCGGTTTACCAGCATGCTCCAGGTGACCGTATTGACCCTGCCACTCGCCGGTTGCCTGCTCAACGGCGACAATCCGGAGCCGGGGCTCGACATTCCGTCCGCCTATGTGCGCGGCCCGAAAAATCCGCGGATCGCGGAAGCCGCCCTGCCGCCGCTCGACTGGTGGCGCGCGTTCCGCTCGCGCGAGCTTTCCGACATCATGGCGACGGCGCGCGAGGCCAATCTCGACATCGCCGCCGCTGTCGCCCGCATCGTGCAGGCCGATGCGCAGGCGCGCATCGCCGGGGCGGCACTGCTGCCGGCGGTCGGTCTCGGCGCAAGCGCGACGCGTATGCGCTCATCGCGCTCGGCCTCGATGGGCGGCACGCCGGGCGCGCTCGGCAGCGCCGAGCGCGATCTGTTGTCGACATCGCTGACCGCGAGCTACGAGCTCGACTTCTGGGGCAAGAACCGCGCCGCGTTGCGCGCAGCGGAGGAAACCGCCGTCGCTACCCGCTTCGACCGCGAGGTGGTTGCGCTCAGCACGATGGCGACCACCGCCAATGCCTATTTCCAGGTGCTCGCCGCGCAGGACCGCCTGCGCGTTCAGCGCAACAACTACACGAGTGCGAACCATGTGCTCGACCTGATCAAGCAGCGCTTCAATGCCGGCACGGCGTCGCAACTCGACGTCGCGCAGCAGCAGAGCCTGGCCGACACCGTGCGCGCCGCGCTGCCGCTGCTCGAGCAGACGGTGTGGCAGAACAAGGTCGCGCTCGCGCTACTGATGGCCCGTCCGCCCGAACGCGTGACGATCCGCGGCGGTTCGCTCGACCGCATCGCGGTCCCGCGCATCACGCCGGGCTTGCCGTCCGAGCTTCTCACGCAGCGGCCCGACATCCGCGAAGCCGAGGCGCGGCTCGCCGCCGCCAATGCCAATGTCTATAACGCGCGCGCGCAGTTCCTGCCGAGCATCGCGCTCACCGGCGAAGGCGGCTACCAGAGCGCGGTGCTCAAGACGCTGTTGCGGCCCGAGTCGGCGTTCTACACGCTCACGGCCGGGCTCACGCAGCCGATCTTCCAGGGTGGTGCCCTGCTCGGCAATCTCGATCTGCAAAAGGGCATGCAGGACGAGTTGCTGCAGAACTATCGCAAAGCGGTGCTGCAGGGCTTCACCGACGTCGAAACCGCGCTCGACGCCGTTCGCCAGACCGCATTGCGCGAGCAGTTGCAGCGCGCGGTGGTGAAGAGTTCGCGCCAGGCCTTCGACATTTCGGAACAGCGGCTGCGCGAGGGCACGATCGATCTGGTGACCGTGCTGCAAACGCAGCAGACGCTGTTTTCGGCCGAGGACCTCTTGGTGCAGGCGCGGCTCGCGCGCATGCAGGCGGTCGTGAGTCTGTATCAGGCGCTCGGCGGCGGCTGGAAGCCGAAGCCGCCGCAAGTGGAAGCCGCCAATGCACGGTGAAGTGCCGAAAAAGCACTTGGTTAAAAGCCGCCGCCGCTCGTGGCGCGGCACGGCAATCGTGCTCGTGCTGGTCGCCGCGGCCTCGGCGCTCGTCTATTACCTTGCGGGCTCGCCGCGCCAGCAGCCGCATAGTCGCTTCGCCGCCAATACCGGTCCGGTGCCGGTGCTGGCGGCAAGCGCGAGCTACGCGAATGTGCCGGTCTATCTCGATGCCGTCGGCACCGTGCGCGCGCTCAACACCGTCACCGTGCGCCCGCAGGTGGACGGCAAGCTGATCGCGATGAAATTCAAGGAAGGGCAGGACGTCAGACGCGGCGACGTGCTGGCGGAGATCGACCCGACGATCTACCAGGCGACCTACGACCAGGCGGTGGCCAAGAAGGCGCAGGACGAGGCGCAGCTCGCCAATGCCAAAAACGATCTCACGCGCTACCAGCAGCTCGCGGCCACCAACGCCATCAACCGCCAGCAGCTCGACACCCAGCGCGCGCTGGTCGCGCAACTGACCGCGCAGATTGCTTCCGACCAGGCCGCGATCGAAGGCGCGCAGGCCATGCTCGGCTATACCAAGATCGTCGCGCCGATCGACGGGCGCACCGGCCTACGCCAGGTCGACGAAGGCAATATCGTGCACGCCTCGGATGCGAACAGCATCGTCGTCATCACCCAGATCAAGCCGATCGCCGTCCTGTTCAACCTGCCGCAGCAGAATCTCGACGCCGTCAACCAGGCCTTCGCCAAGGGGCCGCTGCCGGTCGACGTGCTGCGCGAGGACACGAGTGGGCCGGTCGACCGCGGCCGCCTCACCGTCATCGACAACCAGGTCGATCCCTCGACCGGCACGGTCAAGCTGAAGGCCGAATTCCCCAATGACGATCTGCGGCTTTGGCCGGGCCAGTTCGTCAATGTGCGGATGCTGATCGACACGCTCGAGCACGTGGTGACGGTGCCGACCGCCGCGGTGCAGCGCGGCCCCAACGGCACCTTCGTCTATGCAATCGGGCCGGACGAGATCGCGGCGGTGCGCCCAGTCAAGGTGCAAAAGCAGGACGAGAACGTCACCGTGCTGGCGAGCGGCGTGACACCGCCCGAGCGCGTGGTCACCACCGGTTTTGCCCGCCTCACCGACGGCGCCAAGGTCACGCTCGGCGGCGGCGCACCGGGCGCGCGTCCGCAGGATGGCCGGCATCCGGGCAGCGCGGGCGCGACCGAGCGGCGTCAACACGGCGACGACAATGCGGGCAGTCGCAATCGGTAATGGATGATCCGCCGGCGCGCCATGCTTAGCGTGATCCCGAAAGGGGTACGCCCGTCATTGCGAGACCCGCGCAGCGGGTCGAAGCAATCCAGGCGACAGCGAAGGCGCTGGATTGCTTCGCGCTTCGCGCTCGCAATGACGGATCGATTCGATTCAACCCGAAGCCAGCCCAGAGCCGCTATATGAACGTCTCCTCGCCCTTCATTCACCGGCCGATCGCCACGTCTCTGCTCGGCGTCGCGGCGATGCTGGGCGGGCTGCTCGGCTATTTGTGGCTGCCGGTGTCGGCGCTGCCGCAGGTGGATTTCCCGACCGTGCAGGTGACCACGCAATTGCCCGGAGCGAGCCCCGACACCATGGCCGCGCTGGTCACCGCGCCGCTGGAACGGCAGTTCGGGCAGATTCCGTCGCTGCAGACGATGACCTCGTCGAGCTCGTTCGGCATCAGCCAGGTCACGCTGCAATTCGACCTCGCGCGCGACATCGACGCCGCCGCGCAGGACGTGCAGTCGGCGATCAGCGCCGCCGCCTCGACGCTGCCGCGCAACCTGCCCTACCCGCCGGTCTATTCGAAGGTAAACCCGGCCGACGTACCGATCGTCACGCTCGCGCTCACCTCCAAGACCATCGACCAGCGCGAACTGAGCGACCTGGCCGACACCATCATTGCGCCGCGCCTGTCAGAAGTGACCGGCGTCGGCCATGTTTCGGTGCAGGGCGGCATCAAGCCGGCGATCCGCATCCAGGCCGATCTTTCGCGGCTCGCCGCCTACGGCATCGGGCTCGAAGACCTGCGCACCGCCATCGTCGGCGCCAATGTGGCGGGGCCCAAGGGCTCGCTCGACGGCCCGCACCAGTCCTACAGCATCGCGGCCAACGACCAGATCGCCAGCGCCGCCGCCTATCGCAACATCACCGTGGCGTACCGCAACAACGCGCCCGTGCTGCTCTCCGACGTCGCCGACGTCGTCGACGGGCTGGAAAACAACAAAGTGGGCGCCTGGTACAAAGGCGAGCCCGCCGTCGTCGTCGACGTGCAGCGCCAGCCCGGCGCCAATGTGATCGACACCGTGCAGCGCATCCGCGCCGAGCTGCCGCGCCTCACCCGCGCAATGCCGGCCGGCATCGGCCTCGCCGTCGTCAACGACCGCACCGACACGATCCGCGCCTCCGTGCGCGACGTCGAATTCACGCTCATGCTCAGCACGGCGCTCGTCGTGCTGGTGGTGCTGATTTTCCTGCGCACCCTGCGCGCCACCGCCATCGCCGGTGTGGCGCTGCCGCTGTCGCTGATCGCGACCTTCGGGGCGATGTGGTTCGCCGGCTTCTCGCTCGACAACCTGTCGCTGATGGCGCTGACCATCGGCACCGGCTTCGTCGTCGACGACGCCATCGTGATGATCGAGAACATCGTCCGTCACATCGAAGAAGGCGAGTCACCGCTGCAGGCGGCGCTGCGCGGAGCCAAGCAAATCGGCTTTACCGTCATCTCGCTGACGATGTCGCTCATCGCGGTGTTCATCCCGCTCCTGTTCATGACCGGCCTAGTGGGGCGCATGTTCCGCGAATTTGCGCTCACGCTCACCATCGCGGTCGTGGTCTCGGCCGTTGTTTCGCTTACGCTAACGCCGATGATGTGCGGCCGCCTGCTGCGCGCGGAACCCGCGCGGCGCGGCAACCGGCTGACGCGCGGCTTTTCCGCAATGGTCGACGGCTCGGTCGCGTTTTATGAACGAACCTTGCATTGGGTGCTGCGCCACCAGGGCGCGACGCTAATCGTGACGCTCGCCACTCTGGCGGCAACGATCGTGCTCTATGTCGCGATGCCGAAGGGCTTTTTGCCGTTGCAGGACACCGGCATGATCGTGGCGGTGACCGAGGCCGGCACCGACGTCTCCTTCGACGAAATGAAACGGCGCCAGCGCGCGGTGGAGGACGCGATCCGCGCCGACCCGGACGTGTCGGGCGTGGTCTCGGTGATCGGCGTGAGCCCGCTCAACGCCACGCCCAATGCCGGCCGCATGACCATCGTGCTCAAGCCCCGCGACGAGCGCGCCGCGCGCATCGACGCGATCGTGGCGCGGCTGAAGCGGGCGGTCGCACCGATTCCCGGCATGACGGTCTATTTCCAGCCGGCGCAGGATATCCAGATTTCCACCCGCCTGTCGCGCGCGCTCTACCAGTACACGCTGGTCGGCACCGATCGCGGCGAGGTCGTGGCCTGGGCGGACAAGCTCGTCGAACGGCTGCGCGCCGATCCGGGCTTCCTCGAAGTCGCGTCGGAAGCGCAGGAAGGCGGGCCGCGGGTGATGGTCGATGTCGACCGCGAACGCGCCGGCAGGCTCGGCGTATCGATGCAGAGCGTCACCGATACGCTCAACGATGCGTTCAGCCAGCGGCAGGTCTCCACCATTTACGGCCAGGCCAACCAGTACCGCGTGATACTGGAAGCGCAGCCGCGCTACCAGAAGGACCCGGCCGCGCTCGCCAAGCTCTATGTCACCGGCGCGCGCACCTCGACCGGCACCGCCGCGACCGTGAGCACGACGGCGACCGGAACCACCAACACCAATACGACCGTGACGCCGAATAGCGTGACCGGCAATGCGCAGGTGCCGCTGTCGTCCTTCGCGCGTTTCGTACCGTCGTCGGCGCCGCTTTCGATCGCGCACCAGGAGCAGTTCCCCTCCGTCACCGTCAGCTTCGATCTCGCCGAAGGCTACGCGCTCTCCGATGCGGTGGCCGCGATCGCGCAGGCACAGGCGGCGATCGGCATGCCCCATTCGGTGACCGGAAGCTATTCGGGCGACGCGGCCGAATTCGCCAAGTCGCTCGCCGGCGAGCCCTGGCTGATCCTGGCGGCGGCGATCGCGATCTACATCGTGCTCGGCGTGCTGTACGAAAGCTTCATCCATCCGCTGACGATTCTCTCGACGCTTCCTTCCGCCGGCGTCGGCGCACTGCTCGCGCTCATGCTGTTCGGCTACGACCTGTCGCTGATCGCGGTGATCGGGATCGTGCTTTTGATGGGCATCGTGAAAAAGAACGCGATCATGATGATCGACTTCGCGCTCGAGGCGGAACGCCGGCGGGGCATGAGCCCGGAGGACTCGATCGTGCAGGCGGCGCTGTTGCGTTTCCGCCCGATCATGATGACGACCTTCGCGGCGCTGTTCGGCGCGCTACCGCTGGCGCTCGAAAGCGGCACCGGTTCGGAACTGCGCAATCCGCTCGGCATCACCATCGTGGGCGGGCTTCTGCTATCCCAGTTGCTCACGCTCTACACCACGCCGGTGATCTACCTGTACATGGAGCGGCTGCGCGCGCGGCTGTCCGGCCGCGGCGCCTATCGCGCGCGCCCGGCGGAGTGATGGAGATGTTCGCGATAGTCATATGTTGGTCATTCCGGGGCGCGAGCGAAAGCGAGCGATCCCGGAATCCAGAGCCCAAAAGCAGTGCCTTGCTGCCATGGATTCCGGGTTCACGCGCTGCGCGCGTGCCCCGGAATGACGAGACAAAGGCGCCATGAACTTCTCCTACCCGTTCATCCGGCGACCGATCGGCACCACGCTGATGGCGATCGGAATTTTAGATC
>JAKAHJ010000185.1 GCA_021815055.1 Pseudomonadota bacterium | reverse complement strand
ATCTGCCGCTCAAACTCGAACAGAAGCAGGCCGTGCTCGACCTGTACGACGTGCAGGCGCGTCTGGAGAATCTCCTCGAGCAGCTCGAGCGCGAGGTCGGCATCCTGCAGGTCGAGAAGCGCATCCGCGGACGCGTGCGTCGGCAGATGGAAAAGAGCCAGCGCGAGTACTACCTGAACGAGCAGGTCAAGGCGATCCAGAAGGAACTGGGCGAGGGCGAAGAGGGCGCAGACATAGAGGAAATCGAGAAGAAGATCAAGGCTGCGCGCATGCCCAAGGACGCGCGCAGGAAGGCCGAATCCGAACTGAAGAAGCTCAAGTTGATGTCGCCGATGTCCGCCGAGGCGACCGTGGTGCGCAACTACCTCGACGTGCTGATCGGCCTTCCGTGGGCCAAGAAGACCAAGGTGCGGCATGATCTCGGGTTCGCCGAACAGGTGCTCGAGGAAGATCACTACGGCCTCGAAAAGGTCAAGGAGCGCATCCTCGAATACCTCGCGGTGCAGCAGCGCGTCGACAAGGTCAAGGCGCCCATCCTCTGCCTGGTCGGGCCGCCCGGTGTCGGCAAGACCTCGCTCGGCCAGTCGATCGCCCGCGCCACCGGACGCAAGTTCGTGCGCATGGCGCTCGGCGGCGTGCGCGACGAAGCGGAAATCCGCGGCCACCGCCGCACCTATATCGGCGCGATGCCCGGGAAGATCCTGCAGAGCCTGAACAAGGTCGCGGTGCGCAACCCGCTGTTCCTGCTCGACGAGGTCGACAAGATCGGCATGGACTTCCGCGGCGACCCGTCGTCCGCGCTGCTCGAGGTGCTCGATCCGGAACAGAATCACACGTTCAGCGACCATTACGTCGAGGTCGACTTCGACCTGTCCGACGTGATGTTCGTCGCGACGTCGAACTCGCTCAACATTCCGCCGGCGTTGCTCGACCGCATGGAGGTCATCCGGCTGTCGGGGTACACCGAGGCCGAGAAGATCAACATCGCGCAGCGCTACCTGCTGCCCAAGCAGATGAAGAACAACGGCGTCAAGGAGGAGGAGCTCGACGTCACCGAGAGCGCGATTCGCGGCATCATCCGGTACTACACGCGGGAGGCGGGCGTGCGTTCGCTCGAGCGCGAGATTTCGCGCATCTGCCGCAAGGCGGTCAAGGGCCGGATGCTCAAGACCTACACCGACAGGGTCGTTGTCACCGAAGACAACCTGCACGAGTTCCTCGGCGTGCGCCGCTACACCTTCGGCATGGCGGAGAAGGAGAACCAGATCGGCCAGGTGGTCGGACTGGCCTGGACCGAGGTCGGCGGCGATCTGCTGACCATCGAGGCGACGGCTATGCCGGGCAAGGGCGCCATCATCCGCACCGGCTCGCTCGGCGACGTGATGAAGGAATCGGTCGAGGCGGCACGGACCGTCGTCCGGGTGCGCGCGCGCCGTCTGGGCATCAAGGACGAGCTGTTCGAGAAGCGCGATCTCCACATCCACGTTCCGGAAGGCGCGACGCCGAAGGATGGGCCGAGTGCAGGCATCGCGATGACCACCGCGATCGTGTCGGCGATGACCGGGATCCCGGTCCGGGCCGAGGTCGCGATGACCGGCGAGATCACGCTGCGCGGCGAGGTTCTGGCGATCGGCGGGCTGAAGGAAAAGCTGCTCGCGGCGCATCGCGGCGGCATCAAGACCGTGCTGATCCCGGAGGAGAACGTCAAGGACCTGCAGGACATTCCCGAGAACGCGAAGGCCAACCTCAACATCGTGCCGGTGAAATGGATCGACCAGGTGCTCGATCTGGCGCTCGAACGCGTTCCCGAGCCGTTGACCGAGGAGCCGCAGAAGGGGGTCGAGGTCGCGGTTCCGCCGGCGGAACCGCCGGTCGTGGAAACCACGCGCCATTGATGGCGGTCCGCGGCGGTCGCCGCATGCGGCGACCGCCGGACGGAGCTATTGCCAAGACGAAAATCTTGTGTATAGAATTGCGTTCTTTGCTTTTGGGGGTATAGCTCAGCTGGGAGAGCGCTTGCATGGCATGCAAGAGGTCAGCGGTTCGATCCCGCTTACCTCCACCAGAAGAAACCGAAGGTTTAGTCCCCTTCGTCTAGAGGCCTAGGACACCGCCCTTTCACGGCGATAACAGGGGTTCGAATCCCCTAGGGGACGCCAGAAGAAATTCCCGGCCCGGCCGGGAAGGCCGCCACGGAGTGGTAGTTCAGTTGGTTAGAATACCGGCCTGTCACGCCGGGGGTCGCGGGTTCGAGCCCCGTCCACTCCGCCAAGAATTGGAAGTCAAAGAGCAGTTCCGAAGCCCCGCCAGAGAGCGGGGCTTTCGCTTGTCTGGGCAGCGCGGACGGCCCCGAAGAACTGCACTGACCTGACAGGGAAAGCTGATCGATGTCGACTGCGCCGCTGGCCGAGGAAATCGAGCGAAGACGAACCTTCGCCATCATTTCGCACCCCGATGCGGGCAAGACCACTCTGACCGAAAAGCTCCTGCTGTTTTCCGGTGCGATCCAGATCGCCGGATCGGTCAAGGCGCGCAAGGCCAGCCGGCATGCGACCTCCGACTGGATGGAGATCGAGAAGCAGCGGGGCATCTCGGTGGCGTCCTCGGTGATGCAGATGGAATGGCGCGGCTGCGTCGTCAATCTTCTCGACACGCCGGGCCACCAGGACTTTTCGGAAGACACCTACCGCGTCCTGACCGCGGTCGACGCGGCGCTGATGGTGATCGACGCCGGCAACGGCGTCGAGGAGCAAACCCTTCGCCTGCTCGAAGTCTGCCGCGCGCGCAACACGCCTATCCTCACCTTCGTGAACAAGATGGACCGCGAGGTGCGCCAGCCGCTCGATCTGATGGACGAGATCGAGCGCAACCTGGGAATGGCCGCGGTGCCGTTCACCTGGCCGGTCGGCATGGGGCGCGATTTTCACGGCGTCTACGACCTGCGCCAGGACCGCATGCGGGTGTTCCGTCCGGGCGACGAGCGCGTCGTCGAGAACGAGGAAGTGCTCGCCGGACTCGACAATTCCGAGTCGGTGCGCCGCTTCGGCCGGGCCTACGAGCAGGCTCAGGGCGAGATCGGATTGCTGCGCGACGCCTCGCCCGCGTTCGACTCGGCCGAATTTCTCGCCGGTCGCCAGTCTCCGCTGTTCTTCGGTTCGGCCATCAACAACTTCGGCGTGCGCGAGGTGCTCGACGCATTGGTCGATCTCGCGCCGGCGCCGCTGCCGCGGGCGGCGACCACGCGCACGGTCGATCCGCGCGAGTCCGCGTTCACCGGCGTGGTGTTCAAGATCCAGGCCAACATGGACCCGGCGCACCGTGACCGCATCGCCTTCGTCCGCGTCTGCTCCGGCCGGTTCGAGCGCGGAATGAAGATCCGCGTGGTGCGCACCGGCAAGGACATCCGGCCCGGAAGCGTCGTCACCTTCATGTCGCAGCGGCGCGAACTGCTCGACGAGGCGTTCGCGGGCGACATCGTCGGCATTCCGAACCATGGCACGCTGCACTTGGGCGACAGCCTGAGCGAAGGCGAGGAACTGCAGTTCACCGGACTGCCGTTCTTCGCGCCGGAAATGTTCCGCGCCGTCGAGATCGCCGATCCGATGCGCAGCAAGCAGTTGCGCACCGGGCTGCAGCAGCTCGGCGAGGAGGGCGCGATCCAGGTGTTCCGGCCGATTGCCGGCGGTAGCCTATTGCTCGGCGCAGTCGGCACCCTCCAGTTCGACGTGGTGCAGCACCGGCTGAAGTCGGAATACGGCGTCGACGCGCGCATGGAGAGC
>JAKAHJ010000184.1 GCA_021815055.1 Pseudomonadota bacterium | reverse complement strand
CTCGAAGCAGCCCGAACCGATCCGATCGCGTTCGTGCGCGGCCTTGATCTTGCAATAATCGATGAGGTCCAACGTGCACCGGACCTCATGCTGGCTATCAAGAAAGCGATCGACGACGATAATCGCCCCGATCGATTCCTGCTGACGGGCTCCGCCAACGTCATGACCTTGCCACGCGTTGCGGACAGCCTCGCTGGTCGCATGGAAACGATCAAGTTGCTACCGCTCTCGCGATCCGAGGGGCTCGGTCGTCGCCCGACGTTTCTCAATGCTATCTTCGCAAGCCATCTACCGAAGCCAAAAAACGTCATCATCGGAAAACCGCTTGTCGATCTAACGCTCGTTGGCGGATTTCCGGAAGCGATGATGCGGCCCGGTGGCCGACGACGGCAAGATTGGGGACGCTCTTATTTCACCTCGGTGCTGACGCGCGATCTGCGCGATACAATTGTTCCGTTTGGCTCTAAGCTTGCCGCCGTCCCGTTTTCGTGCCTTTGGAATTGATGCATCGGATGTCCGAAATCCCGATGACGCCAGATATGCGCCTGCCTGTCACAACGAATGGCAGCGCGGTCTGTGCGAAAAGCCCGCATCAAATGCTCGGTCTTTCCAAACCAAACGTTTATTGAGGTCTCTGATGATCTGATCGAGCGACACTTGCGGGGCGCGACCTCAGCGGGGGCCCCCTTCGTCAGGCTGCGCTGTCGACGTGAGATTCACTGGTCCGTTGCGCGAGAACCAGGAACGCGCGTTCGATGCGTTGCGTAAGCACGGCACTGGTGTTCTTGCCGCCACGACTGCTTTCGGTAAGACCGTCGTCGGCGCACGTAAGGCTGTCGGGAGATTGGATGTCTCTATCAAGCCATCTGAGACAACGATTGTTGATAGCCTTTAGCTATATCCGTCGCGCGGCTCAATAGAATTATTCAATCGCCAGATTAGGAACACGTTCTTGACCGCCGCTATGCGCGGCGTCTACTGCCCGACAATCATTATGAGAAGGGCAGTCGGATGAAAGAGCGGCGCGCGTGGAATTCCGATACCGCCGCGGCGATGATTTCGGCGCACGCTGGCGAAGCCGGCGCCCTGCTGCCGATCCTGCACGATGTCCAGGAAGCGTTCGGCTACATCCCCGAACCGGCCACGCCGATGATCGCGCAGGCGCTCAACTTGTCGCGCGCCGAGGTGCATGGCGTCGTCACCTTCTATCATGACTTGCGTGCCGAGCCGGCCGGCCGCCACGTGCTCAAGCTCTGCTGCGCGGAAGCCTGCCAGTCCTGCGGCGGCGATGCGCTGGCCGCGCGCGCGGAAGATCGGCTCGGCATCAAGCTGGGCGAGACCAGCAGCGACGGCCGCGTCACGCTGAAGCCGGTCTATTGCCTTGGCCTGTGCTCGGTGTCGCCCTCGGCCATGATTGACGGCCGCATCGTCGGCCGCCTCGACGAGAAAAAGCTCGACGCGCTGATCGCGGAGGCCAATCGATGAGCGCGCTCCGCATCTATGTTCCCGGCGATGCCGCGGCGGTGGCCTGCGGCGCCGATGCGATCGCGGCGGCGATCGAGAACGCCGCGGCCAAGCGCAAGCTCGCGATCGAGATCGTGCGCAACGGCTCGCGCGGCATGCATTGGCTGGAGCCGATGCTGGAAGTTGCGACACCGCAGGGGCGGATCGCCTATGGCCCGGTCGAGCTTGGCGATGTCGAAAGCGTGTTCGAGGCCATGCTGGCGAATGGCGGAGCGCATGGGCTGCGCGTCGGCGTGCCGGAACAGCACCCCTTCCTCAAGCGGCAGACGCGGCTGACCTTCGCCCGCTGCGGCGTGGTCGATCCGCGCTCGCTTGACGACTATCGCGCGCATGACGGCTACAAGGGCCTGACGCGTGCGCTCGCGCTGACGCCGCCGGCGATCGTCGAGGAAGTGACGCAGTCCGGCCTGCGCGGCCGCGGCGGTGCCGGCTTCCAGACCGGCATCAAATGGAAAACGGTGGCCGCGACGCCGCCACAGCAGAAATACATCGTCTGCAATGCCGACGAGGGCGACAGCGGCACCTTTGCCGACCGCATGATCATGGAAGGCGATCCCTTCGTGCTCATCGAAGGCATGACCATTGCCGGCATCGCGACGGGCGCGAGCAAGGGTTATGTCTATATCCGCTCGGAATATCCGCATGCCATCGCGGTCATGAACGACGCCATCGCGGCGGCGCGGCGCGCCGGCATGCTCGGCCAAAGCGTCGCCGGCTCGGCTTACGCGTTCGACATGGATGTCCGTGTCGGCGCCGGCGCCTATGTGTGCGGCGAGGAGACCGCGCTGCTCGAAAGCATCGAAGGCAAGCGCGGCCAGGTGCGCGCCAAGCCGCCGCTGCCGGCGCATCGGGGCCTGTTCGGCCAACCGACCGTCGTCAACAACGTGCTGTCGCTTGCCTCGGTGCCGATCATCCTGGAGAAGGGCGCCGCCTTCTATCGCGACTTCGGCATGGGGCGCTCGTGCGGCACCATGCCGATCCAGCTTGCCGGCAATATCAAGCATGGCGGCCTGTTCGAATGCGCCTTCGGGATCATGCTCGGCGAACTGGTCGACGACATCGGCGGCGGCACCGCAAGCGGCCGGCCGGTGAAGGCCGTGCAGGTCGGCGGCCCGCTCGGAGCCTATTTCCCGCGCGCATTGTTCGATACGCCGTTCGACTACGAGGCTTTCGCGGCGCGCGACGGGCTGATCGGCCATGGCGGGATCGTGGTGTTCGACGACACCGTCGACATGGCCAAGCAGGCGCGCTTCGCTTTTGGATTCTGCGCCATCGAATCCTGCGGCAAATGCACGCCCTGCCGCATCGGCTCGACGCGCGGCGTCGAGACCGTCGACCGTATCATCCAGGGCATCGAGGTCACCAAGAATCTCGAAGTGCTCGAAGACCTCTGCAACACCATGAAGTTCGGCTCGCTCTGCGCGCTCGGCGGCTTCACGCCCTATCCGGTGATGAGCGCGCTCACCCACTTCCCGGAAGACTTCGGCGCGCCTTCGCGTCTTCAGGCCGCGGAGTAGGAGGCACCTATGTCTCTCGTCCACGAGATCGATTACGGCACGCCCCGATCCAAGGTCGAAAAGACCGTCACGCTGACCATCGACGGCATGTCGGTCACCGCGCCGGAAGGCACCTCGATCATGCGCGCCGCCATGGAAATGGGCACGCAGATCCCCAAACTCTGCGCCAGCGACATGCTGGACGCCTTCGGCTCCTGCCGACTCTGTCTGGTCGAGATCGAGGGTAGGGCGGGGACGCCCGCCTCCTGCACCACGCCGGTCGCTGCCGGAATGGTGGTGAAGACGCAGACCGAGCGGTTGCAGCGCATCCGCAAGGGCGTGATGGAGTTCTACATCTCCGACCATCCGCTCGATTGTCTGACCTGCTCGGCCAATGGCGACTGCGAATTGCAGGACATGGCCGGCGTCGTTGGCCTGCGCGACGTGCGCTATGGCTACGCCGGCGAGAAGCATCCCAATCCCGGCAAGGACGAGTCGAACCCGTATTTCACCTACGACCCGTCGAAGTGCATCGTCTGCTCGCGCTGCGTGCGAGCCTGCGAGGAAGTGCAGGGCACTTTTGCGCTGACCATCGCCGGCCGCGGTTTTGCTTCGGTGGTTTCGCCCGGCATGCAGGAAAGCTTCCTGAGCTCGGAATGCGTCTCTTGCGGCGCCTGCGTGCAGGCCTGCCCGACCGCGACGCTCAATGAAAAATCGGTCATCGCCGCTGGTACGCCCGAGCATTCGGTGGTGACGACCTGCGCCTATTGCGGCGTCGGCTAGAT
>JAKAHJ010000048.1 GCA_021815055.1 Pseudomonadota bacterium | reverse complement strand
CGATCTCCATCTCGATCAATCCGCACTTCTACCCGGACCTCAAGGTCAAGCCGGACCGCGACTTCATCCCGATCTCGATGGCGGCGGAAACGGCCGGCATCCTGGTCGCCAATCCGAAGTTCCCTGCCAATTCGGTCAAGGAAATGGTCGCCTATGCGAAGGCACATCCCGGCAAGATCAATTATGCCGCGGCCGGTATCAGCACGCTTAATACGCTGGCGATGGAGAAATTCCGGCAAAGCGCCGGGCTGGAAATGACGCAGGTGCCCTACAAGGGCGGCGCCGGACCGGCGATCGCCGATGTCATGGCCGGCAATGTCGACCTGATGTTCGTCACGCTTTCCGCCGCCGTCGGCCACGTCAAGGGCGGGCAATTGAAGGGCCTCGCCGTCACCACGCGCGAGCGCGCCCCGCAGCTTCCGAACGTCCCGACGCTGCTCGAACAGGGTTATCCCGACGAAGTGAGTTCGTCGTGGCAGGGCCTGTTCGCGGTGGCCGGCACGCCGCAGCCGATCGTCGCCAAACTGTTTGCCGCCGTCGCCAAGGCGATGGCCGATCCCGACGTGCAAAAGCACATGACCACCGCCGCGATGATCCCGAGCGCCAGCGCATCGCCGGAAGCGTTCAAGAAATTCCTCGCCGACGAATCGGGGCGCTGGAAGCAGGTGGTGCAGCAGATCAAGACCGCGAGCACGAAAAGCAAGAAGTGAGTGCGAGAATGTTCACCCTCCCCTGGAGGGGGGAGGTGAAGCGTGCCCGCGGTAATGCATTCTAAATTGATCAGAGTTGAGTAGTGACGCTACACAGCGCCTCCTTCACCCGCGCAATTACCCCATCCCATGTACGACCGGCATCCTGCCGGAACAGCCGCGCGCTTCGGTACCAGGGGCTGTCCTCGCGCTGCATGAGCCAGCGGAAATCGGGCACGTAAGTCAGCAAAATCCACACTGGCGTGCCGAGCGCGCCGGCGAGATGCGCGACGCTGGTATCGACCGAGATGACGAGATCGAGCGCGGACACCACCGCAGCCGTGTCGGAAAAATCCGCGAGCGCGCCGCCGAGGTGAAGGATATCGCCGTGCGCGCGCAGCACGGCGGCATCGTCGGGGCGAAGGTCTTTTTGCAGGCTGATGAAACTTGCCTGCGTATTGAAAAGCGGCAGCAGCGCGCGCAAGGCGATCGAGCGCTCGCGGTCGCGCTCGTGCCTGGGATTGCCGCCCCAGACGAGGCCGATGCGCGGGCGTGGCATTTCCGCAAGCCGCGCCTGCCAATGCTGCGCCTGCGGCGCGGGCGCGCGCAGGTAGTCCGGCTCCGCCGGGATCGTTTCGAGCACGGTTCCGAAGGCGAGCGGCAGGCTGAGCAAAGGACAATGCACATCGAAGGGCGGCAAGGCGCCACCCTTGGGCACGACCTGCGCCACGTTCGCGAAGCCGGACATCAGGCCGAACAGCGGCGGCTCGACTTCGAAGATCACGCGCGCGCCGCGCGCCGCGACCAATGGCACATAGCGGCTGAACTGGATGGTGTCGCCGAGACCCTGCTCGCTGTGGATCAGGATGGTCTTTCCCGCGATGGCTTCGCCGCGCCAGACCGGCTGCGGAAACTTGCGGTCGAAGCGCACGACCGAGGCTTTCTTCCAGCGCCATTCGTACTCCGCCCAGCCGCGCCTGAAATCGCCCATCAGCAGACGTAGCGCCGCGGCATTGCAATGCGCCATCGCATGCTGCGGCGCCGCCGCCACGGCGGCATCGTAGCTCGCGAGCGCTTCGTCGTAGCGCATCAGTTCGCGCAAGGCCTGGCCGCGGTTGTTGCGCGCATCGGCATGCTGCGGCCGAAGGACGAGCGCGCGATCATAGCTTGCAATGGCCTCGGCGTGGCGTCCCAATGCGCGCAACACATTGCCGCGATTGTAGAGCGCGTCGAAGAAATCTGGCTGAGAGCTTAGCGCACGTTCATAGCCCGCCAGCGCTTCCTCGAAGCGGCCGAGTCGTTCCAGACAAGTGCCGCGATTGGAAATCGCCTCGGCGGAATCCGGGCGCAAGCTCAGCGCGCGGTCATAGCTCGCGAGCGCCAAGTCGAGCTTGCCTTGCGCGGCCAGCGCCACCGCCAGCACATGCGCGGCGTCGAAGTGATCGGGTTGCACGGCGACGATCTCGCCGCACAAGCGCTCGGTCTCGGCCAATTGGCCGGCGCGGAACGCCGCGACCGCGCGCTGGAAGATGTGAGTCATATCCAGCGCGGGACTCAGCATGCGGCGTCTTTCAAAGCCCGAATGTAGGCCGCGGAATCTGCCGCGCGCAGAGCGCGCCCCCTCTCCCCGTCGGGGAGAGGGTTGGGGTGAGGGGGTTCATGACTCGGTAAGTTTGTAACCCCTCACCCGCCCGCCTTCGTAAGAACTCAGGCGGGCGACCTCTCCCTATGGGAGAGGTGAAGCAGAGTTTGCGGCACAGCCGAATCAAATTCCTGAGCGATCTTATCCTACCGCTTTGCCAATGGCTTGATGCCCTGCTCCGCCGCGAGCTTGTCGAGCTGCACCAGCAATTCGGGCGCGAGCGGCAGGCCATGCGCCAGCCGGTCGGCGCGGCGCTGGGCGCGTCGGTCGCCGGGCAGGCGCACGCTCTCGCCCGGAAGGGTCTTCGACGCGCGTAACGAGCGCGAATGGCGGTCCACTTCCGCCTTGAAATGCGCGAGCGGCTGGAAGCGCGACGGATCGAGCGCCACCACGAACTGCCCGGTATTGGTGACGCGGTCCGGCTCGGCATTGAAATCGACGCAGTCGCGGCCGAACAGCGCGCCGTTGAGCGTGCCCGCCATGAGGCCGAGCGTGAGCGCGAGCCCGGCGCCCTTGTAGCCCGCCATCGGCAAGAGCAGCGCTTCCATGCTCTTGTGCGGATCGGTGATGGCCTCGCCCGTCTTCGGATCCACCATCCAGTCCGATTTCAGCGGCTTGTTCTGCAGGCGGTGGTTCTTGATGGTGCCGTAGGACACGATCGAGGTGGCGATGTCGAGCACCACCGGCGGCTCTTCGCCCGCCGGAATCGCGATGGCGAGCGGATTGGTGCCGAGCAGCGGCTCCGCGCCGCCGGCCAGCGGCATGTGGTTGGCATTGGCGACCGCCGAATAGAGACCGATCATGTCGGCCTTGAGCGGCAGCGCGGCATAGACGCCGGCGGCGCCCGCGTGTCCCGACATCACGCAGCCGACCCAGGCCACGCCGCATTCCCGCGCCAGCGCGACCGCAGTCTCGGCCGCGCGCGACACCGCCAGATGGCCCATGCCGTTGTCGCCGTTGACGAGCGCGGTCGCCGGCGCCGAGCGCTCGACGGTGATGTTCGGGCGCGGATTGGTGGAGCCGAGCTTCAGCCGCTGCACATATTGCGGCAGGCGGAACACGCCATGGGCGTCGGCGCCGATCAGATCGGCCTCCAGCATCAATTCGGCCACTTTGGCGGCGTCGTCCGCCGGCAGGCCGGCCTTGCCCATCGCATCGGCGATCAGCCCGCTGACGGCGGCGACCGGAATGCGGGCCGCCTTGGTGGCCGGCGCGTTCATCACGCCTTCCCCTTGAGCAAGGCGGCGGCGCGATTGCTCACGATCGAATCCTTGGCGGCGTCGGGGATCGACAGCGCACGCACATCTGCGACGCAATTCAGCATGCCCATGTCGTAGGGATAGTCGCTGCCCATGACGACGCGGTCGGCGCCGACATGGCCGATGAGAAATTCCAGCACGGGCTTCGAATGCAGGATGGTGTCGTAATAGAAGCGCTTGGCGATGTCCTTCGGCTGGGCCGGGACGTTCTTCTTCGGCTCGGGGCGCACCGCCCAGCCGTGCTCCCAACGCGCGGCCTGGTAGGGCGTGAAGCCGCCGCCATGGGCGAGCACGAAGGTGATGTTGGGATGGCGGTCGAGCACGCCGCCGAACACCAGGTGGGCGGCGGCGATGGTGGTGTCGAGCGGATTGCCGATCAGATTGGCGAGATAATAGGACTTCAGCCGGTCGGCGCCCGCGACATTGTTCGGGTGGATGAACATGAAGGCGCCGAGCTCCTCGGCGGTCGCCCATAAGGGTTCGAAGCTCGGGTCGTCCAGGTTCTTGCCCATGATGTTGGAGGCGAACATGGCGCCCTTCAGGCCGAGCCTGGTCATGGCGCGGCGCAGCTCGTCGGCGGCCTTCTCGGGCGCCTGCATCGGCAGCGTCGCGATGCCCATGAAGCGGTCCGGATGGGCCGCGATGTGCTTGGCCATCTGGTCGTTCTGGATCGCCGAAGTCACCGCGCCGAGCGACGGCTCCAGATTGTACAGATAGGTCTGCGGGGTTCCCGACAGCACCTGCACGTCGACGCTCGCTTGATCCATGTCGCGCAGCCGGCGCGCAATGTCGAAGCCGCCGGTCGGGAACGGCCGGTAGACCACGCCGCCCACATCCAGGGTCGCGGATTCGGCATCGACCGGCGTGATGGTCACCGGCACCTGCGGGACCGCCTTGGTCAAAAGCGCCGCGGTCTCCCGGGTGAGAATGTGCGTGTGGGTGTCGATGGTCCGGAGCTTGGTCATTTCGTCCCCTGAAATTCGAATAATTCTGGCCGCCAGAGGCGCCTGAGTGCCGCAGCGCGTTGCGGGATGCAAGGGGTGGGTCTCCCGTGTCCCGGGCGCAGCGCAGCACGCAGTGCAGACCCGGGACCGTCATGGACTCGGAATTTGGAACGGTCCCGGATCTGCGGTGCAGCATGAGCACCATCACCGCGTAAACGCGTTGATGGTGCTCATGCTGCGCCGCGTCCGGGACACGCAGTTGAGCCGGTCACAAAACCGGTTCCCTTTCAGCGCTCATGCGTTAGGCTTTCATCCCGACCACGCCCCGCCAACAATACCGGAATTTCCCATGACCCTTCCCGCTCGCAATAGGCACGATCCGCGCGTCGAAGACGATGCGCTGGTGCGCGGCCAAGGCCGCTTCATGGACGATCCGCGCCTGCCGAACCAAGCCTATGCCGCCTTCGTGCGGTCGCCGCATGCGCATGCGCGCGTGCTTTCGGTCAAGGCCGACGAAGCCCGCAAAGCCAAAGGCGTGCTCGCGGTGCTCACCGCCGAAGACATGAAGGCAGCCAATGTCGGCAGCGTCTCGCGACACCCGCCGGTGCCGGGCAAGGGCGGCGCCAAGATGGCGATGCCGTTCCGTCCTGCGCTCGCGGGCGAGACGGTGATGCATGCCGGCGAGCCGGTCGCCATGGTGGTGGCGGAAAGCTTAGGCCTCGCGCTCGACGCTGCCGATCTGATCATTGTCGATTACGAGGAATTGCCGGCGGTGGTCGATCTCGACACCGCGATGAAGGGCGCGACGCAGCTCTTTCCCGACGCGCCCGGCAATCTCGTGGTCGACTGGCCCGGCCCGATGCCGAGCGAGGACAACGAGCGCGAGGTCGCCGCCATCATCGCCAAGGCGCCGCATGTCGCGCGCGTCTCGGTCGTCAACCAGCGCATGGTGGTCGCCTCGATGGAGACGCGCGGCGCGACCGGCGTCTACGACAAGAACAACGACAGCTACATCCTGCACGCCTGCTCGCAGGGCGCCGACTCGCTGCGCGCGCAGGGAGCGGCGATCATGGGCGTGCCGCCGGAAAAGCTGCGCGTCATCACCGAGGATGTCGGCGGCGCCTTCGGCATGAAGACGCCGGTCTATCCGGAATATGTGGCTTTGCTCATCGCCGCGCGAAAACTCGGCCGCCCGGTGCACTGGCAGTCGACGCGCTCGGAAGCCTTCGTCACCGACACGCAGGCGCGCGACACGCTGACGCATGCCGAGCTGGCGCTCGACGAGAAGGGCAAGTTCCTGGCGCTGCGCGTGCACCATTTGTGCAACCAGGGCGCCTATGTCTCGGCCGCGGGCGTCGGCATCAACACCAATAATTTCGCGCGCTGCCTGCCCGGCATGTACCGCATTCCCAAGGTGGACGTGTCGGTCGCCTGCTATTTCTCCAACACGGTGCCGATCGGGCCCTATCGCGGCGCCGGCCGCCCGGAGGCCAATTACGCGCTCGAGCGCGTGGTGGAAGAGGCCGCGCGCGTGACCGGGATCGATCCGGTACGGCTGCGCCGGAAGAACCTCATTCCGCCCTCGTCGATTCCCTATAAGACCGCAGTAGGGAACACTTACGACAGCGGGGACTTCCCCGGCATCGTCGATCAGGCGCTCGCGCTTGCCGACTATGACAATTTCAACAAGCGCCGGCGCGAGGCGGCAAAACGCGGCAAGTATCGCGGCATCGGCGTCTCCTGCATGCTGGAGCATGCCGGGGCGCTGCCGATGGAGCAGGCCTCGGTGACTTTCGCCGACCACACCACGATCGTGCTCGGCTGCAATGTGCAGTCGACCGGCCAGAGCCACGCCACCGTGTTTCCGCGCGTGCTGGCCGAGCGGCTGGGCATCGACCCCGCGCATATCCGGCACGACCATGGCGACACCGCGCTGGGCTTGACCGGCTTCGCCTCGGTCGGCTCGCGCTCGGCCATGTGCGTGGGTGCGGCAATCGTGCGCAATGCCGAGGTCGTGATCGAGAAGGGCAAGAAGGCCGCGTCCGCGCTGCTGGAAGCCGCGGAGTCCGACATCCAGTATCGCAATGGGCAGTTCGAGGTGATCGGCACCGACCGCCGCATCTCGCTGTTCGACACCGCACGGCGCGCCAGGGAGATCGGCCAGAGCCTCGACACCAAGGAGAAAGCGGAGGCACCGCTCACGTTTCCGAACGGCTGCCATATCGCGGAAGTGGAGATCGATCCCGACACCGGCCTCGTCGATCTCGTCACCTATACCGCGGTCGACGATTGCGGCCATCCGCTCGACAGGATCGTGGTCGAGGGCCAGGTGCACGGCTCGATCGCCAACGGGCTCGGCCAGGCGCTAACCGAGAACGCGGTCTATGACGCGAACGGGCAACTGGTTGCCGGTTCGTTCATGGATTACGGCATGCCGCATGCCGACATCATGCCGCGCGAATTGCGCGAGGCGCTGCGTCCGGTGCCGTCGACCACCAATCCGCTCGGCGTCAAGGGCACCGGCGAAGCCGGCACCACGGCGGCGATCGCCGCAGTGATGAATGCGATCGCGCACGCAATCCCCAACGGCGCGGCCGATCGCATGGAGATGCCGGCAACGCCCGCCAAGGTGTGGGAAGCGTGCCGGCGGGCGAAAGCGGGGAAGTAACGCACAGGCGCGCCGCCGCGATGACGGCCTTCCCAATCAATAATGATAGCGGCACTGAATAATTTGAATCTGCCGCGCCGCCGCCGCCCCGACGACGCGATAGACGAGCCGATGCTCGTGATCGATGCGCCGCGACCAATAGCCTTGCAGCGCATGCTTGAGCGGCTCGGGCTTGCCCAGACCCTTGAACGGATCGCGCCTGATGTCGGCAATCAATGCGTTGATTGCCGCCAGCATCTTGCGGTCATTGGCCTGCCAGTGGAGGTAGTCTTCCCAGGCTTGCGGCGTCCAAAGCAGATTCACGATTTCACGGCGCCGCGGGATCGACGGGCTCATGCGCGGCCATTTCACCGGCGCCCGCCGCTTCCATCGCGGCCAGCAGACGCTCCGCGTTTCTTGGGCTGCGCAGCAAATAGGCCGTCTCCGCCAGGCCCTCGTAGTCCTCCTCCGAAACGATGATGACGTTGCGGCCGTTCTGGCGCGTGACGACGAGCGGGGCGTGGCTGTCGCACACCTCATCCAGGAACTTCTTCAGATTGCCGCGCAAGTCGGTGTAGGTGACGTGGGCCATGGCCAATATCCTGTATAGACGTACAGGATATTGTACATGTATATGTCATTGTCAAGACGGCTCTTTGTGGCCTTCTCACGCCTGCGAGATGAACTTCGTGTTCATGTAAGCCTGCAGGCCTTCGATGCCGCCTTCGGAGCCGTAGCCGGACTCCTTGACCCCGCCGAACGGCGTCTCCGGCGTCGAGATGGCGACCGAGTTGACGCCCACCATGCCGGACTGGATGGCGTCGCCGATGGCAGCCGCCGTCGCGCCCGACGAGGTGAAGGCGTAAGCGGCCAACCCGAACTCGAGCGAATTGGCGCGCTCGACCACCTCGTCGAAGGTCTTGAACGGCACGATAGGCGCCACCGGACCGAACGGCTCCTGCGTCATGATCTTGCAATCGTCCGGCACCTCGGTGACCACGGTCGGCTGGAAGAAGAAGCCCTGATTGCCGTGGCGCGAGCCGCCGGTGAGGATCTTGCCGCCGCGCTCCTTGGCATCGTTGACGAACGACTCCATGGCGTCGAGCCGGCGCGGATTGGCGAGCGGGCCCATGGTGGTGCCCTTCTCCATGCCGTCGCCGAGCTTGATGTTCTTGGCATATTCGGTGAAGCGCGCCACGAACTTCGAGTAGCTGTCCTCCTGCACATAGAAGCGCGTCGGCGAAATGCAGACCTGCCCCGCGTTGCGATATTTGAAAGCCGCGATGGTGTCGGCCGCCTTTTCCGGATCGGCATCGGCGAACACCACCACCGGCGAATGGCCGCCGAGCTCCATGGTGGCGCGCTTCATGCCCTTGGCGGCAAGGCCGGCGAGATGCTTGCCGACCGGAATCGAGCCGGTGAAAGAGATCTTCTTCACCACCGGTGAGGCGAGCAGATATTCCGACACATTGGCCGGCACGCCGAACACGAGATTGAGCACGCCCGCCGGCAGGCCGGCATCGGCAAAGCACTTCACCAGTTCGACACAGGCGCCCGGCGTTTCTTCCGAAGCCTTGACGATGATCGAGCAGCCGGCCGCGAGGCTACCTGCGATCTTGCGGATGGGGGTGAGGGTCGGGAAATTCCACGGCGTGAAAGCCGCGACCACGCCGACCGGCTCTTGCGTGACGAGCTGGCGCACGCCCTTCTGGCGGCCCGGCACGATGCGGCCGTAAGCCCTGCGGCCTTCCTCGGCATACCAGTCGATGATGTCGGCGGAGGTCAGCACTTCCGCGCGGGATTCCGCGTAGACCTTGCCCTGCTCCTGCGTCTGCACCTTGGAGACGTGGTCGAAGCGCTCGCGCAGCAAGTCGGCGGCCTTGCGCATGATCTTGGAGCGGTCATAGGCCGAGGTCGCCTTCCACTGCGCGAAACCCTTTTCGGCGGCGGCGAGCGCGGCTTGCAGATCGGCGGTCGAGGCATGCGGCAGCGTGCCGAGCGCCTTGCCGGTCGCCGGATTGATGACGTCCTCGGTCGTGCGGCCTTCGCCGCTCAGCCATTTTCCGTCGATGAAAAGCGCGAGATCGGTGTACATGCGGAGCCCTTCGTTACCCGGATGAATTTGGCGGATGCATTAGCACTTTCGGCGGCGAGCGGCCAATGGGAGTTGCCGCGCGCTTTTCCAGATGCGGAATAAATTCTCGTCCGGCAGGGCGACCGGGTTTCGTTCGTTCCGCGCCTGCCCTCCTCGCACGCGCGAGAGACCGGCGCCCGCCACTTTGTTCGCAAACTGGCTTCTTCATCCACATGAAGATTTGTCGTCGAACGCGGCGCGCTGCGAAATTACGCCGAAATATCAAAGGCAGCGCGCGCGATATTGAATAGACCTTTAGCAAATACCGTTCGATCCGATAGGCCGCGCGTCAACGCTGTGCCGCGATCTTCCTTCCGACAACACCGCACGTGTGCAGGATGCACAGCACTACGCGCGTAGTCACAACGTCGTTCTGTCATCCCGCGACAGAATTGCAACTCAACCCAAGGTCCGGCCTGCACTCATGCCGGACGACATCAATGAGAGACCATCATGCGTGAACTCATTCTCGAAGAAGAACTGCGCCTGATCGCCGGCGGCAGCGACACCACCGGAGAAACCGACGACACCGACGACGACACCGACGATACCGACGATACCGACGACGACAACGGCGGCACCGGCGGCACCGGCGGCAGTTCGGGTTCGAACGCGCTGAAGAACAGCAAGGGACTGAAGGGCGGTTCGAAGGTCGCCAAAGGCGGTAAGGGCGGCAAGGGCAAAAAACCGTAAGTAACCTCGGACGGCTTGCATCCTAGCAAGCCTGACCAACGGCAAGGCGTACTCAGGACGAAGGTCCTGGGTGCGCCATTGCCTCTCCCGGCCATCGAAACGCCGATTGAGAATTTTTTGGATGCGGCCCGCACGCCAATTCGCGATATCCGACGCGCATCGGCAGCCGCCGGAAAATCCCGGCGTCGCCGCGCAGACCGGCCCGGCACCGGCCAAGGCGGCTGCGACCGGCCGCGCCGGATTAAAATTGTTTCGCGATGAGGTTTTGCGCGAGCGCCAGTCACAGTGGCTCGGCTCGGTGCTGCTCGCGCCGCGGATCTCGCACCGGATGTTCGCGGCCTTTTCCGTACTGATGCTGGCCAGCGTGCTGTCGCTGCTGTTCTTCGGCGAATACACGCGCAAGGCCAAGGTGCACGGCTGGCTCGTTCCCAATCGCGGTCTCACCCAAATCGTGGCTCCGCAAGCCGGCCTGGTCACCCGCGTCGACGTGCGCCCCGGCGCGCATGTCACCAAGGGCATGCCGCTGGTGCACTTGTCGACCGAGGTCGAAACCAGCATGGCGGGCGCCACGCGCGAGCAGATCGTCCAGCATCTGCGCGACCGGCTGTCGAGCATGGCCGCCGAGCGGCGGCGCCAGGAGCAATTGTTCAGGCAGCGCCAGGCGGACCGCTCCGCCGAACTCGCCAGCAGCCGGAACGAACGGCGCCAGCTCGATCACCAGATCGAATTGCAGCAAGAACGCGAGCGTTTCGCGAAGCGCACCTTCGCCCAGTTGCGCGAATTGCGCGAGCGGCAATTGATCACCGAAGACCGTGTGCAGCGCGCCGAACAGGACAGCCTCGACCAGGCGGTCAACCTGCAATCGCTCATGCGCAACCGGGCCAATCTCGATCGCGATATTCTCAAGCTCGAAGCCGAATTGCACGAACTGCCGGTTACCGCCGCGACCCAGCTCGGCGAGATCGACCGCAACATCTCCGCGCTCGAACAACAGCTCGCGGATGCCGAGGCGCGCCGCGAAATCGTGATCACGGCGCCGAACGACGGCACCGTCACCCAGATTCAGACGTCGTCGGGCAACGCGGCGACGCCGGCCGTGCCATTGATGAGCATCGTGCCGGCGGGCTCCACGCTCGAGGCCCAATTGTTCAGCCCGAGCCGCGCGATCGGTTTCGTGCGCCCGGGCCAGCGCGTGGTGCTGCGCTATGATGCGTTTCCCTATCAGAAGTTCGGACTTTACGAGGGCACGGTCGCGGACATCTCGCGCTCGGCGCTCAGCCCCTCCGAATTCCCGCAGCAGCTTTCGGGATTGACCACGCTCTACGGCACCAACGAGCCGATTTACCGCATTACGGTGAAGCTGGCGCAGCAGAGCGCGATCGCCTACGGCGCCAAAGTCCCGCTGCAGCCCGGAATGCAGCTCGATGCCGACATCCGGATCGAGACGCGGCGGCTCATCGATTGGGTACTCGACCCGCTCTATACCCTGACAGGAAGGTCATGATGATCGGGCTGGATTCGCTGAAGCTCGGCTGGGGCCGCCGGCTGCCGATGGTGCTGCAGACCGAGGCGGCGGAATGCGGGCTCGCCTGCCTGGCCATGATCGTCGCTCATTTCGGATCGCCGACGGACATCGTGACCCTGCGGCGGCGTTACGGTCTTTCGATGAGAGGCGTGACGCTCAAGGATCTCATCGAGATGGCCGGTGCGGCCGGGCTCGGCGCCCGCCCCGTGCGCCTGGAGATGGACGAGCTCGCGCTCCTGAAGACGCCGTGCATCATCCATTGGGACCTCAACCATTTCGTGGTGCTCAAGAGCGTCGGCCGCAACGACATCGTCATTCACGATCCAGCCGCCGGCGTGCGTCGCTTCTCGCTCGCGGAAGCCTCGAAGCACTTCACGGGCGTGGCGCTGGAATTGACGCCGGCGAACGGTTTCGAAAAGGCCGAAGCGCCGCCGCGCGTGCGCATGCGGGCGCTGCTCGGCCGCTTCGTCGGGATCGGGCGCTCGCTCGCCGAACTCGGCTGCCTGGCGCTGGCGGTCGAGGTGCTGGCGGTGGCAAGCCCCTTCTTCCTGGCCTGGGTGATCGATCAGGCCGTCGTGAGCGCCGACAGCGATCTTCTGGTGACGCTGGTGATCGGGTTCACGCTGCTGCTGCTGCTGGAGACCGCGATTTCCGCCATGCGCGGCTGGATGGTGATGAGCCTGTCGGCCTCGCTCAAGGTCCAGGCACGAAGCAACCTGTTCTCCCACCTCATCCGGCTTCCCGCCAGCTATTTCGAAACGCGGTATCTCGCCGACGTGCTCTCCCGCTTCGGTTCGCAGGAGACGATCATCCAGGCGATTACGACCGACCTCGTCGTCGCGGTCATGGACGGCCTGGTATGCCTGTTCACCCTGGCGATGATGTTCGTCCTGGCGCCACGGCTCGCGCTCATCGTCGTCACCGGCGCGGCGCTCTATGCGGTCTTGCGTTGGGCCGCCTATACCCCGTTGCGGCAAGCCTCGATGGAGGCGATCGTCTGGAACGCGCGGCGCGACAGCCATTTCCTGGAGACCCTGCGCGGCATCAAGGCGATCAAACTGTTCAACGCGCATGCCGACCGGCGCGCGCATTGGCTGACCCTGCTGGTGGAAACGATCAACCGCCAGCTCACCGCCCAGAAGCTGCAGCTCGTCTTCCGCACCGCCAATGGGCTGTTGCTCGGCCTCATCGCCATTCTGGTGATCTGGCTCGGCGCGAGCGAGGTCATTAAAGGAGCGTTCTCGGTCGGCCTGCTGGTGGCGTTCATCGCCTACAAGGACCAGTTCCTGCACCGCGTCATCGAACTGATCAACCGCGCCGTGGACCTGAAAATGCTCAATCTCCACTCGGAGCGGCTCGCCGACATCGCGCTCACCGCGCCGGAAGTTTCCGATCACAGCGAAATCGGACCCGTGGCGCGCGAGTTCGGTCCGGTCTCGGTCGAAGTGCGCAATCTTTCGTTCCGCTACAGCAACAACGACCGCTGGGTGCTCGACGGCGTCAGTTTCCGCCTCGAAGGCGGCGAATCGGTCGCGATCACCGGCGCCTCGGGTTGCGGCAAGACGACTCTGTTGAAGATCATGGCCGGCCTGCTGCAACCGACCTCGGGCGAAGTCCTGATCGACGGCCGGCCGCTTGCCGCCGCCGGCCTGGAACGGTATCGCGCGATGATCGGCGTGGTCATGCAGGACGACCAGCTCTTCGCCGGTTCGATCGCCGACAACATCGCGTTCTTTGCCGCATCGCCGGATTTCGCGCGCATCGAACAATGCGCGCGGATGGCCGCCATTCACGACGACATCGTGATGATGCCGATGGGATACGGGACCCTGATCGGCGACATGGGAACGGTGCTTTCCGGCGGTCAGAAGCAGCGCGTGCTGATCGCCCGCGCGCTTTACCGGCAGCCCAGCCTGCTGCTGCTCGACGAGGCGACCAGCCATCTCGATGTCGGGCACGAGACCGCCGTCAACGCCGCCATCCGATCGGAAAGCATGACGCGCATCATCATCGCGCACCGGCCGGAAACGATCCGCTCGGCCAAACGGATCGTGCACCTGGAGGACGGCAAGGTTGTGCCGAATCCGGCCAACCCCGCGATCGACGCCACCCTGCACCGCGGCCATGCCGGCGGGCCGGTGGCATTACGAAATGCCCTGGCGGACGCGCTCGTTTAGGCGCTTCCGCCCGCGCGCGGCTCACTCGCCCTTGAACTGCGGCTTGCGCTTTTCCATGAAGGCGGTGCGGCCCTCGATATAGTCCTTGCTGGCGAAGCACTGCGCGACCATGTCCGCGCATTTCTGCAAGTCGCGCTTGGACTCGTCCTTCACCACCTGGCCGACGATGAACTTCACCGCATCGACCGTGAGCGGCGCGTTGCCGCCGATCGTTTCGGCGTAGTTCTTCACATAAGATTCGACCTCCGCGTCCGGCAGCACGCGATTGACCAGCCCCATGCCCTGCGCCTCGGCGGCGGTGAACTGGCGCGCGGTGTAGAAGATCTCCTTGGCGAAGGACGGGCCGACGACATCGACCAGCTTCTTGATGCCGGTAAAGCCGTAGCCGAGGCCGAGCTTGGCCGCCGGCACGCCGAACTTCGAATGGTCGGAGCAGATGCGCATGTCGCAGCACAGCGCGAGGCCGACTCCGCCGCCGATGCAATAGCCGCGGATCATGGCGATGGTCGGCTTGGGAAATTCGTAGACGGCGGCGTTGGCCTTGTCGACCGCGATATTGTAGCGGTCGATCGCCTCCTTGCTCGAACGCTCGCTTTCGAACTTGGAAATATCGGCACCGGAGACGAAGGCCTTTCCGCCGGCACCGGTCAGCACCACGACGCGGATCGCTTTGTCGTCGGCGAAGTCGGCCAGGTATTCCGAGGCCGCGTCCCACATTTCCAGCGACACCGCATTGTGCCGCTCAGGATTGTTGAAGATGAGATAGCCTACGCTTCCCTCTTTGCGGGACAACATTTTGTCGGTCTTGGCTACGACGTTCATTGCACGGATCCTTCTATAACCGTCATTCTAGCCGGTCATTCCGGGGCGGCCCGAAGGGCCGGACCCGGAATCCATACTCCGCAGCGCTGCGACGTATGGATTCCGGGTTCGCACGCTGGCGCGTGCGCCCCGGAATGACGATGCTATGGTACTTCCGTTCCCTCACACCGCCTTTGCCTTGTGCAGTTCGGCGATCTCGGCGTCGGCGAAGCCGAATTCCTTCAGCACTTCGTCGGTATGCTCGCCCTGCTCCGGCGGCGTGGCGGCGATCCTGCTCGGCGTGCGCGACAGCGATACCGGCTGGGCGACGAAAAGCTGCTCGCTGCCGTCCGGCCGGCGCCCCGCGGCCGCCATGCCGAGATGCTTCACCTGCTCGTCGGCGAACACCTGGTCGATCGAATAGATCGGTCCGCAAGGCACGCCGGTCTTGTTGAAGATGGCGATCCACTCCGCGCCGGTCTTGCCGGCCGTGCGCTTGTCGATCTCGGCATTCACCGCGGCGCGGTTCTTCGAGCGCAGCGCGCCGCTCGCGAAGTCGGGATGATCGACCAATTCGGGCGCGCCGATCGCCGCACAGGTACGCTCCCACATCACCTGGCCGGCGGCGGCGATGTTGATGTGGCCGTCCTTGGTCCGGAACACGCCGGTCGGAATGGAGGTCGGGTGATCGTTGCCGGCCTGCTTCGCCACTTCTTGCATCTGAAGCCAGCGCGCGGCCTGGAAGTCGAGCATGAAAATCTGCGCCTGCAGGAGCGAGGTCGAAATCCACTGGCCTTCGCCGGATACCTCGCGCTCGAGCAGCGCGGTGAGGATGCCCATGGCGCAGAACAGCCCGGCGGTGAGATCGGCGATCGGGATGCCGACGCGCACCGGGCCCTGCCCCGGCAGGCCGGTGATCGACATCAGCCCGCCCATGCCTTGCGCGATCTGATCGAAGCCCGGGCGGTCGCGATAGGGCCCGTCCTGGCCGAAGCCGGAGATCGAGCCGAGCACGATGCGCTTGTTGATCTTCTTCAGATCCTCGTAATTGATGCCGAGCCGGTCCTTCACGTCGGGCCGGAAGTTCTCGACCACGACGTCGGCCTTCTCCACCATGCGCTTGAAGGCGGCGATCCCCTGCGGCGATTTCAGGTCGAGGGTGATCGAGCGCTTGTTGCGATGCAGGTTCTGGAAATCGGCGTTCTCGCGCGGCCCACCGGCGCCCTCGCCCTTCTCCAGATGCGCCGGCGTCTCGATCTTGACGACATTGGCGCCCCAGTCCGCGAGCTGGCGCACGCAGGTCGGCCCGGAGCGGACCCGGGTGAGATCGAGGACGGTGAAGCGGGAAAGAGCCTGGGAGGCTCTGGGAAACGGCATTTCGACGGCTCCGATGGCTTAATTTCGGCCGAATGCTGATTTTGGCGGCAGACAATCCCCGATCTGCCGGCGATTGTCTATCGGGGACCCATCCCTTGTCGTGGGCGCATGGCCCGGTGGCGACGGCGAAATCCATTCATCATCGCCGCAATAATTGCCCGAGATGCCTTGAAACCGCCACGCGCGCCTGTCATATGACCCATGCGGATGAGAGACCCGGTCGATTCGGGTTCCGCGGGCTGCGTGCACGAAATTCATTCAACCGACTTTCGCCCCGCCTCTTTCGTACCTCCTGACCTGAACGACAACCCTGGCCACGCGGGATGTCTTGAACCCCGCGATTCCGCCGTCCGCCCATGCGGTCCGGCCGCTTCGCCATATAAGAAAGAGACGTTTTGACTTCATTCAACGATTTCGGCCTCGCAGAGCCGATCCTTCGCGCACTGGCGCAAGAGAACTACACCACCCCCACTCCGATCCAGGCCCAGACCATCCCGCTCGCTTGCCAAGCGCGCGACGTCATCGGCATCGCGCAGACCGGAACCGGCAAGACCGCGGCCTTCGCGCTGCCCATCCTCAACCACATCCTCGGCAAGCGCCTGCGCCCGGCGCAGCGCTCCTGCCGCATACTGGTGCTCTCGCCGACGCGCGAACTGTCGGGCCAGATCGCCGACAGCTTCCGCACCTACGGACGCCACATCCGCCCGCTCGAAGTCGCGCTCGCCATCGGCGGCGTGCCGATCAACCGGCAGGCGCGCGCGGTGGCGCGCGGCGTCGAGGTGCTGGTGGCGACTCCCGGCCGCCTGCTCGATCTGGTCAACCAGCGCGCGGTCAGCCTCAATCAGATCGAGGTGCTGGTGCTCGACGAAGCCGACCGCATGCTCGACATGGGCTTCATCCACGACATCAAGCGCATCGTCGCCATGCTGCCGAAAGAGCGGCAGACGCTGTTCTTCTCGGCCACCATGCCGCAGGAGATCACCCGGCTCGCCGATCAGATGCTGCGCGATCCGGCCAAGGTGTCGGTGACACCGCAGGCGACGACGGTCGAACGCATCGCGCAGCGTGTCATCTTGACCGACAAGGCGGCCAAGCCGTCATTGCTGGTCGAAATGCTCAAGACCGAGCAGACCGACCGGGTCCTCGTCTTTACGCGCACCAAGCACGGCGCCGACAAGGTCGTCCGCTCGCTCGAGAAGACCGGATTTGCGGCCGAGGCTATCCATGGCAACAAGTCGCAGAACCAGCGCGAGCGGGTGCTCGCCGACTTCCGTACCGGCAAGCTGCGCATCCTGATCGCCACCGACATCGCCGCCCGGGGCATCGACGTCGACGGCGTCAGCCACGTGATCAATTACGATCTGCCGAACGTGCCCGAGAGCTATGTCCACCGCATCGGCCGCACCGCGCGCGCCGGGGCCGAGGGCATCGCGGTCTCGTTCTGCGATCCGACCGAGCGCACGTTCCTGCGCGACATCGAGCGCCTGACCAAGCGCCCGCTGGTGGTGGTCGACGGCCGCGTTTGGCTCAAGGATCTGGCGCCGCCGGCCCCGGCCGCGGTCAATCACGGCACAGCGAAGCGTCCGGCGCCCGCGGGCAACGGACAGCGCCGCGACGGCGGCCGCAATCAGCCGCGGACCGACCGCTAGGCGCAGAACGACAATCGCCGCGACGACGATCGCCGCGACGGGGCGGGCGAGCGCCCGCTGCAGCGCGCGAAGAACGGCCACGGCAAGGCCGACGACGGGCGCAATCCGTCCGGCCCGAGGCGGCGGCGGCGCTTCGGCCCATCGGGACGCGGCCGCGCGGCCTGACCCCCATCCGATCTGCGATCGCTTCAGCCTGCGAGGTCGGTGAAGCTCCGGGAGAGGAAGGCCGTCACGGCTCCTCCTCTTCCACTTCGCCGGCCGGGCAGCAGCGGTATTCCTGCGACTTCTCGAGCAGC
>JAKAHJ010000047.1 GCA_021815055.1 Pseudomonadota bacterium | reverse complement strand
TGGTGACGGTGCTCTGGATGATCATCGGCTATAGCTGGGCCTTCACCGACGGCGGTCCCTATCTCGGCGGCTGGTCGCGCTTCCTGCTGATGGGGATGGGCACCAATGTCGTGAGCCCGCTCGCGGCCACGATCCCTGAGTCGGTCTACATGGCCTTCCAGATGACCTTCGCGATCATCACCCCGGCGCTCATTGCCGGCGCCTTCGCCGACCGCATGAAGTTCTCGGCGATGATGTGGTTCATGGGCCTGTGGTCGCTGTTCGTCTATGCGCCGATCGCGCACTGGGTATGGGGCGGCGGCTGGCTCGGCGGCCTCGGCGTGCTCGACTTTGCCGGCGGCACCGTCGTTCACATCAATGCCGGCGTTGCCGGCCTGATGTGCGCGCTCGTGCTCGGCAAGCGCAAGGGTCTCGGCACCGAGAACATGGCGCCGCACAACCTGGTGCTCACCATGATCGGCGCTTCGCTCTTGTGGGTCGGCTGGTTCGGCTTCAATGCCGGTTCGGCTGTCGCAGCCAACCAGACCGCGGGCATGGCCATGGCCGTGACGCAGATCGCCACCGCCACCGCGGCACTGGCCTGGATGTTCGTGGAATGGGCGCTCAAGGGTAAGCCCTCGATCCTCGGCATCTGCTCGGGCGCGGTCGCCGGCCTCGTCGCCATCACCCCGGCCTCGGGCTTCGTCGGTCCGGTCGGTTCGCTGGCGATCGGCGCGGCCGCGGGCGTCGGCTGCTACTGGGGCGCTACCAGCCTCAAGCACATGTTCGGCTACGACGACTCGCTGGACGCCTTCGGCGTGCATGCGGTCGGTGGCATCATCGGTGCGCTGCTCACCGGCGTGTTCGCCGAGAAGGCCATCAACAGCCTCGGCTCGGGCCTGATCGACGGCAATGCCGGTCAGGTGATGACCCAGATCTACGGCATCCTCGGCACGCTTGTTTATGACGCCATCGCCACGCTGATCATTCTCTTCATCCTGAAGTTCACGATCGGCCTGCGCGTCACCGAGGAGCAGGAGCGCGACGGCCTCGACCTCTCGCTGCATGGCGAGGTGGTTCCGTAGCAAGCCTTACCGGCGCATGATCGCGTTCCGAAATCGCTTCCTCCGTTTCGGGATCGTGCGCCGGACCACCTTGCGGTAGGGGCGGAAACCCGGCACTGTCCCTTCCGTCGAGGCCCCGGTTCCAAAAGGACCGGGGCCTCACTTTTTAAGCCATTGATTATTCGACGAAATACGAATTTTTTCGGAACGGCCGTCATTCTTGTTTCCGAAAGAAATAATCCATATATTTTCTACTGACGGAGATGCCCAATGACTGCCAAGCCCGCGGCCAAGCCGTCCGAAATCGAAGTCGTCGCGCTGAGCAAGGCGGTTGTCCGCGCCGCGCACCGGCTCGGAATGACGAACCGCGTGCTGGCCGCCGTGATCGGCGTATCGGAGGCGACGGTCTCGCGCATGAGCCGCAACGAGTTTACGCTGGCGCGCGACAGCAAATCATTCGAACTGAGTGCGATGTTCGTGCGGCTGTTTCGCGCGCTCGATGCCATTGTCGGCGGCGACGAGACCGTCGCGAAGGCATGGCTCGTCAACGCCAATACGGCGCTGCCCGACACACCGATCAAGCTCATTCAAACCGTCGGTGGCCTGGTCAATGTCGTCCAGTACCTGGACAGCCGCCGCGCTCGCATCTAACGCCGGTCCGCTGCGCGGCCGGCTTTGGCGCGTCGTCGAGGCGCAGGCCAAGGTCGCGACCATGAAATTGACCGACACGCTCGAGGAGCAGGCCGCGCTCGAGCGCCTGCTCGAACGGGCCAAACCGAAAATCCCCGCCGAATGCGACCATCTCAGCTATCTGCTGTTCACGCCGTTCCGCTATGCGCCTTATCCTTTCGACTCGCGCTTCCGCCGCGCCGGCTCGCACCCCGGCGTGTTTTACGCGTCGGAAGCGCCCGACACGGCGATCGCGGAAGCCTCGTTCTACCGGCTGCTGTTCTTCGCCGAGAGCCCGGCCACGCCCTGGCCTTCCAACCCGGCGGAGCATACCGTGTTCGCCGTTTCGGTTGCGACGGAGAGGGCCATCGATCTCACGCGGCCGCCGCTCGACCGCGATCGCGCGACATGGACGCACCCGACGGATTATCGAGCCTGTCTCGATCTTGCCGATGCGGCGCGCGCGGCCGGCACCGAAGCGATCCGTTACGAGTCGGTCCGCGATCCGGACAAGCGCGCGAATGTGGCGCTGCTCACCTGCCGCGCCTTCGCGCGCAAGGACGCGGTCGAGCGGCAGACCTGGCACCTGCATGTCGGCCGCGCGGGCGTGCGCGCCGTGTGCGAGACGCCCACCCGTTCGCTTGCGTTCGCCTTGGCGGTTTTCGCCCAAGACCCGCGCCTTGCACCTCTGCTAAGAGAGCGTTGAACGTCCCCGGCCCCCGATGGTTAATCGGGTCTTAACCTCGCCCTATTTAATGTGGCTTAAACCGTCCGCCGCGGGCTTCTCCCGCCTTGTAGACCCATGTCCATGACGAGTGCCCAGCGCGCGCCCACCCCTTCCACGGCCCCGGCGGCCGATTCCCGCTCGCCCTTCGTGCGGCTGACCGAGCTCATCGCCGGCATCGAACCCGGCAAGCCGGCGATCAATCTCTCGGTCGGCGAGCCGCAGCATGCGATCCCGCCCTTTGTCGAGCCGACGCTCGCCGCGCACCTTGCCGAGTTCGGCCGCTATCCGGCCAATAAAGGCATCGAGCCGTTCAGGCGCGCGGTCGCCGACTGGCTCGGCCGCCGCTACGCGCTGCCACGCCCGGTCGATCCGGAAACAGAAGTGCTGGTGCTCAGCGGCACGCGCGAAGGCTTGTTCCTCGCCGCCATCTCGGCGGTGCGCTGGGTCGGCCCGCGCGACGGCCAACCTGCCGTGCTGATCCCCAATCCGTTCTATGCGGCTTATGCGGCGGGCGCGCTCGCCGCCGGCTGCGAGCCGGTCTATTTGCCGGCCACGCGCGCCTCCGGTTTCCTGCCCGATCTCGACGCGCTCGACGAGAAACTGCTGGCGCGCACGGTCGCCTGTTATATCGCCTCGCCGTCCAATCCGCAGGGCGCGGTCGCCGGCCATCGCTATCTCGCGCGGCTGGCGGCGCTCGCGCGCCGCTTCGGCTTTCTCGTCTTCGCCGACGAGTGCTACGGCGAAATCTACAGCGAGCATAAGCCGGCCGGGATGCTGGAAGCCTCCGGCCCCGACTTCGCCAATGTGGTGATCTTCCATTCGCTGTCGAAGCGCTCGAGCCTGCCGGGCCTGCGCGTCGGCTTCGCCGCCGGCGACCGGCGTTTCCTCGGCCCCTTCCTCGAACTGCGCAACGTCGCCGCGCCGCAGGTGCCGACCCCGGCGCAGCATGTCGCCATCGCCGCCTACGGCGACGAGGCGCATGTAGAGGAAAATCGTAAGCTTTATTCCGCCAAATTCGATCTCGCCGATCAGATCATCGGCGACCGCTACGGTTATGTGCGCCCGGCGGGCGGATTTTTTCTCTGGCTCGACGTGTCGAAACATGGCGGCAGCGAAATCGCGACCAAGCGTCTGTGGGCCGAGGCCGGCGTGCGCGTCGTGCCCGGGCGCTATCTCGCGCGCGAGCAGGCCGACGGCTCCAATCCCGGCGCGGATTACATCCGCGTCGCCATGGTGCAGGACAAGGCGACCACCGCCGAAGCGCTGCATCGCATCATTGCTGTGTTGGGGTAGCGTGATGACTGAGCTATTGGACAAGCCACATTCTCCGCTCATTCCCGCGCACAGACATCGGGTCTACCCGATGTCTGCCTTCCTTAGTGCCCAAGTCGGCTACAGCCGACTTGGGATGGGAATCCAGCGCTGGGTCCCCGCTTGCGCGGGGACGAGCGGAGAAAGGGTGAGCGCAAGTGGAAAAACAGGATAGATGTCCGCCGCCGATCGCAGCCTCGATGTGATCGCTTTCGTCGCGGAGCACTTCCGCGACATCGCGCGGCGTCGGCTGCGCGAGATGGCGGGGCTGTCGCTCATGGTGCTTGCGCTGCTGGGCGCCATTGCGCTCGCCACCTGGTCGGTGCAGGACCCTTCCCTCAGCCACGCCACGCAGAAGCCGATCCAGAATCTGCTCGGTTATCCCGGCGCCATTTTCTCCGACCTCGCGATGCAATTGCTCGGGCTCGCCAGCGTACTGCTGCTGGCGCCGGAAGCCTTGCTCGGCTGGCGGCTGTTGTCGCACCGGCCGCTCGGCGAACGCTGGCGCGGCGCGTTGTGGATTCTCGCCACGCTGCTCACGGCAGCCTTCGCCTCCGCATTGCCGGTCACCCACACCTGGCCTTTACCGACGGGCCTCGGCGGCGTCGCGGGCGACGCGCTGCTGCGCTTGGCAGGGTTTTTCGGCGTGCCCTTCACGGGGCTCGGCTTTACCGCGCTCGCCGCCGTGTTCGGCTTTGCCGGTTTCTTGACGCTGGCTGTCGCCGCCGGATTTGCGCTCCCGCAGCGCGGAGCGGCGGAGACGGCGGAAGCGAAGAACGAGGAAGAAGAAGAAGCCGAAGAGCAGGAGCGCGACCGCGCCTCGCCCTGGCTCGGCATGATTGTGCACGCGCTCCTGAGCTTCAAGGCGCGCATCGTTCGATTCCTGCGCCGAGCGCCGCGCAAGACCAATGCTGCGCCGGCCGGCGGCGTGCAACGGCACGAACCGAATTTCGGACCGCGCTTCGACAGTCTTACGCGCGTGGCCGCGCCGAGCGCCGCGCCGGCCGCCGAGGAAGACGAAGAAGAAGAGGACGAGGATCCCGCGCCGCGCCGCCGCGCCGCCAAGAGCAAAGCGCCCATGCGCCGCGCCGGCGCGGGTTTCACGCTGCCCTCGCTCAATCTTCTGGCGCAGCAGAAAGCGTCCGAACGCAGCGCGCTGCCCAAGGACGTGATCGACGCCAATGCCCAAGCGCTCGAAGGCGTGCTGGGCGATTTCGGCGTGCGCGGCGAGATCATCAACAAGCGGCCCGGCCCGGTGGTGACGCTCTACGAATTGGAGCCCGCGCCCGGCATCAAGTCGTCGCGCGTCATCGGCCTCGCCGACGACATCGCGCGCTCGATGAGCGCGATTTCGGCGCGCGTCGCGGTCGTATCCGGCCGCAATGCCATCGGCATCGAATTGCCCAACCCGACGCGCGAGAAGGTCTATTTCCGCGAACTGTTGTCGACCAAGGACTACAACGAGACCGCCGCCAAACTGCCGCTCTGCCTCGGCAAGACCATCGGCGGCGAGCCGGTGATCGTCGACCTCGCCCGCATGCCGCATTTGCTGATCGCCGGCACCACCGGCTCGGGCAAGTCGGTCGCCATCAACACCATGATCCTGTCGCTGGTCTATCGGCTCACGCCGTCGCAGTGCCGGCTGATCATGGTCGATCCCAAAATGCTCGAACTCTCGGTCTATGACGGCATCCCGCATCTGCTGACGCCCGTCGTCACCGATCCGAAAAAGGCGGTGGTCGCACTCAAATGGGCGGTGCGCGAGATGGAGGGCCGCTACAAGAAGATGTCGAAGCTCGGCGTGCGCAACATCGACGGCTACAATGCGCGCGTCGCCGAGGCCAAATCGAAGGGCGAGACGCTCCAGCGCACCGTCCACACCGGCTACGACAAGGAGACCGGCGAGGCGATCTACGAGAAGGAGGATCTCGAGCTCGAGCCCCTGCCCTTCATCGTGGTGATCGTCGACGAAATGGCCGACCTGATGATGGTCGCCGGCAAGGACATTGAAGGTGCCATCCAGCGCCTCGCGCAGATGGCGCGCGCGGCCGGCATCCACGTCATCCTCGCCACACAGCGCCCATCGGTCGACGTTATCACCGGCACCATCAAGGCGAATTTTCCGACCCGCATCTCGTTCCAGGTCACCTCCAAGATCGACAGCCGCACCATCCTGGGCGAGCAAGGCGCCGAACAGCTCCTGGGGCAAGGCGACATGCTCTACATGGCCGGCGGCGGCCGCATCAGCCGCGTGCACGGGCCTTTCGTCTCCGACGACGAGGTCGAGAAGGTGGTGCGCCACCTCAAATCGCAGGGCATGCCGGAATACCTGGAAGAGGTGACCGCGAGCGACGAGATCGAAGGCGAGGACGGCGCCGTGTTCGATGCGACCGGCATGGGGCTAGCCGAAGGCAGCGACCTTTACAGCCAAGCCGTCGCGGTCGTGAAGCGCGACCGCAAGGCTTCCACCTCCTATATCCAGCGCCGGCTGCAGATCGGCTACAACCGTGCCGCCTCGCTGATGGAGCGCATGGAACAGGAAGGCATCGTCGGCCAGCCCAACCATGCGGGCAAACGCGAGATTCTGGTTCCCGAAGAGGGCGATTTTGAACGGTGAGGCGTGTCATTCCCGGCGCGCATTGCGGCGTCATGGCTGGCCGCCCATCCCCGTCAGGGACGGAAAGCAGTTCGTCTCAAAACGGGGTCGCGAAATAGCCACAGGGCTCCTCTAAAGAATACCCGACGGGAGAGCCTGGTGAGGCGGAGATCGTAATGGGGACCAAGACCAGCCTGGGATGGGCAACGACGGCGGCGATAGCCGCGCTGTTGGCCTGCGTCGCGGCCGCGCCGGCGCTGGCGCAGAGCGTTCCGCTGCCGCATCCGCGCCCGAAGGCGCTTGCTCACGCCACGACGACCACCGGTTCGGTCCGGCCGGCGCACCGCGTTCCGTCGCCCGCGCTGCTCGCCCGCGCGCAGGCCCCGGTGGCGGCGGCGCCGCAAACCCAAGCCCCCAGCCCGATCTCGAATCCGTTTGCCGCACTTTTGGGCAAACCCGGCTCGACCACCGCACTGAGTCCCGACCAGCGCGCCATCGTGCAACGCGTGAACGCCTACCTGTCGAGCATGCAGGTCTTGTCCGGTAATTTCGTCCAGGTCGGCCCCGACGGCAGCCGCACCCAAGGTGCCTTCACCATTTCCAAGCCGGGCAAGGTGCGCTTCGAATACGACGATCCGAGCCCGATCGAGCTGATCGCGGACGGGCAATCGGTCGTGGTGCGCGACAAGCGCCTGGCGACGCAGGACGTCTATCCGCTGTCGCAGACGCCGCTTCGCTTTCTGCTCGCCGACAAGATCGACCTGATGAAGGACACCAATCTGGTGTCGGTCTATGCCGACGACGTTTTCGTGACGGTGGTGGTCGAGGAAAAGAACACGCTGGTCGGCACCAGCCGGCTGATGATCATGTTCAGCGCCAAGGACATGAAGCTCAAGCAGTGGACGGTGACCGATCCGCAGGGCTACGATACCACCGTCGCGGTTTATAATCTCGACAGTTCCACCAAGCCCGACCCCGGCATGTTCAGGATCGATTACACGAAATACCGGAATTAGCCCAGTTCCGTCATCCTAAGGTGCGCGCTCTTGCGCGCCTCGAAGGATGACGGGCACAGACTCCTTGGCCGTGCACCCTTCGAGGCTCGCTTGCGCTCGCCCCTCAGGGTGACGGCACCGGGGCTTTTCCACCGACAAGCAAGACGCCGCGTTGGCAGACCAGGCGCGACAATCTAGATTCGTCCCATGCCCCTGAAAATCGCCACCTGGAACATCAATTCCGTCCGCCTGCGCATCGATCTGGTGGCGAAATTCATCAAGAGCGCGCGGCCGGACGTGCTCTGCCTGCAAGAAACCAAGTGCCCGGACGACGCCTTCCCGCTCAAGCGCTTCAAGCGGCTCGGCTACGAGCACGTCGCGCTCAACGGGCAGAAGGGCTATCACGGCGTCGCGATCGTCTCGCGCGTGCCGTTCGAGCGATCGAGTGCCGAAAATTTCTGCGGCAAGACCGATTGCCGCCACATCTCGGTCGTGCTCGGCGAGCGCGCAGGCCTGCGCGAGGAAATCACGCTGCATGATTTCTACGTGCCGGCCGGCGGCGACGAGCCAGACCCGGAAGTAAATCCGAAATTCCAGCACAAGCTCGATTTTCTCGACGAGATGCGCGCGCATGCCGGGCTCAGGCCCGCGGACAAAGCTCGCGCCATTCTGGTCGGCGACCTCAATGTGGCGCCGCTCGAGCACGACGTCTGGAGCCACAAACAAATGCTGAAAGTGGTCTCACATACGCCGATCGAATGCGAAAAGCTCGATCGCGCGCGCGACAGCGGCCGCTGGATCGACATGATGCGCGTGCTCACCCCCGAGCCCGCAAAGCTCTATACTTGGTGGAGCTATCGCGCCGCCGACTGGCGCGCAGCCGACCGCGGCCGAAGGCTCGATCATGTCTGGACCTCGGGCGCGCTCGCCGGACAGGTGTCGAAGATCACGGTGGCCAAGGATTACCGCGGCGCCGAACGTCCCTCCGACCATGTGCCGGTAATGGCGACGCTGGAGGTTTGAGAGCGCGAGACCCTCACTTCTCCAGCTTCCGCCTGACGCTGCCCAGCTCGCGCGTCCAATCCTGCAAACGCCGGCTCATCGTCTCGCGCAGTTTTTCCGCCGCGCCCGGATAGCCTTCCAGCATCTTGCGGAACAGATTGCGCGAGATGCGCATCACCACCGTCGGCTCTTTGGCGATCGCCGTTGCCGGGCACACCATATCGGCGATGAGGGCCAGTTCGCCCACCAGCGCACCAGGGCCGACGGTAACTGCCTCGGCTTGCGAGAACGAGCCGGGTTCGAGCGTGAGCGAGCCTTCCTGCACCAGATAGCCGCCGTCGGCGAGCTCGCCGGCATGGAACAGCACGGCCCCGGCCGCCAACTGCCGCGTCTCGGCCCCGATCGCCAGCACCTGCAAGGCGGGCCGCCCGAGCGCCGCGAAAGTCGGCACCTGTTCGAGAAAGGCGATGTCGTCTTCGAGGGACATGATCAAGTGTAAGTTCGCGCGCGCTGCTCACGGCACCAACTTATAGCCGCCGGATTCCGTGATCAGGATCTGCGGCGCCGCCGCGTCCTTTTCGACCTTCTGCCGCAGCCGGTAGATGTGCGTTTCGAGCGTATGCGTCGTCACGCCGGAATTGTAGCCCCAGACTTCCTGCAACAGCGTCTCGCGCGACACCGGCTTCTGGCCCGCGCGATAGAGATAACGCAGGATTGCGGTTTCCTTTTCGGTCAGCCGCACCTTGCCGCCCTTCGGGGTAAGCAGGAGCTTCGAGCTCGGCCGGAACGTGTAGGGGCCGATGGCGAAGACGGCGTCCTCGCTCGCCTCGTGCTGGCGAAGCTGCGCGCGGATGCGCGCCAGCAGCACGGCAAAGCGGAACGGCTTGGTGACATAGTCGTTGGCGCCGGATTCCAGCCCGAGAATGGTGTCGCTGTCGGTGTCATGCCCGGTCAGCATGATGATCGGGGCCTTGAATCCGCCCTTGCGCAGGATGCGCACCGCCTCGCGTCCGTCCACATCGGGCAGGCCGACGTCCATGATCACCAGATCGACCTGGCCGTTCTTGGCCGCCTGCACGCCCTTGGTGCCGCTGTCGGCGGCGATGGCTTCGAATTCCTCGTGCAAGGCCAATTGCTCGACCAAGGCGTCGCGCAACTCGGCATCGTCGTCGACAATCAATATGGTCCGCTTATTGGGCATCGCTCAAAAGGCCCCCTCGGCAAACGAAACATTATCGAATCCGCCAGCCGATTCCGCATACTGTAAACCGAATCGGACCCCTAGCCAGCGCCGAACCGGCGCGCAATCTTCTGAAAAAGCGCTATTCTCGCCAGCCGCTGCGCGCGAACTAGCCCATTCGTGGCCAAAAGAGCAAGCGGGAACTGACGTTTAAGGGGGCCGCTCAAGCGCGGGGGATTTGACCGGATGCGGAAGCGCTCCCTTTCCCGGCTGGCCGTGCGCGCAAAACCGGGCGACCCGAGGCGCGGCTGGTTGCTGGCGGGACCGTTGGCCCTGCCGGTGGCGCTCGGGCGCGGCGGTATAAGAGCCAACAAGCGCGAGGGCGACGGCGGTACCCCGCGCGGCACCTTCCGGCCGGTGCGGCTGTGGTGGCGCAGCGACCGGCACAGTCGGCCATTGACCCAGTTGCCGCTCAAGCCGATCCGGCCGGACGACGGCTGGTGCGAGGACCCAAGCTCGCGGCTCTACAATCGGCCGGTCAAGGTCCCGCCGAACGCTCAAGCCGACCGGCTGGCGCGCCCGGACGGGCTTTACGATTTCATCGTCGAGATCGACCACAACATGCGGCCGCGCGCGGCCGGACGCGGTAGCGCGGTTTTCATCCATGTCGCCCGGCCGGGATTTGCGCCGACGGCGGGCTGCATCGCGCTGAAAACCGACGCGCTGCGGCGACTCCTGGCCCGCCTCGGACCGCGCACCAGGATCGTGGTCGGTTGAGCCTGAGCAAAGACTTCGAAAACGAGCGCGAAATACGTGGTCAAGATTATCGGAAGCTGCCGCAGGGCGATATGGCAATCTCAACCTCGCTTGTCCCGAGTGTGAGCATCGGGCCAACGCCGAAGCCGTCGATCGGGCGCGTCGCCGCCGTCAATGGCGCGACCGCAACCATCGATGCTTGCGCGTCGTCCCCACGCGAACAGAGGCCACCGTCACGCCTTCTTCTCCCGCCCCCCGAAAATCGCGCTGCCGACGCGCACATGGGTTGCGCCCATCGCGATGGCCACAGCGAAATCCGCGCTCATGCCCATCGACAGGAGTTTCAGCCCGTTGCGGCGCGCGATCTTGGCGGTGAGCGCAAAATGCGGCCCCGGCGCCTCGTCATGCGGCGGAATGCACATCAACCCGGAAACGGTCAGGTCGTATGTGTCGCGGCATGCCGCCAGAAACGCATCGGCATCCTGCGGCAGCACGCCCGCCTTTTGCGGCTCGGCGCCGGTATTGATCTCGACGAACAGGAGCGGATGGCGGGCCTGCCTGGCGATCTCCTTGGCCAGCGCCTCGCACAGGCTGGGCCGGTCGACGGAGTGAATGGCGGCAAACAGCGCCACCGCCTCTTTCGCCTTGTTCGATTGCAAGGGCCCGATCAGGTGCAGCTCGATACCGGGATGCTTCGCCGTCAGCGCCGGCCATTTCGCCTTGGCCTCCTGCACGCGGTTCTCGCCGAATACGCGCTGCCCGGCCGCAATCACCGGCTCGATCGCTTCGGCGCCGAAGGTCTTGGAGACCGCGACCAGCGTCACCTCGGCCGGATCGCGCCCGGCATCCTTGCAGGCGCGCGCGATCTCGGCGCGGACGCTGTCGAGGCCGGACCAAGCGGTAGCGGTCGGTTGCATGGCGCGCCCCATAGCAGGTTGGCAAGGCGCGCGAAAGCGGGCGGGTGCGCGCCTCAGATGAAGGGCCGGGGCACGCGCGGCTGCGCTTCGTCGCCGGCGAGCACGGCCAGCTCGTCGCGATCGACCACTTCGAACACGCGGTTATTCCAGCGCACGATCTTGGTCGCCAGCAGCCGCTGCACCGTGCGATTGGTGTGCACCAGCGACATGCCGAGCGAATCGGCAAGATGCTGTTGCGTGAAGGGGAACTGGACGCTGCGGTTTTGCGTCAGCCCGACTTCTTCGGCGCGCGCGAAAAGATGCAGCAGCAGGTAGGCCAGGCGCTCGAGCGCGGAGCGGCGTCCAAGGCTGAGCAGGTTTTCATCGATGTGCTGTTCCTCGCGCGCGGCGAGCCAAGTGATATCGAAGGCCAGCGAGGGGAAGCGCGAATAGAGGTCCCATAGCCTCGTGCGCGGGAAGACGCAAAGCGCCATCGGCGTGAGCGCGTCGACCGAATGCTCCATCTCTTTCATGATGGCGCCTTGCAGCCCGAGCATGTCGGCCGGGATCGCATAATTGAGGATCTGGCGGCGCCCGTCGTCGAGCAGCTTGTAGCGAAAGGCCCATCCGCTGAGCACGGTGTAAAGGTGCTCGCTTTGCGTGCGCTCGCGCAGAAAATTGGTCCCCGCGGCAACCCGAAGCTCGTCGACCTTGAAGCTTTTTACGAAAGCCAGCTCTTCCGGCGAAAACTCGCGCAGCGCCGGCCGCGGGCGCAGCGGGCAGAGCTCGCAAGGCAACAAACGAGCGTTCGCCGGTAAGCGACTTGAATCCATGGCCGCGCCAATTTGGTTAGAGGGTCTGTCCGTCAGCGGGGTGCAAAACAGCCTCCCGCAATGCTCCATAAAAAGCCGATGCGCTATATCAAATTTGAATGCCGTGGAACCTAACGCGTGAAATATGATGAAGTTCCATTGGGGAACAACGGCGAGGAGCCCTGTTTGAGCACCGCCAAGGACGACCCGATCGCCGGCACGCGCTGCCTAGTGATGGAGGACGAATTTCTGATTGCGCTGGATCTTCAGCAAACGCTGGAAAGTGCCGGCGCGCAGACGGTCATTTGCGTGGCCGATATCGAAGACGCGCTTGCCAGGATCGCCACGGGGACGCCGATCGACTTCGCGATTTTGGATTTGAAACTCGGGCACGGGAGCGCCCCCAACCTCGCCGTGGCGGACGCGCTTGCCGCCAGAGGGACGCCTTTTCTTTTCCTCACCGGCATGGTCGACGGGCGGACCCATATTGCGCAATTCGCGCGGGCGCCACTGTTGGAAAAGCCCCACGACACCGCGGCCCTGCTCGCGGCCATCCGGCGCATCCTGGCGCCGCGCTGAGGGCGCGGCCCGCGCCCGCGCCGCAACCCGTCAGGCGGCCGCCTGCCATTGCGCCATGGCGTCGCGGGTCGATTTCTTCAGCCGCACCTTGTCGTCGACTTTGTCGACCCAATCGGCCGGAATGATGTGGTGCTGGCCGCCGGAGACGGGATCGCTCTTGGTCAGCACGATGCGGTCGGCGCCTTTCAGGCAGTCGACCGTGCCGACATGCCCGCCGTCCGAGCCGCAGACCTCCATTTGTTCCTTGATGTTCGTCGTATCGACCATGGGGCACCTCCTTGTCTGCGGGGCTAACCCATAGGACAAGGGTGGGTTCCTCAGAGTTATAGGCACGATCGTCAACCCACGTTGACGGGCATGCGGAGTCCTGAGACGGTTTACGGATGACAAAAGCCCAAGCGAAACAGCTTCTCGTCTGCGTCGATAACGAGGGCTACTCCGCCTCGCTCGAGAAGCGGAAGATTTACGTCGCCTTGTCCGACCGGGAGGCTGAAAAACAGGGACTGGTCCGGATCATCGACGAATCCGGCGAGGATTACCTTTATCCCAAGACGTTTTTCCGCGTAATTTCCCTGCCGCAATCCGTCAAGAAGGCGGTGCTGGCGGCGGCCTGATCGAGGCTCTCGCGCCCCGTTGACCCACCGCCCCCTTTCATGTCACCTCCGGCAGCCTCTCAAAAGAGCCGGAAATGACTGCCGAATCGCCGAAAAACCAGCGCGCCGAACGCTACAACGCCCGCGAGGCCGAGGCCCGCTGGCAAAAGACCTGGGACGAGCAGGGCATCTACGCCACGCGGAACGACGACCCCCGCCCGAAATACTACGTGCTCGAGATGTTCCCCTACCCATCCGGGCGCATCCATATGGGCCATGTGCGCAACTACACCATGGGCGACGTAGTGGCCCGCTTCAAACGCGCCATGGGCCATGCCGTGCTCCACCCGATGGGCTGGGACGCCTTCGGCATGCCGGCCGAGAACGCGGCCATCGACCGCAAGGTCCACCCCAAGGCCTGGACCTACGACAACATCGCCGCGATGAAGAAGCAGCTCCAGTCGATGGGGCTGTCGCTCGACTGGGCGCGCGAGGTCGCCACCTGCGACCCGGCCTATTACAAGCACCAGCAGAGGATGTTCCTCGACTTCCTGCAAGGGGGCCTGGTCGCGCGCGAATACCGCAAGGTGAACTGGGACCCGGTCGACATGACCGTGCTCGCCAACGAGCAGGTGATCGACGGCCGCGGCTGGAGAAGCGGTGCGCCGGTCGAGCAGCGCGATCTGTATCAGTGGGTGTTCAAGATCAGCGACTACGCGCAGGAGCTCCTGGAGGCACTCGACACGCTCGACCGCTGGCCGGAAAAAGTCCGGCTGATGCAGAAGAACTGGATCGGCCGCTCGGAAGGCCTGCTGGTCCGTTTCATGCTCGACAGCGCGACCACGCCCGGCGGCGAGGGCGAGCTTGAAATCTTCACCACCCGGCCGGACACGCTGTTCGGCGCCAAGTTCATGGCGCTGGCGCCCGATCATCCTTTGGCGCAGGCGGCGGCCGCCAAGAATCCAAAGCTCGCGGAGTTCATTGCCGAGTGCAAACGCATCGGCACCTCGCAGGAAGCCATCGACACCGCCGAGAAGATGGGCTTCGACACCGGCATCCGCGCGCTGCACCCGTTCGATCCGGACTGGAAGCTGCCGGTTTACGTGGCCAACTTCATCCTGATGGACTACGGCACCGGCGCCATTTTCGGCTGCCCGGCGCACGACCAGCGCGACCTCGATTTCGTCAACAAATACGGGCTCGGCAATACGCCGGTGGTCTGCCCGGATGGCCAGGACCCCGCGACCTTCGTCATTACTACCACCGCCTATGACGGCGACGGCCGCATGATCAATTCGCGCTTCCTCGATGGGATGACCATCGCGGAGGCGAAGGAGGACGTGGCGAAGCGCTTGGAAAACTCTTTCTTACCTCCCTCTGAAAGGGGGAGGTCGGCGGCCGAAGGCTGCCGGGTGGGGGTCAACGAGCCGCAAGCAGGACCCCCTCCCCCACCCTCCCCCTTGCAGGGGGAGGGAGATGAGAGGCCGGCGCAAGTGCGAAGCAACAACGCCCCCGTCGCGCAGCGGCAGGTGAACTACCGCCTGCGCGACTGGGGCATTTCGCGCCAGCGCTATTGGGGCTGTCCGATCCCGGTCATCCATTGCTCGACATGCGGCACGGTGCCGGTGCCGGCGACCGACCTGCCGGTGACGCTGCCGGAGGATGTGGCGTTCGACAAGCCGGGCAACCCGCTCGACCGCCATCCGACCTGGAAGCACGTCAAGTGTCCGCAGTGCGGAGGCGAAGCGCGGCGCGAAACCGACACCATGGACACGTTCGTCGACTCGTCCTGGTACTTCGCGCGCTTCACCGATCCGTGGAATAAGGACGCGCCGACAACGCCCGAGGTCGCCAACCGCTGGCTGCCGGTCGACCAATATATCGGCGGCATCGAGCACGCGATTCTGCATCTCCTTTATTCGCGCTTCTTCACGCGCGCGATGAAGAAGACCGGCCACCTCGACATCGACGAGCCCTTTGCCGGCCTGTTCACGCAGGGCATGGTCGTGCACGAGACCTATCGTTCGAAGGCCGGCGACTGGGTGATACCGGCCGACGTGACCATCGAAGGCATGGGCGATCAGCGCCGCGCCCACCTGACTGCGACAGGCGAGCCGGTCGAGATCGGCTCGATCGAGAAGATGTCGAAGTCGAAGAAGAACACAGTCGACCCCGACGACATCATCGGCGCCTATGGCGCCGACACCGCGCGCTGGTTCATGCTGTCCGATAGCCCGCCCGAGCGCGACGTGATCTGGACCGAGGAAGGCGTGCAGGGCGCCTGGCGCTTCGTGCAGCGGCTGTGGCGGCTGGTGGGCGAAGTTTCCGAGGTATCCGGACCGCAAGCTCGCCCGACAACTTTCGGTCCGGAAGCGCAAAAAGTTCGCAAGGCCGCGCACCGCGCGCTCGCCAATGTGTCGGACGACATCGCCCGCCTGCGCTTCAACCGCTGCGTCGCCCACATCTACGAATTCGCCAATGCGCTGTCGGAGGCTATCGGAAGCATCGAGACGCTGCCTTCGCCCGATCTCGCCTGGGCTTTGCGCGAAGCCGGCGACATTCTGGTGCGGCTGTTCGCGCCCATGATGCCGCATCTGGCCGAGGAATGCTGGGCCGCGCTCGGCCACAACAGCCTGGTCGCCACCGAAGCCTGGCCGGAGGTCGAACCGGCGCTCCTGATCGAAAACACCATCACATTGCCGGTGCAGATCAACGGCAAGAAGCGCGCCGACGTCACGGTGCCGCGGGAGGCCGGAAAAGAGGAAATCGAGGCTGCCGTTTTGGCCCTCGATACGGTACAAAAGGCCCTGGACGGCAAAAGCCCGAAAAAGGTCATCGTCGTCCCGCAGAGGATCGTGAATGTGGTGGCTTGAACGATCGTCATTCCGGGACGCTCGCGGAGCGAGCGAGCCCGGAATCCAGAGCCAAACGCACCGTGCCGTGGACCCTGGATTCCGGCCCTCGCGGCTGCACCGCTCGGCCGGAATGACGGCGAGAATTGTGGCCGTCGTCGGCTTGGCCGGCCTCACCGCCGGCTGCTTCCAGCCGATGTATGGCGATTACTCGGTCACCGGCCGGCCGAGCATCGTCGGCAAGATGAACGCGGTCGAAGTGCTGCCGGTCGACGCGCCCAACGGCACCCGGCTCTCGCGCGTCGGCGGCGTGGTGCGCGACGACCTGATCTTCGGTCTCACCGGCGGCGGCCCGGCCCCGCCGCCCGCCTACCGGCTCACTGTCAAGCTCACCTCCAAGCAGACGCAGGTGATTGTCGACATCGCTACCGCGCGCCCGGACATCAATTACTACGGCATCGACGCCACCTACACGCTGCTCGAGGTTGCCACCGGCAAGACCGTGGTGCAGGGCCAGACCTTCTCGCGCGTGTCCTACAACATCCCGGGCGAGCAGCAACGTTTCGCCGGCGATCGCGGTCTGCGCAATGCCGAAGATCGTGCCGCCAGGGTGATCGCCGAAAGCATCCGCAATCGCCTCGCTTCCTATTTCGTGGCGGGAACGTGAGACACTCGTGCCCCGGACGCGGGGCAGCGTGTAACGCTGCCCCGCAGATCCGGGGCCCAGCTTTCTTGCAACCGGGATCCCGGGTCTGCGTCGCAACATTGCATGTTGCGCCGCGCCCGGGACACGAGCGTCACTTATGACCGCCCTCAAAGGCCCCGAAATCGACCGTTTCCTCGCCAAGCCCGATCCGGCGCAGCCGATCGTGCTGGTCTACGGTCCCGATGCCGGGCTGGTGCGCGAACGCGTCGAAGCGCTGGTGAAACTTTCGGTCGACGATCCGGGCGATCCCTTCAGCTTCGTGCGCATCGAGGGCGAGGATTTGTCGGGCAATCCCTCGCGCCTGGTGGAAGAGGCGCACACGGTGCCGCTGTTCGGCGGCCGCCGCGCCGTGCTGGTGAAGGCGGGCGCGCGCAACATCGCGCCGGCGGTCGAGCCGGTGGTTGCCGCGCCGTCGTCCGAATGCCGCGTCATCATCGAGGCGGGCGATCTGAAAAAATCTTCACCGTTGCGCGCGCTGTGCGAGAAGGCGAAGGTCGCCGCCGCGCTCCCCTGCTATGTCGACAATGCCGCCGCGCTGGCGCGTTTGATCGACGAGGAAATGCGCGCGGCCGGTCTGACCATTGCGCCGGACGCGCGCACGGCGCTACAGTCGCTGCTCGGCGGCGATCGCCTCGCGTCGCGCAACGAGATCCGCAAATTGGCGCTTTACGCGCGCGGTCAGACGCGCGTCGAGCTCAAGGACGTCATGGCGGTGGTGTCGGACGCTTCCGACATGGAGCTCGACGGCGTGCTCGACGCCGCCTTCGCCGGCAAGACCGCGGAAGTCGACAGCGAATTCGCGAAGGCGCGTGCCGGCGGCGCCTCGCCGGCCGCGATCATTTCGGCCGCGATCCGCCACGTCGCCAACCTGCACAAGATGAAGCTCGCGGTGGACGGCGGCGATTCGATCGAATGGGCGATGAAGCGCGGCGCGCCGCCGCTGCATTTTTCGCGCGAGGCCGCGGTCGGCGCCGCGCTCAGAAACTCGACGCCCGCGCGCTTCGTGCGCGCCATGCAGCAGCTCGCAGAAGCCTCGCTCGACGCCCGCCGCAATGCCCCGCTGGCGGAAACCATCGCCGCGCGCACGCTGCTCTCGATCGCAGTGAATGCGCGGAGAAGAGAGAGTTAGGGCCCGTCCATAAATAAGTGAGTCGTATTTGTCCGGGTTGAGAAGATTTGCCTGAAAGGATTCACAAGGGCGGATTCGGTTGCCATAATTTTGCGGCATGATTCGATCTGCGCAGGCGCGCG